>DAHXNF010000033.1 GCA_027366585.1 Thermoplasmatales archaeon | reverse complement strand
CAGGTTGCAAGGAGGTTTGAGGTGGATCCTGAGGAAGGCGTATTGGTTGCCAGAATAACGAAGAATGGGCCTGCATACTCCGCTGGGCTGAGGCCGGGAGACGTGATCCTTGAGATAGGAGGAAGGAAGACTCCAAAAATGAAGGATCTTCTTCTTGCGCTTTCGTCTGGAGAAATTGGAGGGGATGTACAGGTGAAGTATTCAAGGAGTGGGGAACTGAAGATATCAACAGTCAGGCTAACAGAGACGCCTGAGGAATACTTAGAGGTTCAGAGGTAACGCACCCGTTGCCTCAAGATTTTTTTATTTATTCTCTTTTTATCAGTAGGTTGGAAATATAATATAGAACGCGATATCTCCCAGTCATGAAAGTATCAGGAAGCATAGAGAGAATAGATGGAACAATGGCAAATGCCTACACGTTTACACTAAATGGAAAAATTATTCTCGTTGATGCCGGAACCCGAGGGTCGGGTAGGAAGATTATCTCTTATTTTAACTCCAGGGGAACAAAACCTGACATCGTTCTCATTACTCACTACCACCCTGATCACATTGGTGGACTTAAGGCGTTGAAGGATGCGTTTTCGCCCTTAATATACATGCCGGACAGGGAAGTCGATGTTGCAACTGGGCACGCTAGGATAAAACCGGCTCCGTCGTTGTTAAGCAAGTTTGTAGGGAGACTTATGAAAATCGACCCGGTAAGCTCTGTCAATCCGGTTTCCAGCCTCTCGTTTGAAGGGCTGGAAGTAATAGATACGCCTGGTCATACTCCCGGAAGCACATCATATTTCCTGAAATCGGATAATGCGCTGTTTGTTGGAGATGCCCTTGTAAACTCCAAGGGGACACTAACAATAAATAAGGCATTTACTCTTGATCTGGAGCGTGCAGAACAATCTAAGCAGCTTATACTTGATCATGAAGCTGACATCATACTATCTGGACACGGAGACCCGTATAGAAAGAACAGATAGTTAATTCAAACAAATGGATTTGGCAAGTTCCCGCTTTTAAGAGGCGGATCAGTAGAAAGAACATACCATGATGAAGGTTGACTCTTCTCAAAGTCCACAACACTGTATTGCAGTGAGAATAGCCTTGTAAGCACTACCGAGAGACTCATCTTTATTCTTGCTGCCTTTGCAAGGTCATTGCTCATTATGCTTGTAATATCATATGGTATGGCAACTTTTACGACTTTTGGCTGGAAGCTGGTGATCTCTTCGATCTGAAGGTTAAAATTCTGTTTGCTTACATCTAATACTACTGAATTGTCTCCTTCTGGTATCATACTCTTTTCTTTTATCCACCATTCAGCCACGACACGATCTGTGGGAATTCCTGCGTTCAATGAATCTTCCATGGTGCCATAAAAGTTAGGTACGAGAGTTCTTGTGATCGCGCCCAGCTTGTTGAGATTGAAATGCGCATTCAACGAGCGGATCGGATCAAATGTCCACGCTATGAGATCGTAGCCATTTTCAAGAGCCCATTTCTTCTGAAACATCTTCAGATGATACCCGATTCCCGAATACTTCTTCTTCTCAATTATTCCCGTCATATGCGAATAAAGGTAGGTTTTTCCACGTCGAAACCCGGGGAAGCTAAATTGCATTCCAACCATCTCCCCACCATCATAGGCAGCACAGACCAGGCCTCCATGAAACCTCATAGCATTAATCGTGTCCTTAAAAGCAGCTGCAAGATTTGGCATACCCCATGCAGACGATATGACCGGAAGGACCTTCTTAATTTCATCAGGATCGCTAATCCTGCTGACTGTAACCACAAGACCCGATAATATTGATGGATAAATTGTTATTGTGCCATATATCTGGGGTCAGCATTTAACATTCACCAGGATCTCATGCAGTGAGGGATTGTAGATCAGCTACGCGGTTTTAGCAGGTTAATTCAATCAAGATATATCTCTTCCACAGTTCCCGGTTCAGCTTAGAATACACGTTCTATTCTATATATGCTAATAATTCCGAAAATTCTTCTTCCTTTAAACAAACACGGTTCCGGACTATCAGACTGGAACAAGATCTGTAAAATAGAATCCATCTCTCAACACTGATTCACCAGTCCTTATCCTTATTGGATCCTTGAAGAATGGAGCACTGTAAACGAAAGTATGAAATTCGCCATTTTCTCCACAGGGATCAACGCTTTCAGGTAACCTGTCGAGAAAAAGCTCGTCAAAATCAGAACCTCCAAATGAATAATCCAATTTTCTCGGGTCAAGACATGATACCTTTGCTTTTATTCCTGAATTTATTATTTCCTTTGCCAGGATCTTTGTATCCATTCCCCAAAGGGGGAATAAAGGCTCTATTCCAGTCCCTTTCATCATCCTGATTCTATATTCCTTAACGTCCTCCAAAAAAATATCTCCAAATATTATGTATTCAACGTTTTGTTTCTTGAGTGCTTCTATAGCTTTTTTCATAGCATTTTCGTAAATTTCGTTATTGCTATTCTTAGGAATCTCCACTTTTAATGTATGCATCCCGCACGCATCAGCCTGTTTTTGCAGCAAAGCTTCCCTCACGCCATGCATGGTAATCCTTCCATAATCTGCATTCACTGTGGTTAGCAAAGTCACAATATTCAGCTTTCCTGATTTGAGTACCTTAAACGCGGCCATTGAGGAGTCCTTTCCTGAGCTCCAGGACATTGCGGCTTTTCGTTTTTCACGATCTGTCATTCAGTGCGAAGGCATTTCATTCATTTATTTGTTTTTGACTGACCTTTCTTCATGATCACGAATAGAGTTCTATCACCTGTCAACCAGAAAAGAGCCTGGTGACATCCTCCTACAACTTAATCCGTGACCCTCCTGCTTTCCTGATTGGTTGAGTCTTCCGGTGGGAAAGCTGGATTCAATCTCCACAAACGTCAATCATGAAGTGCCCCTAGTCTTTCTAATCCTCACCTGAGGATATTGATTATTTGTTCTGACAATTATGGTATTTGCCGCTATCTCTGTGAATGCCCTGATGAACATGTGGACAAGATCCACAAGGCTTCCAATGATATGATCTTTGGGCTTGCATTATTTCTACAGTGCGATGACCGCATCCTATACATCCGATACCGGATAAAATGACAGTTCATGAGAAGAACTGAGGTCTCTTGGGTGGTACATCTTCTGGGGATATTGATATATATCCAGTCAATACATATATTATTTCCAATTAACTGCCATCCCACCCATGAATGGTGTAGAATTTCCAACTTACAAGAGGAAATGATCCCTGTATTCACCACTTTGACTGAGCATCCACTGTAGAAAGAATTTCAAAGAAACCACCCCATTACGGCTAGACTGCATGATCAGTGAAATCCGGATTCTAGTTTAGAGTGATTTCCGCCAACTTTTAAATAGAGTGGTATGATTAAATCGAGTGCCGCCAAAGCTTTCGTTCAATCTTGTCAAGCTCCCTCTACTAGTTCCCTTCACTACCAGCTTCGGAACGCAACTGGATAGAGTAGCACACATATTTTCGCTGGAAAATGAAGGAATAACCGCTTATTCGGAATCCACAACTGATGTTGATCCATTCTACAGCTATGAGGACAATGTCACTGCAATGCATCTTATCAAGGATTACTTTGCGAAGGAAATTGCCGATCTTCCAACGCCTGCAGCATTTATGGAGCGCGTCGAGCACATCAAGGGGCATGAAATGGCAAAGGCTGCCCTTGAGATGTTGCTCTGGGACTATCATTCAAAGAAAAGTGGAATACCGCTTCACAAATACCTTGGAAAATCAAAGGGATACGCAGATGTGGGCATTTCAATCGGAATGCTTGAAGAAGACAAGCTTGTTCCTAGCATCATGAATTCTCTTAACAAAGGATATAAGAGAATCAAATTAAAAATATCAAAAGGCAGGGAAACTAGGATACTTTCAACAGCAAGACTTTCCTTCCCGGATGCGGTGCTCAGTGCTGACGCCAACTGTGACTACAGGATTGAAGATCTGGAACTGCTAAAGTCTCTTGACCAGTACGGGCTTGCATACCTTGAACAGCCACTGGGCCATGACGACATTGTAGATCACGCAGCCCTTCGACAATCGATCTCCACACCGCTTTGCCTGGACGAAGCAATAACTTCTCCTGACATGGCAAGAGAAGCATTTCAGATTGACGCAGTCGACATTATTAATATCAAGCCTGGAAGAGTTGGTGGATTAAGCAATTCGCTGAAAATTGCAGAATTAGTTCATAATTATGGAGGCCACTGCTGGGTAGGTGGAATGCTTGAAACCGGGGTAGGAAGAGCATTCAATATAGCCCTCGCATCAAACCAGCTCGTGGACATGCCTGGAGATACCTCACCTAACGAGAAGTATTTCTCAAAGGACATTGTCAGAAATATATTCAAGATGGATAAGGGGACTATATCGCCTTTTGAGTCACCAGGTATCGGTGTGATACTGGATACTGAGTTCATGAATATGATGAGTATCTCGACGGGAGAAATCCAACTCTGATCTCTATAAGATCTTGGAAAGCAGAAGATTTAGTGAGGAAAAGTGATATGCAGAACCATCTTGTAGAACAATTCTCATTGTTTATCGATTCAGAAAGAAATGCCATTCTTGAAGACTTAAAGGATCTTGTCCAGTTTGAGTCACCTTCAACAAGCCTCAATGATTTGGCAAGAACGGCGGATTTTCTGAAGAAAATGATAGAGAGAATTACTGGAATCACTCCCAGGGCTGAAGAGATTCAGAGCAAGACTACTCTCTCCGTTACTTATGGTGAAAATAGTGGCAAAAGAGTGCTGGTCCTATGTCACTACGATACAGTCTGGCCGATTGGCACACTATCAAGGCTACCCTTCAGGATAGATGGAAATACGTGCTCAGGTCCTGGTGTTTTTGATATGAAATCAGGGATCATTATGGCGCTCTATGCAATCAGGTTTCTTCAATCCACCGGGAACAGGAGGACAACGACGATCTTGATTACGCCGGACGAGGAGGTGGGAAGCGAAGCCTCGAAAGACTTGATTCTGAAATTGGCCAAATCCTCGCAGGCGGTGCTTGTTCTCGAGGCATCTGAGAAAGGAATGCTCAAAGTTGGCAGGAAGGGCGTTGGTACCTTCAAGGTAGAAGCAATCGGAAAAGCATCCCATGCTGGCCTTGATCCGGATGCAGGAATAAATGCAATAACAGAGATATCACAAATTGTTCAGGATGTTGAGAAGTTTGCAGACAGGACGAAAGGAACGACGGTGAACGTTGGCATTATACATGGAGGATCCAGGACCAACGTAGTTCCAGAGCATTCGGAGATTGAAGTGGACGTCAGGGTGAAGACACAAGCAGAATCAGACCGAATAGATCGAGAGTTCAAGTTATTGAGGCCGCATGATCTGAGAATCAACCTCATAGTGACAGGCGGAATTGAACGGCCGCCAATGGAAAGGAACAAAATAAACGACGCTCTGTTCAGGCGCGTCCAGTCAATTGGAAAGAATGTCGGGTTGGATCTGGAAGCATGCGAGGTTGGCGGTGCAAGTGATGGAAATTTTGTCTCAGCTGCCGGTGTTCCTGTTATTGATGGAATGGGGGCCGTTGGCGAGGGAGCACACTCACTTTCAGAGAAAATTAATGTATCTGAAACGCTGTCACGCATTTTGCTAGTAGCTGCTGCCATACTTTACATATAACCGCCAATATTTTTTAGGAATCACAGATACTGTTTTGTATGGTAAGGCGACAGACTGTTGACGATTACGTTATGATGAAGAGCTTATCTGGACTGGGTACCTGCGAAACAGCAGGTCTTGTAACTATCATATCAAGCTCTGTTACGCATGCGAAGGACAAGGTTCGTGACTCAGCATTGCTTGTTTTGGATGTGTCATCTGGAAGGGAGATACAAAGAATAACAGAGATGGATCTTGAAATAACGGTGGCAGCCTTGAATTCAAGCGGGTCAAAGATCGCATATATTGCATCAGACAACAAGAAGAGCCATCTGACACTTAGGAGCCTGAACTCGGGGATAGAGGAGAGGCTTCTTCTTGATGGAACTGCTTACGCAATTGAGTGGTTACAGGATGACAGCATTCTGGTACTGATGAATGATCCAGTGACGCGGGAGGTTAAAGAGAAGCAGGAAGCGGGCAACGATCCCATTGACTACGAAGCGGACGAGAAGTTCAGATCCCTCTATCACTATGTTCCAGGAATCGGTTTCAGGAAGATAACTAATCAACTACAAGTATGGGAATTTGCGTCTTCTCCCTCCTGCATTATTGTTGTGGCTTCTGATAACCCTACCGAGGGATCATGGTACAGATCCAAGTTATACCGAATCGATCTGTCTTCCGGCAATTCCGAGCTGCTCTATGACCCCAAGTGGCGTGCGATAGCTAGGCCAAGAATTTCTCAAGATGAAAAGAGGGTTGTATTCCTTGAGTCACTAATGAGCGATTTTGGTGTGTTCTCAGGTGACATAATACAGCTAGATCTTATTGCAGGGAAGAGCCAGAATATAACGGAAAAAAGTGACAGAAGTTACTTTGACATGCACTGGAGCGCTAATTCTCTTCGCGTTTTATGGGGAAAAGAATGTACAGCCGGCATAGAAGAACGCACTGACGACAAGGTAGCCGATCTCTGGAAAGCAGAAGGGACTGTAATGAATTCCTGGGCACCTGAATTCAGGATCCTGAACGGCAACCTCGCATTCCTGTACCAGGATAATCTGAACCCAACTGAGCTCTGCCTTGTTGATGACACGGGCAGACTTACCAGGATAACGCAGGAGAACAAGAAGATCAATGAATGTGATTCTCTACCAGCAGAGGTGGTCAGGTGGAAATCCTCTGACGGGAAGGAGATTTATGGCATCTTTAGATCTGCAGGAGAGAAGAGCCCGGTAGTAGTTGTTGTTCATGGCGGACCTACTTCTTTCTCACCCCTGACCTTCATGGACAGGACAACACACCTCATCTCGTCAGGTTTTTCTGTTTTTCTTCCAAACTACAGAGGAAGCGTGGGCAAAGGAAGAGAATATGTAGAGGCAAACCGTGGCGATATGGGAGGAATGGATTTATCGGACATAATGACTGGCATCGATTATCTGCATGAATCAGGACGGGCTAAAACCGACAAATGGTTCATCACAGGCGGGTCTTATGGCGGTTTCATGACCTCATGGGCTATCACACAGACCAATAGGTTCGCAGCTGCAGTTGGGTTATTTGGAATCGCTGACTGGGTCAGTTTTCACGGGACAACTCACATAGCTGACTGGGATCCGATCCATTACGATGAGTCTCCATACGCAGGAAAGAAGTATGAAAAATTCTCACCACTTAACTATGTTGACAGGATCCAGACGCCAGTGCTGCTGCTTCATGGCATCGAGGATCCATATGTTCCACTTGGCCAGTACCTGCAGTTCTACCGCGCACTCAAGGATGCCGGAAAGGTTGTCAGGTTACTCATGTTTCCCAGAGAGGGCCATGGTTTTGCTGAAACAGAGCATGTGAAGAGGGAAATGAACGAGACTTTTAACTGGTTCAGCAGTCATTCATGAGCGACAATGCCGGTTACCATGTTTAAAGTACTTTGAGTGACCTGCTCATCCTGTTGAATGAGATACATCGCTGTCCATCAAAGAAATTTGTATCCTCTATTCTCACGCCGCCCAATCCTGGAATATATATTCCTGGCTCAATCGTGAACACAGAATTGTTGATCATGGTTTGGGAGTTTGATGCAACAAGATACGGAGGCTCATGAACCTGTATGCCAAGTCCATGACCCAGCCTGTGAATGAACTTGTCTCCGTAGCCGGATTTCGAAATAACGGATCTGGCGATACCATCCATTTCGTTATACCTGGTTTTCTTGTTAGCTTCCCTCCTGACTGTCTCATTAGCATTCTTTACTGCTTCGAACACTGGCTGCATCTCTGGAGCCACATTTTTCCAGAAGAACGTTCTAGTGGAATCTGACGCATAGCCCTCGAATGCACCACCATAGTCAATTACAATTGTATCTCCAGATTTCAAGGCAGTCCTGTCTGGTGAATGATGGGGCATTGCTGAATTCGGACCAAAGCTGACTATCGACGGAAATGCGGGCCCGGACAGACCATTTTCTATGAATGAGTTCTCAAGGTATCTGCTGAACTCGATTTCCGTTATCCCATCCCTGAGTTCCGACAGTGAGGATTCGAGGGATTTTTCTGACCTGGATACTGCTTCCCTTATTCTTGATAATTCATCCTGATCTTTTATGATGCGCATCCTTTCAAGCAAGGGATCCGCCGATCTGGTTCTTCCCTTCAGGAATTCCTCAATCTTTTCGAAGTGAAAAAATGGCAACGACCCGTCGATTGCCACATTTCCAGTGCGAGTGATCCTGCTTTTGAGTAATGAATATGGATTTTCTCCATCGGACCATGGTGTTACTGTGTCTACAGGAGTTTCCTGCTGAACTTGCTGCTTCATCAGGTCAGGGCAGACTATTTCCTGAAAGTCATTCCCAACTATGAAAAGAGCCAGCCTCTCCATTGATTCGGTTAACATCCCTGTCAGATAGAAAAAATTGGGTCCAGGAGGTATTAGAACATAATCAATGGAAGCAGATTGCATCTCTTTCCTCAACGTGGCTAAGCGTGATCTATAAGTAGTTTGGCCCAGATACATGCAGAGTTATCTTCAGGTGATATATGAGGTTGAATCCATATCAAACTTGCTTACTATCTTAAGTATTGAGCCATCTCCTCCACCAAGTGACAGCAAAACCGGGTAAAGTCTCCACAGATCGCCTGAACTCATCACAGTTGCAGGATGTTCCTTGCCGAAGATAGATTGTGCAACAAGGCTCGTCATGTTCCTTGCCTCAGCCTCGTCAATGTATCCTACAGAGTGCAGGTATTCATGAGCAAGGATGACATAAACGAACGAATTGAATTCTCTGTTCGATTTTGTAATTTGCTTCATTGCGTTGAGAAGTATCTCATTCATGACAATGTAATTGCCCCCAATCTGCCAAAATGCTCCCAGTCCAGCGGGTAGGTTGGACAGAGCCAGCCCGATTCCTGATCTGCTTTTTCCCGTTATTAATTTAACTGTCCTTTTCACAATGCTGAATATTTTATCAAAGTCCATCTGCGGATCCAGTACCTTGCTAAATTCGTCCTCATTCCACTTTCCAGAATTGGCAATTGCCTTATTTGCAGGAATGGGCGATTTCGACTGGAAGTTATCATGGAAATTCACGGACAGGTTTATCTGACTCATTGTATAGATATTTAAGTTCTTTATATATCGTTTGTCTAGGCACCGCTAAAAAATACTTAAGTTTCAGTAATGCGTATTACAGGAATTGCAAGCGATCATTATCTTGCGAATAATTTGTGCAGTCAACCCTGGCCTGCCATCTTCAGATTTATCGTTGCACTCGCGGTTTTTGATAGACCATAGATATTTGCGGAAAAAACAAATCCATGAACGTATCGACCCACAATTGGATGCATTATAGTGTTTTCCATTTTTCGCCGACTTACAAAAAGTGAAATCCCTAAATGCGCAATGGCCCAGTGCTGTTTACGAAAGCTGCATTCTCAGATACTTCATAAAAATTGGAAATGATAGGTGTTTCATTGGGTGAAGTGACATTTATGTTACTGGCTTTTAAATAACCATTGTTTTGCTTTGTACAACGAAGTATCGGAACTTGATTGGAACTCCCGTTCTGCATAATCTGTAAAAGATTGATTTTAAAAGCTTGGGATATGAACTTGTATTCTTACGCCCGAGCCGGGATTTGAACCCGGATCTGAGGCTCCGCAGGCCTTCAGGATATCCAAATTACCCCACTCGGGCATTCTCCGAGAATTTGCGCTCGCTTAATAATCTTAATCTCCCTGAGTTAAATATTAGTTATGTTTTGTTCAGCCCTGTAACTGTCAATATATCCCAATGATTTACCAAGGTTCGTGCTATTTATGTAATGTGATGATATTGCATTCTGCTGTTCTATCATTGCCTTTAATAAGGTGAACAAAAATGCATAAGGTATACTCATACAGGAACTCAGAAATGGAGATCCCAGATGATCCCCGAAGGATAATAAGCTTCAGCCCTTCTATAACCGAGATCCTTTTTGAACTGGGTCTTTCAGATTGCATAGCAGGAATTTCTGCCTTTTGTGTCAGGCCACCGGAAACTGCAAGCAAAAGAAGGATAGGATCATATGGATTTGTCAGGCGGGAAATACTTGATGATCTGAGACCTGATCTCATTTTCACAATCTCCGGATACCAGGACAGGTTTACGGAAGAGCTAGCGAAAGAATATCCTGTAGTTTGTTTGGAACTTCCTGTCAGCGTTGCCGGCATTCTTGATCTGCCCGTAAAAGTTGGCATTATAACAGGTAGGCGTGAGGAAGGCAGAAAGTTGTCCCAGAGTCTCATAAATCAACTGCCAAAACCTAGAACGGATATAGTCGGTTCATGCTACCTGGAGATTGACCTTGCTTCCCCGACGTCGTTCGGTGCTTTCAGCTACATAACAGATGCATTAAGATTCTGCGGCCTCCATAGCTTATACCAGAACGAGAACAGGGAATGGCTATATCCCGATCTGGATTTCGTTAAAGCTTCAGATCCTGATATTATCATATACGAAGGCAAGATGTTCTCCAAGTTCACCGAAATGGATCTAACAGGCCTGGTTAAAAAGAGAGGATGGAATGAATTGAAGGCATCGAAGAACGATATGGTTTTTAAGACTCCTGGCAACCTGGATTTCTTTGCCCATCATGGTCCTTCCTTCGTTAGGGAAGTGATTCCATGGCTCATAGACAAGGTAGAAAGATTAGATGGATCCGCGAAGAAATAGTTCATCATAAATCGCTTCCGCATTTTTTAAATCATGCTGGTTATCAATGTCAATCAGGTATCTGCAATCAATTATATCCAGATACCTTGAATCATGAAAGTTATCAGAAATCATAGATTTAGCACCGGAATCTCCGGTCATGCTTTGCATGAATCGAAAGTATCTGGAATCGAAATAAGCAGGGTTTCCGTACCAGTTTTGACACTTGGTGTAGACTATACCAACTTTTTCACGCCGAGCTATTTCATATAGTGCTCGAATATGTTTTGTTGGAACAAATGGCTGATCAGCAAGCATTATTATGCATGAATCGTAAGACCTGCTTATTCTTGATATGCCTGCACTTATAGAGGATGCAATTCCTGCTTCTGGCGAGGCGTTGACAATCCTAGTAATAAGGTGGCTGTAGGATGTTTCTATGTCCGTGCTCCTCGAGGTAACAACGAAAACATCGCCTACATCGGCATTAATGGCAGACGATATGGAATATTCAATCATTCGCCGCCCCTTGAAATATTGCAGTAGCTTGTTGTCACCGAAACGCTTCGAGAGGCCAGCCGCAAGAACCATTACACAGTTTTCTGCCAAAGATCACCTGAAAGACTTCTTGAAGTTGCCGATTATTTTCTCTACGTAGTCTCTAGCTGCCTTTTCAATTACTCTTTGTCCCATTGTGGCAGCATTTCCAGCTACATTTACCTCTGCCTCGTATGTGATTTTGCATCCAGTTCCAGTCTGGTCAAATTTTATTCCCACGTTAAAAGAGAGGGAACTGTTGGAACCAGTTCCACTCCCATTTATGTTCACGATTTCCTCCGAACTTGCGTCGGATATAACAATCTTCGTCCTGAATTTCCCCTTGATAAATGCAATGCCTGCCTTGATGGTAGCATCAATCTCATGGTTCCCAACAATTTTAGATTCTACAACATCCGGGATAAATTTTAATAAGCCCTCTGCCGAAAGTATTTTTGCCGAAGCGTCTTTCCTGCTTGATTCTACGTCAAAATCTCCATTAAGCTTCATGGAAGGATATTGCATGCTAATATGAGAATTGTTCCCTTCTTGGAGAAAAGAGATAATAACCATCTTCTATATCTACAAGCATGAAGAATGAGGATATCTTCAGTTTTGCTGGTAAGCTCTCAGAATCAGGCCAGCCATTTGCGATAGCAACTGTCATCAGGGCAGAGGGGTCGACTCTGGCAAAACCTGGTTTCAAGGTTATCCTTTCCAGAGAGGGTAAACTTTTATTTGGCTCACTCGGTGGCGCATGTCCTGAGGGGGCTATTGCTGCCCCTGCTTCGGATAGTCTGAAAGATGGGAAACCAAAGATAGTGAGAGTCCATCTTGAGGAAGCTGAAAAATCAATGAAGGAAATGCATCTAAATACAAACCCTGACGAAATATTTGTAGAGACATTCTGTGGAGGCACAATGGAACTTTTCATCGAACCATTCCAGCCGAGAAAGAGGATCGTAGTGATAAAACAGGGAGGAAAGGATGATGTGGCTGATTCGATTGTGCAGATTGGGGGATCAGTTGGCCTTATGCCCGTCATACTGGATCTTTCAGATATAACTGTGAATGATGGGAGTGCAGCACGTGATCCACTGGAAAAATTTGAGTTCACAAAAAATGATTATGTCGTGATACTTACGAAGGGATCTGATGATATAAAAGTACTCAAACACCTTACAAAGCATGATCCCGCATATATCGGGCTGATGGCAAGCAGAAAGCGATCCAGTTATGACTTCAAGGAACTGAAAGGCAAGGTGAAGGACTCCTACATTGAGAGTATTCACACTCCAATAGGTTTAGATATAGGAGCCGTGCAGCCATCGGAAATTGCTTTAAGCATCGTATCCGAGATCATCAAAGTAATTAGAGGCAGCGGTTCAGTCAGCAAGGGAAATTAAAGGATTAAATACAATATCTTACTATTCCCGTTATGTATCCGCAATCTTTTGAATATGTTGCCCCGCGGACGCTAAAGGAAGCTGTAGAATTCCTAAGAAAGCATGAGGGCGAGGCAAAGATACTTGCCGGTGGACAGAGTCTTATTCCCATATTAAAAATGAGGTTCGCCTCCTTTGGTTACCTGGTAGACATCGGGGGGCTCCAGGATCTTCATTATATCAAACGCGACAGGGATAGCATCAGAATTGGATCTTTAGCGCGAACTTCTGAAATCGAGGAGTCGCAGGATATCAGGATGAATGCCCTGATGCTTGCCGAAGCCGCTTCACAGGTTGCAGATTCCCAGGTCAGGAATATGGGAACTGTAGGGGGAAATTGTGTGCATGGTGATCCGGGAAACGATCTTCCGTCCGTCATGCTCGCCCTTGATGCAATTTACAAAGTAACCGGCCCATCTGGCACCAGGGATATCCCCGCTTCTGAATTTTACGTAGATTCCTACTCTACCGGCTTGGGGGAAGCTGAAATCCTCACTGAGATTGTGATTCCTGTGATCCAGCATGGATCGGGCGGCGCTTACATCAAGCAAAGGAGACGGGCTGGAGATTTTTCCATTGCAGCGGTTGCAGCTTTCGTCTCAATAAATGAATCCGGTAACTGCGGAGTTGCGAGACTCGCAGTTACATCAATTGGCCCGATAAACTTCAGGTCAAAGAAGGCTGAAGAGTTTCTGACAGGTAAGAAATTATCAGATCAGAATATTGCGACAGCTGCTCAGTTATTGGTTGATTCCGTTGAACCTGTTGCTGATCCTTATGGATCAGTAGAGTTCAAGAAGGAGATTCTGCGTCTGGTCGGCATTGAAGCTCTTTCTAAGGCAACAGACCGGGCATTGGGGGTGTAAGAGGTGTCAGTAAATAAAATAAAAGTAACGGTTAACAACAAGGTTTTTGAGGAGGAAATTGACTCGAGATTGCTTCTGGTGGACTTTATTCGGGAGAACCTGGGCTTGACGGGAACACATGTTGGATGCGATACAACCAACTGTGGCGCATGCACCGTCCTGCTTGACGGAAAGCCGGTGAAATCATGCACTGTATTCGCCCTTCAGGCAAATGGCAAGTCGATCACTACAATAGAGGGATTATCGCATGGAAAGGAGATGCACCCCATCCAGAAGGCATTCTTGGATAAGAATGGGTTGCAGTGCGGATACTGCACAGCAGGAATGATCATGATCGCGCACTGGCTGATAAGGAAAAATCCGGAAGCAACAAGAGACGAGATAAGAGAGGCTATTTCTGGAAACTTATGCAGGTGCACGGGATATGATAGTATAGTCGATTCTATCCAGGAAGCGTCTCAGAATATGATTCCTGAAGAGGAAGAGGACATCACTGCCGGGCAGAGGGGGAGATAAGTTGAGTACAATAGAAGAGATTGTACAGGGGAAGGGAAAGTTTGTCGACGACATCGTCCTTCCTGGAATGCAGCATATGTCTGTTATTAGGAGCAATTACTCACGTGGTAAGATCCTCGGTATTAGCGGGGGATATACATTCAAGGACTTCCCGGCATACATGTCGTCAGTCGGCGAAGGCGCCTCCGAAGGTGAGAAGAATATGAGAGAACCTGTCCTTGCGGACAAGTATGTTAACTATATCGGGGAGCCAGTTGCAGCAGTACTTGGGAAGAACAGGTATGAAGCAGAAGATTTGTCCGAAAAGGTTGAGATTGAGATTGAACCCCTTACACCCATGATGGATCCTGAGAAGTCAATAGATGCTCCTCCGGTCTATCCGTACATGAAAAGTAATATCTACAAAAAAGTCACGCTGGGCAGGGATTTCAGGACAGATGGTTTTGAGGTTGAGATCGAGGGGCATTTCAATAACAGGCGCGTTGCAACCAATCCTATAGAGCCGCGGGGAATAGTTGCAGCTTATGAAGATAATCAGCTGACTGTCTGGATATCCACGCAATCAGTTCACAGCATAAAGGAAGGGTTATCTGAAGTACTCTCCATGCCGGAAGATAATATCAGGGTTATACAGGCAGACACAGGCGGAGCGTTTGGCCTTAAGGGGGGCCTCTACTCTGAATATGCACTGGCAGCTTTTCTTGCGAAGAAGACGGGAAAGCCCGTTAAGTGGATTGAAAGCAGGCGTGAGCACTTGATGGCCAGCAGGCCTGGAAGAGGAACTTCCGCATTTGTGAAACTTTATGCGAACAGGAGCGGACGGATACTTGGAATGAAGGGCAAGGTAATTGTTGACTCTGGCGCATACTCAGGAGGAAGTGGTGAGTTCGCCGCCAGATTTGTCGGGATGCAGATGACCGGACCGTACAAGATAGAAAACGCTTACGTTGAAGCTTACCCTGTATTCACAAACAAGGTGGTCCAGGGACCCTACAGGGGGGCTGGAAGACCGGAGGCGCATTTCTTCATAGAAAGGATGATCGACATGCTTGCTGACAAGCTAAAGATGGATCCTGTTGACGTACGCCTTATTAACACGGTCAATAGTGAATTTAAGTCACCTCTCGGTATGGATGTCCCGCCGGCCAAGGAATTCCTGGAGGAAGCAATAAGCAAGCTAAACTACAGAAAATTATATAAGGAAAAGCCGGGATTCGCATTTTTCGTCCTTGTACCGGCATTCCAGCCCGGCGAAACAGCAAGGATCAAGATAGAGAACAATGAGGTGAAAGTGTGGCTGGGAGGAAACACCCACGGACAGAGGCATGATATCTTTGTGAAGACCCTTGTTAACGAGGGTCTTGGAATCAACAGGGATCTTGTTCACCTTCAGTTAGGTGACACATCGATGCTGAAAAGCGGAATTGGCTCATGGGGAAGCAGATCTGCGATGGTTGGGGGAATGGCTGTACATGAGGCGTGCAAGAAGATAAAACAGGCTTTCATTGCAAAGAATGGGATTTATTCAGCAGATGCTTTGCTCAAAGAGGGCGCGGATGAATTCGTTCACTGGAGAGGTGAGGGGACGATGAATTCCTTGGGTTGCAATCTTGTTACGTGCGAGGTTAATGACAGGGGGCAGGTAAAGGTCAAGGAGTGCGCTGCTTACTATGATGTTGGCAGGGCATTGAGCCCTGAAGTCGTCCGGGGCCAGGTGTCTGGTGGAATGGCACAGGGGATTGGCCAGACTCTATATGAGGAGATCATGTACAGTGATGATGGACAACTTCTGACTGCCTCGATTGCTGATGCTGGAGTTCCAATTGCCAGCCAGCTACCTGAATACAAGGTCCTGCTCTCTAATACTAGATCCAATCTTGCAACTGGAGCAAAAGGTGTCGGAGAGTCCCCTACAATCGGGGTTCCGATCGCACTGAGCCGGGCAATCGAAAATGTCACAGGAGTAAAGATAACAGAAACTCCAATCAGGCAGGAACTCCTCTTAAGAAGCATGAAGCACTGATAGGAAGATCATGCAAGAGGATGAAAATCCAGCCCTGAGTACTTGCTGCTTAGATATTTGAAGTCTCCTTTTGAACAAGATCTACAGCCGGGATTCCTCCTGATAAGGATCCTGTCGATTGCTGGGGGCCAGCTCTCCAGATGGTATAGGTAATCCCCATTTTCATCGCCAGCAATCAGGCGCACGACAGTTGAAAAGACAAATCCGGAAATCACGCTTGGTACGGATGACAGCACGCCAACCTGTGCACACGTTGGAAAATCTTCCGGGACACTATCATTAAAGCATGCGAAACATGAGGATTTTCCAGGAATTATTGCCTTGAATTGCCCATAGGTTTCGAGGGCAGAAGAGAATATCCACGGCTTTTGAAGTTTGACGCATGCATCATTTATTATCAACCTTGAGGTGATGTTATCCGTACAGTCGATCACGATGTCGACTTCGCTGAAGAGATCTATGGCATTGCCAGAATCAAGTGTGCCAAACACCTTTTTCACTTCCACAGAACTGTTCATGGCCTGCAATCTTGAATATGCCGCGTCTACTTTTCGCTTCCCGACATCTTTTTCATCGAAGATGATCTGCCTGTGAAGGTTACTCTCCTCGACATAGTCTCGATCCACTATGGAAATATGCTTGACGCCATTGCTTGCCAGAAGCTCCGTCACTAGTGACCCTGTACCTCCAAGACCAATAACTGCCACTGAAAGATCGCGAAGCTTACTGAGGGTTTCGTGACCGACAAGCTTCAACTTATCGATCCTTGAATACCTGTCTCTATTCATGGGGGAAGATCAGCTTGCATGTGATAAACATTCTTTCCCAAAATTGCATGATTGTAGCAGCGAAAGAAAGATAATAATTAATAGTATCAGTTAATGTTGACGTTGAATGCTTGAGGATTCGTTTGCACGTCCGGTTACCAGTCTTAGGGTACAGGTTAACACAACCTGCAACTTCAAGTGCTTTTTCTGCCACATGGAGGGAACAGGGATACAGGCCAATCAGATGTCCGCGGATGAGATACTTCGTATTATCAGGGTAGCGTCAAGACTTGGAGTTAACAAGGTGAAGTTCACCGGCGGTGAACCGACACTGCGATCGGATATAGTGGAGATCGTCAGGAATACCCGGTCATTGGTAAGCGGTGAAATCTCAATGACAACCAATGGAACAAGGCTTAAGACGCTCGCTCCGCAATTGAAAGCGGCGGGCCTTGATAGGATAAACATCTCTATGCATTCTATCGATCCAAGCGGTTTTGAATTCATTACAGGTGTTGATGCGCTGGATAATGTTGTTGAAGGCATAAAGGCAGCACAGGAAGCAGGTCTCAATCCGGTCAAAGTAAATTTTGTCGCGCTTCATGGCATCAACGAGGACCAGATCTGGAAGATGATAGAGAATTCCGCTGAACACAATTATACTTTGCAGATAATTGAATACGAAGTACCCAGGGAACTTGAGAACTCTGAAGAATACACGAAATATCATTATCCACTTGAACCACTTGAATTGGAATTAAACAAGATGGCAAAGAAGGTGGAACATAATTCCCTCCATGATCGTCCACTTTTCTTCATCCCCGTTTCTGGTAAAACCGCAAAAATCGAGATAGTTCGCCCAATGCATAATTACCATTTCTGTGACAACTGCACTAGAATGCGTGTAACATCACTCGGCGAGCTAAAGCCCTGCCTGATGCGCAGCGATAATTACACGTCTGCTTTTGGACCTTCCAGGAAAAAGGCAACGGATGCAGACATTGAGACAGCCTTTGTCACAGCAACATCAAAAAGGGAACCTTACTGGAGGAAGGAAGAAGTAAATGAGAGTCAAGTACTTTGCAACACTTCGTGATCTTTCTGGAGTAGATGAGGAGGATCTTACTGTGAATGAAGAGACCTCCATTGAACATATATTTGAGGAGTTGAAAGTCAGGCACCCGGATATCAGGAACCAGAAATCCGTTCTTTTTGCATTGAACGAAAAGTTTGCTGATTCCAGATCGATTGTACGTAACAATGACGTACTTGCCCTGTTTCCACCAGTGAGCGGCGGCTAATTACCTTCGTGCCATTTGGACGCTCCATCCCTGAGGATGTCTTTCTTCCAGATTGGCACATTCTCCTTGATCTCATCAATGATATATCTGCATGCCTTGAATGCCTCATCTCTGTGCTCAGACCATACTGCAACCAACACTGATGGTTCCCCTGGCAATATGACTCCGATCCGGTGAATTGCAACGGCGTCAATGAGCTTGTATTTCTCATTTGCCGTCTTGATGATTTCCATCATTTTCGTTTCTGCCATCTGGGTATACGCTTCATAGAAGAGGGAATCGATCTCGAGATTGCCTGTCATTTGCCTAACTATGCCTTCAAAAAACACAAGGGCGCCGGAGTTGCCTCTCCCCTTTTCCAGGAAGAGGAAATCTATGGACAGTGGTTCTGACTGGACTCTTGCAAGCATCCTTGATCAGCCAGTAATGCAAACGGCAATATAATTATCACACCAATAGGTTCCTCGAACTCAATAGATAAGTTTCATGGCTGCACTTTTAAATAAGTTGGGAATACACCCATGATAGGGCTTGATAGACATATCTGATAAAGAAATTGTACAGCGCAGTGCAGTTGCATCGGGAAAAATAATGTTAAGGGAGGATACGATTGATCTCATTAAGAAGGGCCATATAAAGAAAGGAGATGTAATGTCAACTGCAAGGGTTGCAGGGATTATGGCAGCCAAGCACACCCCTGATCTCCTACCCCTCTGTCATCAGATCCCGATAGAGAAAGTAGATGTAACCTTTGCCATGGATCGCAGAGAAGTGAAAGCCACCTGCGAGGTCAAGGCTTCCTATAAGACTGGAGTAGAGATGGAAGCACTGTCATGCGTTACCGCTGCCCTGCTGACTGTATGGGATATGACCAAGTACCTGGAAAAGGATGAAACAGGCAACTATCCGGAAACCAGTATCTTTGATATCCATGTTGAAAAGAAGGTAAAAGTGCATGCATGATCACACATCAAAGGGAGATAAAGCCCGGTTTTCAGTCCTGACCTGCAGCAATACCCGTGTTCAGGAAAACGATGAATCTGGAGCGGCACTGCATCGGATCTTAAACAGCGCTGGGTACGGAGACGTTGATATGCGTATAGTAAAGGATGATTCTGTCGCAATAGTAGAGGCAGTAATGTCTATGTTAGAAAATTGCGACATTCTCCTTATAACCGGCGGAACTGGAATCACTCAATTCGATGTAACAGTTGAGGCAGTCAGGAGCATTTCACAGAAGGAGATGACCGGCTTCATGGTGCAATTCCAGTTGCTTTCCTATCGTGAGGTCGGAACTGCTGCAATGCTCTCCAGAGCTTCCAGTTTCATTGTGAACCGAAAAGCGGTTTTCTGCCTTCCCGGCTCTCCGGAAGCCGCCTCGCTTGGCCTGAACGACCTGATACTACCTGAGGTTGGGCACCTGCTCCATGAACTGCATAGATAACAGGTGAAGCTTTCAGGACAGGAGGATAAGAATTATTTTCTCTCTCGACATCATGCTTTCTATGAACAATGGAGCAATTCCGCAGGATCTTTTTCGCGACATTATTGATGTTTCAAAATCCATTTATGATTTTGCAGAGATAGGGAGCAAGGAGTTCAAGTCTTCCGACCTGCTGTCATCGAAGCTCAGGGAACGAGGTTTCTCCATTCAGAAACCATTTGATGGGATGACCACTGCATTCAAGGCCACCAAGGGTAAGGGTCACCCGGTTATAGGGCTTCTTGCAGAATATGATGCCCTGCCAAATGGACATTCATGCGGCCACAACCTGATCTCAGCGTGGGCGTATGGGGTTGCTGCTGCACTTGCAGAAAAACTTACGGATGGAACGATAGAAGTCTACGGTACTCCATCAGAAGAGGGGATTGGTGAATACTCAGGCAGCAAGGTGAAGCTGGCTGAAGATGGCGTCTTTGACAAAACCGACATTATGTTTGGAATGCATCCTTCCGACATTTGGGCAGTAGGTTCCACATCATTCTCTGATGTTTCGTACCTCCTCACATTAAAGGGAAAAGCTTCCCATGCTGCAGATTCTCCCGAGGCTGGCAATAACGCACTCGATGCTGCGGTTCTCGCATACACCGGGATCAACTTTATGCGAGATTCCATCAAGACAGACAAGCACCCGGTCATAGGCATGTACTTCAGGGAAGCGGGCACGGCGACAAATGTTGTACCCGAAAGGGCAGTGCTAGAGGTGGATCTGAGATCAACCTCCATGTCTTCCCTGAAGCAAATGGTTGAGAAGATGAAACGTATAGCAAACTCTTCTGCTGAATCCTTTGGATGCTCCTTGGAAATTACTCCGACTTCTCCGCTTTACCAGGGCTACAAGATCAACTCAACTCTTGACAGCTTGCTGGCCGACACACTTTCGGCAAGAAAAATGGAGTTTACAACAATCACGGATGACCTCATTCCTTCCGGAAGCACAGATGAAGGAAATGTCAGCAGGGTTGTTCCCACAGGTCACATTGACGTGAAGATATCACCGGAAGGGACCCCCGGGCATTCAGATGAATTCAGGAAATATGCAGATCCAGTTAAGGCGAGCCAGTCCCTCGAGATTGGCATTGAGGCCGCCGTCAATGCTTGCCTGAGAATTCTTGGCGACCCATCAATAGCTATTGCCGCTAGAGAGGAATTCAGCAGGAAGCATTGATTTTATCTGGATGCCCCATGCCTCATTTCTGCCGGGAGTCATTATGCCGGGTCGGTCAAGCAGTAAATTTGAATTTGATTCCTGAGGCGGGTGCATTGTTTCCGCAATATCTGGAATAAGCCCTACGAAATCCAGATGAATCATAAATACGCATAAGAAGGACCTTCCCTATTGAGGTGTAGCAAAGGTACGTTTCATTCCAGCAAGTTAGGTTAAGAGTGTCTGGAAGGACCCTGTGGTTACTGAACATGATGTAGAGGAATTGTAAGAAATATCGTATGTAAAAATTATGAGGCGATTTTCCCATCATGTGTGCTCTATTGCAAAGAGGCGGGAAGAAATATCAATATCGTTGCTTATCTCTCCGACGGCTGTTGAACCCTAGAATCTTTCCCATTACTTTCTGGTCTGTATATTCCAACATAAATCATTCCTATAATAATCCAGGCATACACCCAGAGTAAAGCATAAATCCAGTGAAATCAAGTCCGACAGGTGCTGGAAAAGATTGGATACCATGCCAGTGAAGGATACTTGAATCCGTACCAACATATTTCTTGAACAAAAGACAGAAAGTTCATTATATTACGCTTGCTGCATGAGATTCTTCTATGGCCATGTTCTGAAACTAAGGTGTAAGCTCACATTTAAGTAACAAACTTGCTAAGACAAATGTTCTCACAAACCGTCTTGCAAATTAATCGATGGATCTATAATGTAAAAGAGGGAGAATTAAGCCTGGAATAGAACTTGCGCAAGCGATCTAACTTCAGATTGCTAACCCGTGACAATATATATAGACAAATACATTATAATCATACATGGGCAATAAACGCACAAAAACACGCATTCTCGCTATCATCGTTGCTATTGCCATTGTTTCCAGCCTCTTCATATTTCACCCATTGTCTCTTCCTTCCAATAATTCATCCAGGGTGGGTCCAACGGTTGAAGGTAACCTGACATATGTTCTGTCGTCCAACGCTTCTGCTTTCAATGCATCAACTTCCCCTGCGAGTCAGGTGACCGGTATGATTGAAGCATTCATGACTAACGCTACCATGTTCGATCCTTCGATGAATGGAACTGGTTATCCGTATATGCGGGCAAATTCAAGCATACCCCTTGGAACGCATTCATTGAACCCGAACGGTTCTTTCTCGTTCAACCTCAATTATTCATTCTACAGCCTGAAGAATTCCTGGCTGAATGCACTAGGTGCCAACGGGGATCTGCAGGCAGAGGCGCCGATAATGTTTGAGGTCGTCTTCACCATACCAAACGGTTCAATGCTCAATATATACACAGAGGCTTGCCCTCAACTGTTTTCGCCTCTTGATTTCCCTGGTTTCTTTACCGTGAACCATGTTTTTACGCTTGGAACCCCACAGGAGGTGATCCAGTCAGGCAATTCCACTGGAAGTGCACCTGCAAGCGTTCCGCTGGCAGGAAAATACAATCCAAGCGACTGCCTGCTTGAACAGAAGATATACTGGAAGCAGACATTCTCGAACCTCATTTCTAACATTCATTTTCCGCTCATAGCATTCAACGATAAAACGGTGCTTAACTACTCAAATGGAGGCGACTTCGTTCTTGGTGGTACATTTGGTTGTGAGAATATACCGTTGTCGTTCACATCGGCACAGGGATTTGGTTCCGAGAGCTCTAATGCATCGAACATAAACGGATGGAACTTCACGTCCTCAACATCGGCAACTGCAAGCATCGATCCTTCAATTGTTGAGTACTGGAATGCCCTAGTAATTACTGCATATCCATCACCCTTCACAAACTCCAGTTGGAACGTCACATACATATACTTAAGCAATGTTTCTGTGCAGATCAGCGACTACCAGTTGATCAAGGTTCTTACGATAGTGTGCAACGGACAGGTAACATATACTGATACGATAGCGGAGAACGACTGGCAGGTTCAGGAATATATCGAGAATCCGCCCGGATCACATTATTCCGTCGATTCTGGTTACCTTCCTGGGGACTTCGCCCAAGCAATAGCGGATCTTACGGGCAACGATTCCAGTGTTGTAGGAACTATTTCCTACGGACATGAGCTTATCTTCCCTTCTGCATGGTCCAATCTTGAAAATGGAACTAACTCCAAACTTGCCAATATCACAGGTCTGCTCCCACCCGTGTTTGCAGGAATGGGCATAGCAGTTGCGGCAGCTGCTGCAATTGCAGCTCCACCCGGTGGAGGAACGGTTGCTACAACAGCGTTGATAGCTGAGATCTACAGTATGGTGGGCTTTGTATCATCTGCAGTAGCTCTCCTTTCTTCTGTTATCGTCTCATCTTATACCCAGAATTATGCCGAAAGCTTTAGCCTCAGCAGTTTCTCTCCTCAGGCATTCGACGCAAGCGTAATCCTGAATCCTTCAGTTCTTCAAGTGGGCAACATCGAAGTTCATGCTTTAGGCCCTTTGATTACTATATAGTGGTGCGCATATTCAGATTGCTTGATGTAATCCCCTCATAATTCTGGTTTCTGAACAATATGTGCCGAATATTTAAAAAGATTCGAAAGCATGAATAACTTCCTTCTTGCAATTGGACCACGCGATATCTTTCAGGAAGCATCAAATGATTTCAGATTATTTTCAACAACGAATGAAACTATCTCGTCGTATAAATTGTCAAGTCGTTTCAAAAACAGCTACTTAAGATTACTCACGAACAGTACTCATCACGTGCTCTGACTAATTGGGTACAGGGTATCTTACCCAATTATGATCATACTCCACTTTAAGTTAAACATAGTTAAAACCTCAACTCACTCAAAATTGATCTTTAGGAATCATGTCAACGAACAGGCCAACAATCCTTTCAAGCTTCCGTCGATCTGATACAAAGTATTCAGAACAGCACTTATAAGCGTTGAATATTCCTGGGATTAAATGTAATATAGACTTAGCTGATTACATTTAGAAATGACCTATTCAGGCGAACAAAGCGCTCAATTTAACTACGCAAGGGTGAGATCACCTGAGGAATTTAAGATTCCAAGGACTGCAGGTATTTCATATTTCGACTCATTCATCCCGCATTTCATGAAAGAAACCTTTTACGCCGGCGGCATTGTTGAGATTGTATATGATCAATCGGGTGAAGTCGCAGGCATAATGGTTCTTGATCAGCTGGAGAAGTCAGGTACTGTTTTCACCAAATCGCATGTAATTTTGGATCACTACCTTTCATCGTTGCATGGATCCACAATTTTTTCAGAAATAATCGGTACAAATCCATTAGAAACATACACAATTTATGAGCTTGCACTTTCTGCATGGAATGAGCCGAAAACATTCACACATGAGATTGAGATGCTTAATGAGTCTGACGTGAGTTACATTGAGGATACCATGGAAACCGTATTCCCTGGAATGAACAGAAGGTGGGTGAGATCTGCCTTCCTGAATGGAGACTGGTGCTTCGCTTCCAGGAGCGGAAATGAGATAAAGGGACTCGGATGGGCCTCCGCTTCCAGTCAGTATGGAAGGTTAACCTCACTTTGTGTACTGCCCAGGTTCAGAAATCAGAAGATAGGAACGGATCTCCTCCATGCCAGGCTTATCCTGCTTAAGAGCCTTGGTGTTAGAACTGCCTTCTCTGAAATCTCAGACGGTAATGAATATTCCAGACGAATAGCTGAGAGTACTGGATTCAAGGCCTCATCAAAGATTTACCTGCATGCAACAGATGATTCGAGAATTTCAATCCCAATGTTAACTCCTAGGTGCACCACAAATCGGGCATCTTTCAGCAGTTGAGTCCATCAACGAGCCACAGTACTGGCATTTTACTTTCACAACCTCCTTTACTACTATCTGCTGCACTTCCGGCTGGGCTGCAGACATGTTAAGCGGAGGCGGCTCCTGCGCGGGAGGTGTATTGAAGGAAACATGTCCCTGGACAGAATGTTTCGGTATCTTTTTTCGACGCCGGATCAGGCCTACCAAAATGACCAAAATTAAGATTATGAATATAATCGGGACTATGACAATCAGCAGGTTGCCAAGGCCTGCGAAACCGCTTTTACTGGTAGTTGAAGGTGGTGTCGCAGGTGTAAGAGCATAGCTGGAAGATGTCACGTGCAGCGTTTCCGAAAAGCTGAATGATGTACCTGATGGGCCCTTGTCTTGCTCTAGGTACTGGTATCCAACAATAAAGCCTGTGGCCGGATCATAATATGCTTTACAATTGTAATCTGCAGTGAGGTTTCCGTCCGGATAGCTTCCATTTCCTTCAGTAAATATTGTTTCCACGTATGAGTCGGTGTTTGGCATTTTATAGGCATAATCGGTAGAGACCACCTGCATCAGAGTATTAAGCATTTCAAATGAATCACCAGCGGACTTAGAATTGTTTATGTAGAACCAGACCGTTGGATTCACATAGCCAGTCTGGTTGTCTGTACCATTTACATAAAGAAAAGTCTGAGTCGAGAAAGTATAATTTCCGCTAGAGCTAACCTTCAGGTAGCCGCCCGTATTATTCGTGAAAGTGCAATTGTATTGATAATGCATGGATGCAATTCCAGAATTAACGTTAATCACATTTTCTGAACCATTTGTATAGCATAGCTGTGAGTAGCCAGCATAATAACCTGTACCATTGTCAAGGCTGGATACTTCCGTGTATTTGAAGAAAAGCCCGCCCGAAGGAACATAATGACTAACCGAGCTACCCTGGAATATTACAGCAATAAAGATCAGTGCAAGCAAAGCAGGAAAGACTTTACTCATCCCTGCATGCCCCCGGATACATGCATATGCCCGGGGTGAACTCCACCCATTGAACTGAAAGTCGAGTAGTAGCTCGAGTGAATCGCAATCATTGGCACAATGAAAGGCACAAAGAGCGGCATCCACATTCCGGACGGAAGATAAGAGAACTGCACAGGCGTTGATGCTATCTTTGCAGTCGTGTCCAGGTTTCTAACAATCTCGTTCCTGATTCCGTGTATTGCCCTGACCGCAAGCCCAATCAGCTCGGACTGGCTTAATCCTGATCCGAGTTTGCCGAATATTGTGTAAGCTTGTTCCACTAGGTCCAATGTCTCATTTGCCTCAAAGACCGGGATCGAAGCAAGTATGGAAGAAGCCACGAGCGGGTACTCCAGGTACGACTTAAGTCCGTTGATTATTATGCCAAGTTTCGTCTGCACCCCATCTGATGGAAGGTCGGATATGGCAAGATATGAAGATGAGAGTTCTGTATCCTCGGACTCACCATACCCCCATTTTCCAAACAAGGTTCGCATTGCCCTGTACTTCCCGGAAATCTCATCAAATGGGCTGTTAATAGATGCCATTATAGCAGCAGACTCGTCAGATTCGGTCAAGCCACGGTACTGAATGAATTTGTCCAACGGATAAGTTCCATCATAGCTGCGGGCAAAATAGAGAATAGTAGAAACTCCCAGTGAAGATTCCTTGTCGACCTTAGCATGGTGCCTGACTTGGTGATTAAGTTCGGATAGTGCCTCAAAAGCTTTATCTGGTTCCTCATTAGAAGATGTAAATATTTCAGAGGACATCATGAGGTTGTCCTGGTTCTTGGTTAACTTTTCCAGTATTGCGTATGATCTAACGAATTTCTCATCAAGCTGGGCAGGGTCACCCTGTATTTTTGACAGACCCACAGCTATGCTCCATATATGTGACGGGTCCTCAACAGATATTGATGAGGACAAATTCTTGAAATGCACAGCAGTTTTGTTTGCAATTGAAATAAGCTCTGATGTTGTGGCAGAATCCTGAGCTATGAAATCATTAAAGTTTAAGTCTGAGACCCTGTACATCCTTATGCCCAGATTGTGGGAAGCAGTTCGCCCGGAATTTGTGAGAGAGATGTAGTAGTTGTCGTACTTAGTCAGTCCGTCAAGAATGGACTTCTTTTTAATCAAGTCAGCTATCTGGGCCTGTTCTTCCGTAAGCTTGGACTCGTCTTCTTTTAGCGCAGCAGATTCCTGCTGAAACTTCTCTTCCTCCTCTTCCTTTGCGTTATGACCTTTCAGGTGAAAGAGTATAGAATGCGTTTCCCTGTAATCCTGACTGTATTCAGCTCTTAGTCTTCCTATATCATTGGCTGTTCCGCTTGCAATATTGTTCAAGTTCTGAAGCCGTGCAACCTCATCTGCAAGTTCCTTGAATTCATCATTTGTGTAAAGGTTAATCAGGCCTGCACCTTTCATATAACTCAAATCGGCTGGATCGACCTTAGCACTAATGGATTTAGCTGAAACCTGATTAAAAAAGACAGCAACTTCAGAACACTTCATAAGACTATCTATCAAGCATCGAGAATAGCATATTTAAGTCTTCGTCATTCAAGGTGTTCTTTACCAGCATGTTTAGCGCATTTCCATCGTCTTCGAGAACTATAAATGGATCTGCCTTTACAGCTTCCCTTAGCAATATTTCGAATTGTATTCGCGGATTCTCCTCCCCTCCAAAACGTTTCCTCCGTTCCTGATCTATCTGCTCATATGCAAACATGAACTCATAAAGGGACCTGAATATCTGCTCCTCTATCTTCAGCTTCACTTTCTCCCGTCTCACCTGGATAGCCTCTATGCCTTCCAGGTCTACGAAGAAAATTGTTCCGTCGGGTGCAATAACAGCGTCCTTATCCAGCCAAACGTCATAAAAATCTAGGCCTTCATAGAAGTCATTGTCGCACCTGGTTAGAGTCCTCGGGAAAAGCGTAAGCATTGCAATCGCACTTCTAATAAAATGTATCTCGAACTGGAATGCTTTTTCAGGTGAATTTATGGAAAACAGGTTGAAGACCTGGTTTGCATTTCCTCCTATTGTATTCTGAGAATGGAAGTATATTCTGATGTTGGATGGAACAAGGCGTATCTCCTGAACTATCCTACCATAATATTTTCGATACCAGAAGATGCTTTTTACTGCCTTTTCAAGCTCTTCTGGAACAAAGTTTACGCTGAGTATTGGCGCTATCCTGAAACCGTTGATTGATGTTCCCTTTGCGAATTGTGTTGCATTCATAGCTATGCTTGCATGCTCAAGTCCTTGCCCACCATATGGAGAACCGCGTAGCCAAAGTTCGCCTGTAATGAACCTGTTGGACTCACTGGAGCTTGAAAGTAACTTCATCCTCGTTTTTCGTTCCCCTATAAGAGAACCGGCATGAACCCTGGTCAAAGGCTTCATGGAAAATGGATCGGTTGTCGATCCAATCCCCTTTACAGAAAGAAAAAATTCATGCTCATCTATTCTTGCGAAGGGTTCGGGAAATATTGCCCCTCTGTTGTCATCCTCGATGAAGTCGAATCTATCTTCAGGTTTATTATTGACCAATGGAATGAGACTATCCGGCAGATAAATGCTCTCAATTTCCGGAGTGATGAGATCCTTCAGGTTTTCATTCTGCAGTGCCGGGGTAGCACTATACCTGTACATAGTTATGTGCTTTCCCGGAAGATTATAACTGGGCAATGCTCGTGCAATCGGTATGTTAATCATTTAATTTTGCACGGAGATATTGGCGAACCGCAAGTCATCTAATTATCCAAAAACCGGAAGAATATGTCCAGAAAGTCCCCTGCTTTAATGAACTGAGATGTAAATTTATACAATTGATCGGCTTGAATAATACATAACATCTTTCTAAGGCGCTTTATATTGGGTGTTCTTTGCGTCGATGAACCACGCTGAATTATGGGAGACAATGAAGCAACAGATATAATAAAAAATTAAATTAGTGAAATAAAATTTGGAAATTTCGTTACCATGGAACTACTTGACCTAAGATCAGATAATATGATCAATACTATCACCTGCGTACCGGGAGGTCCGGCTTTGCCTCCCTTTCACCAATTTCTGATTTATGCATTCCTACAAATATTACGCCGGTGTTAATCCAGGCATAAACCCAGAGAATATTCAGGATTACAGCGATTAAAATGTATACCCAAAGTAATGCGTAGAATCCTGTGAAAGTAAGCAGTTTAATTGTAGAGGTTGCAAAGAGTCCAAGCGGGAAACCATATGCCCAGATTCCAAGCGTTCCCCTGACAGGATGAGTGAATATAAGTATCACAACAACGAGGAAATTCCATACTTCAAATCCCCAAAGAATGACCGAGAGAAGTTCGACGGAGGAAAAGGCAAGGGAAATATGGTCAATTGTCCCGAATCCTGATATGGAGAAGAGATTTATTATGATCAGGCTTGAAATACCAACCGGAAGCATTGTTGTTGGAAGTGTGTCTCTGACCTTGGTAGACACATGTCCGGCAAGGGCCAGCGACCCAATGAAAATATAAAGGAAGAAGAAGATGCCCAGGGCCATTAGCACCAGAAAATACATTGTCTGAGCCTCGACTCCTCCGTAAAAAGCCATCAAGGGGCCGGCCAGGAATATACTTGTACCTATTGCTAGAGGAGGTATGACGATTGCATAGTTCATTTCACGCGGGTTTATTTCCTTTGTATATAGCCGGTATCCAAGCAGTATGCCCAGGATAAGTGCAAGAAGATAATTCCCATAGTAGTCAATGATGGAGAGAGCTGCAGTGGATGGAGTGAGTCCGAAAAAGTATATCAGCTGATAGTTACCTACAAAGCAGGTTATAGGTATAAGTGCAGTGAAGCTCAATCTTGTAAGATTATTCCAGTGTGAAAATACATGATCCCGCATGACTATTCCACGGTATACCCATATTGAAAATATCACGACAAAAATTGCAATCCCAAGCAATGAAAATGATTCCGCGGCATACCTGAATACAATACTCCCTGATTCTCCAAAGGCAAGTATGTAAACCTGAGCCAAGGCAAGGGTAGAAATGGAGATGCCGAACCATTCAGATCCGAACATGCTCAGTGTGCTCTTTCTCATTTTACATCAGTCCGTTTAAATATTTTCTCAATTTGTCCTATCCTTACCATTTCAATATGTCCATTGCCGATATCAGTGCTCTGTTTCCTGTTACAAACCTGGTAAGAAATAGCGCGTCCTCCATCTCAGATTTCTTTCCGCCACTCAGGAAAAATTGTGTAAGGTAGACTTTTGCACATTCCTTATACCTTATTGATACGCTAACCGCAAAGGCCATCAGGAACATGTATTTCCGTTCAACCCTGAAAGGTGACATAAGTTCAGCCTTTTCCTTCAGGTGCTCTTCAAAGAGGTTAAAGGAAACCGAAGCTAGTGATGAAAGATTTTCCGGTAGGAAATCCATACCTGAGTCAGTCTTCACATGGGATAGTATTCTTTCAACTTCAGCACTCTTGTGAGAAGAAGGGCTAAATTTCTCAACGACTGAATCAATGGTTCCCATTAGATCCATCGTTGAAGACATCAGGGCCATTTTTGCAGCCTTTATTGCGTCGAGAACTTCCAGCATGCTCGCCTCAAATTTCTGCGCAAGTTTGAAGTGTATCATAGCTGAATCCCTCTGACCGCCTCCAAGGGATACTGACAGAGCGGTCAGTGCCAGTATCTTCTTTGGAAGGTTTGTCCTGCCCAGATAAAGGGTAAGATTTTCCCTAAACTGTTCCTTTGCCAACTCCACGTTATGGTTTCCAAGCAGTTTTATAACCTCCGGCATCGCACCGAGAGTTGATTTTGCAAATCTCTCTATTTCATCGAGTTCGTTAGACATGATTGGAAAATGAGGTTACTCTATATTAAATGTGCAGGCAATTTATTGCTATTCCCAGGCAAAATATGCAAAAATTTGTGTTATTTTAAATGAAGATTGAAACAAAAACCTCAATGCTTTAGGGTCACTTCCTTTTGTAACCGCCTGGTCATTGAGTGCCTTATGGAATTTCATCAAGTATGACTTCAAAATCAATGTCAAAGATCCCATACTGGGGAAGTATCTCTCGGGCATAATTTCTGACTTCTCCACACTCCTCCCCTACCATTTGAATGTGAAAGCGCCGGGAACCTGTTGTTATGAAAATTCTCTTTATTCGCTTCTCTGCTTTTGCTTTGGACACGAATTCATCTATTTTTTCCGGAGGTACATTGAAACCTATCATCGCTTTGCATCCCAGACCAATTTTCCCATAATCAATTTCAGCCTTGCAGGATTTAACAATCCCTCTTTGCTTCAGTAGCGTCATGCGATCGCGGACGGTCCACATGCTTTTACCCGTCTTGTCAGCTATGTCTTTATAAGTTAGAGAACAGTCCTCTTCCATAAGATCAATAATATCGAGGTCTAGCTGATCAAGCCTGTAGGGCTTCATTCTCTCACTATAATTAATCTATATATAATAATATCTTTAAATAGTAAATGCCAACACCGAGAAGAACAGTTGTGCTTCCTGGCCTCTTAAACTTGGAAATTAAAGTTCACTCTTGCAATCGTTATGTTAATCATTTAATTTTGCAAGTCAAAGCAAGCGTTCTTCAAATCCTTTTATTATACTAAATTAGGCTCCGTTGGCTATGTTACAAATTATAACGTTTTAAACTGGACCCTACTGATAGATTTAATCGTAATTACAAATGAGTAAATCAATAGTTTGTATAGTTATATATGTGACTATCTCACAATGTGCTACGGGAGGACTTTAAAGCAAAGGTCAGGTTTCATAAGTTTTTTATGGATATCCACCCAGTGATCCTCATATAATTCAAGGCAATTTATTGTTGAGGCATACAACTCTTAGAGGATTATTCTTTTTACGCTTGATCTATTATCTTCCTGTATATTCTCTTTAGCTTGTTCTGAATAATTTTGTATCTAAAATACATAGAGCATTTACCTCTATCGTTTGGGATGATTGCATTTGAATCAATCGGCTTATAGCATTCAATGTCGATCAATCGAAAACTTTAACCTTTTTTTATTTATATTGTTTTATGCTTCCATGCAGACTAAGATGGAAGAAAGCATTGCCTTTTGTCGTTATGATCCTGTTGGTTGTGCTGGCGTTCTCACCATTCGCAACTTATTGTAATTTCACTTCTCCAATATCTGAACAAGGTGTGAAGAATTATGTTTCAACTAATATTCTGGAAAATCAATACATATCACAAGCATCTAAAGCCGGTTATGTAAAGTATACTTTAGTGCTAAGAAACAACACCTTGTTGAGTGGTAATGTTAATTTTAACATTAGCGCCCTCAGGAATGAAGCCATTGCCCCAACCGGTGTGTCCTATAACCCAAGTAATGCGTATATATATATTACAAATTCATTTGTTGGAAATGTTTCAGTAATTAACAGCAGAACCAATACGATTGTAAAGAATATTACAGTAGGTCCACGGCCTCATCGGATAGCTTTTGATCCTAGCAATTCTTACATGTATGTTACAAACTGCGGATCATACAATGTTTCAGTAATTAACAGCAGAACCAATACGATTGTAAAGAATATTACCGTGGGTGCATCCCCGATTGGCGTAGGTTATGATCCAGATAACACATATATGTATGTTACAAATTCAAATCCGGGAAGAGTTTCATTAATTGACAGCGCAACAAATACGATTGTAAAGAACATCACCGTAGGTTCGGATCCAATTGGATTGGCCTTTGATCCAACCAATGCATTCATGTATGTCACAAATGCGCGTTCAGGCAATGTTTCAGTAATTGACAGCGCAACAAATACGATTGTAAAGAACATCACCGTAGGTTCGGATCCAATTGGCGTAGCTTATGATCCAGATAACTCACATATGTATGTTACAAACACAGGTTCATTCAATGTTTCAGTAATTGATGGCAGTACCAACACAGTTGTCGAGAGCATTAACGTTAGTTTACAACCACGTGGCATAGCCTATGATCCAAGCAATTCATACATGTATGTTACAAATAGTGAATCAGGTAATGTTTCTGTTATTGACAGCACATCCAATAAGATTGTTAATAATATTACTGTTGGTTCAGGTCCGATTTGCTTGTCTTATGATCCAGTCAATTCATATATGTATGTAGCAGATAGTATTTCGAATGACATTTCTATAGTGTGGACCGGGTCGAACGGGGTTTCCGACTTAAGTTCTCTCGTTTATTTCTCTACTATTGGTGTTTTAGCCGCAGTTGTGATTGTTTCTGGCGTGGTTTACATAAAAAAAGAGAAAGAAGTAAAAACTTGAATATTTTTTATATTAACAAATCCCCCACATTTTCATGTGGGTAATCAAAAAATAGATGTTTGATGACACTTCACTTATAGTGATCTCTTCTTGATTGAGTGGAGATTTAATCTTCTAACGCATTGGAAGTTGAATGATCCTTAAATAATCTGGCTTTTCACCTTATAGGATCCATGAAAACCAATATGCAAGTCAGATGAACATATTACTCTTTATTATTCATGCATATTGATTACATCATATACCTAATGTTTGCTTATACGAAAAATTCTACCACTAATGCCACAAGACCACGTTTCATTTCGTTGATCTAACCCTTTACTTATTGAAATAACTACGAAGGACATTAAGCGTTATGATCAAAATTAATAATGTTAGTTCTGAATACTTAATAGCTTTAAACAACCGCCTAGACTGGAAATGATATCATCCCAAAAAACAAAAGGTACGATTTAAAAAATGAGGACATAATGACAAAAAGTTCAGAGCCCAATATTTTCATATTGGTCCTTGAAAGTTAATGTTAGACTTTGAGGATATATTTTAACCTCTTACTATGATTTTCAAGAAGCCTATAATTTTTTATATGACTAAATGCGTTACATTCGACAATACTATTTAATACAGCTTTTAAATATAGAACTGTCTTCTTAGACAAAAAGGAAGTAATCGAATGGAAGGAACTACCAAAATAAAAGATTTGACTCCTTCTTCAAGGCGTGTAAACGTTTTGGGAAAGGTAGTCTCAGTAAGTGAGCCCAAGGAAATACAGACGAGATTTGGAGAAGCGAAATCTGTAACTGAAGTTGTGTTAGCCGATGACACCGGAAAAATTATACTGTCTCTTTGGGGAGACCAGGCACACCAGGCTGCAGATGGAAAAACCGTATACATTGACAACGGATACATATCCCTTGTAAGAGGACATATGAGACTCAATGTAGGAAAGTATGGTTCCATGTCAGAGGGAACCGAAGAGGTTTCTGAAGTCAACGAATCGCTGGACATGAGCGAGAAAGAGTACGAGAATGAATACAGAAGATTCGGCGGCTCACGCGGCAGCGGTGGTGGCGGTGGCGGCGGATATAGGCGCGGAAACAGCGACTATGGCCGTAACGATGACAGGAAATACAAAAATAACGATTAAGATAAACTAAATTTACCCAGCGTCGTCTAAATTTTTTTCAGGACGATGCTGTTTTTTTACTCTGTCCCTGATACATTTCTATTATCTCAGATGTGGTTGTGCAGTCGTCTGCCTGCTTGTCTTCGCGGAATCTTCCGGTAAATCTTGGAAAGCGTATTGCAATACCGCTATCCTGACGGAAAAGCCCCATCGCACATGTATGCACTGGGCTGAGTGTTATCTCTGCTCCAGCAATTTCCATAACGATGGCGGGATTGAACCAGAAGTCTGCCTTTATCTTCGACTCCACATTATTTGCCTTTTCAGTGGCTGCAAATTGCGAGAGCATCTTCGGGAGCCCGAACAATACATCATCGTTGAAGCCGGTGCCCAGTTTGCACACAGTTTCGTAACGATCAAGATCGCTGTTATATGAGGCCATCAGAAGAGCACCATACGTTCCCTTTCTTCTGCCATGCCCAGCAAAGGCACCAACAACAACCAGATCTAGAGTGTCAGCGAGTTCAGATTTATAATCGCGCTTCATCTTTATCCATAGCCAGCCTCTTGCCCCTGCCCTGTAAAGTGACTTTTCAGTAATATTCTTGGCCACTATTCCCTCACAGCCATCCTGTATTGCCTGCTCAAAGAAGAGGGCGAGTTTTTCCTGATCACCTGAAACCAACTGTGTAGCCCTCTTGATGCCCAGATTCTCCTCGAAAAGAGCTTCAAGCTCCCTCCTCCTTTCAAGGTAAGGGATATTCACCAGGGATACACCGTCCAGATACAGAATGTCAAAGAGGAACACAACAAGCGGTATCTCGCGAATAGTAGCGTCGAGATTATATTTCCTTCCCCTTCTCTGCGACACCGCCTGAAAAGGATAAATCTCTCCGGTTTCCGGGTTGACAGGAACTGCCTCGCCGTCAACAATGCAATCCCTTCCTGTGAAGGTTTCTTTCACTGCCTTTACTACATCAGGAAACTGTTCAGTAAGATTTTCTGAACCTCGCGAGTATATTACGACATTATTTCCCCACTTGTGTATCTGGGCCCTGATACCGTCATACTTGTACTCGAATGCCACGGTATCACCCATTTTCTGCATGATCTGTGGAATGTCAGGTAGTCGCTCGGCAAGCATCACCTTTATCGGTACTCCAGGTTCTGGACCAACTGCCTTAATCTTGTCAGTGTCTTGATTCTTCAGTAATTCCGCAATGTAACCTATGTCAGGGTGAAAGTTGTATGCATTTTCGACTTCATCCGGATCTTCATAATGGAATGCCTGCGCAAGTGCGTTCAATATGGTAACAGAGGATGCCCCGAGTCGCAGCTTTCCCGTGAGTATCCGACAGATGTACTTTGATTCCCTGGGGCTCGCATCAAGCAGGATGCTTTCAAGTAAACCGGCCCTGTTCTTATTGCTCCCCAAACCTGCTGATTTTGCAATAATCAGAAATTTATCATGCAGTTCTCCTACAGAGAGCTGGCGCGAAACAAGAGATTTCTGGAGTTTTTCTGTCATGATCTCTTCAGCAACAAGTCCAAGATCACCAACTTTGTGAAACATATCGGTTATAATTTTTTCTGGTCTTCCAGAAATGCTGGAAAACACCTTAATTATTGACTTATCAGACAGACCCGACTCAATGCCCTCATAATCCGGCGCAAGCTTCCCCTGGACAAAATAAACAAGACTCTTCAGGTCCGAGTCGGATTTGGCAAACAGCTCTGCTAGGGTGCTTGTGATCTCAGTTCTCTTGCTTGTGCTTGAAATCACCTCAAATGTATCTGCTGCGATAGAAAAGAGCATGGGTTATGATAGCTTTTGTTTATTATAATCCTCCTGTTTATTGCCCAGTGCAGAAAGGATGTGATGCTCAACGGCGGCCCTCATCTCTAGATCTTTCACTGATGCGCGCAACTTGTCTTCCTTGGCTGCAAAAGTGGATTTAATGAATTCAACGCCGTCGTAAGTTATATCTTCCAATAGAAGAGGTTCCGGGGGTGCAACAATTCTCCTGTCCGGCGGATTGTTAAACGGATCCGCAAAATGATCCTGCATCGAAGGGCTGTTGCAGAATCCTATTATAGATCTAATCTGCTCCCATACAAAACTCTGAGCAGTTATAGCGGCATTCAGAAATTGTCCATCCTGGTTGCATTGAATGCTTTCAATCCTTCGAAGAGTGGATCTGGAATCCTTCCTGCAGTATGCACTGAAGTCATGTTCCCCTTCAAATTTCTTAATGGTTTTGACAAAAGATTCCATCGGGTCCCGGAGCAGGTAAACATATCTCTTCGATCTGCAGTATCTTGGGTTGAAACTATCGCCAACTTCGCTGTAACCGTGGAAAAAGAGGTTATTGGAATATGCATTCAAAATCTTCAGTATCTTTTCCGGCTGCATGTCGCTTTTCAGGATGAAGGCATTTCCAGATGCAGAAACGTTCCTGTCTGTCCTTGCTGCAGATCGAATGGATTCCGAAATATCATGTTCTTTAAGAATAGTTAGAATAGAGTCCTCAACGCTATTGCTGCCGTTTCCTTTCTGGAAACCGGTGAAGCATGTTCCAATGTACCCAAATTTGACAAGGAGTGCCACAACAAAGGATAAAAGTCATGCTTAAAATACCCTGCCATGCAAATTGCAATCGCAGGACTCGGTTCTTCCGGATCCTACCTGCTTCGTCTCCTGACAAATGCGGGATTCGATGTTTCAGGCTTTGATCCTAAAAGGGAGGGTTTCTACATTCCATGCGGCTATGCTGCCAACAGGAACATGATGAAGGATCTGCTTTCCCTTGTTGATATAGAATTCTCACGGTACATAGAGAGCGAGGCTGATGAAATTACGTTTTCCGGAAGTTCACGAAGAAAACTGAGGTTCAGGTCGATGGGACTCGTTACTTTTGACAAGAACCGGTTGGAAACGGATCTGCTCAATGGATGTAAATGGCAGAGGAAGAAGCTTTCTGGCAGCTTTGATCTGATTGTAGACGCCACCGGCATTTCCAGGCAGTATCTTCCTGCCGGGGATGATTACACGATGCACACAACAGAATACCTTGCAACGTTGACTGAGAAAGAAGATTTTCAGTTCCGCTATTTTCCAAATGGTTCCGGTTACTTCTGGATATTTCCCATTGGGAATAAGTATCATGTTGGCGCCGGATCCTCCAGCATGTCAAGCATCAGGGAATCACTTTCCCCTTATTCGGCAGAGAAGTTGGTGTCCAGGGATATAAGACTCAAACCACTTCTGCATTCATGCTATAAGGATAATATTATAGGTATTGGTGAGGCCATAGGTACTGTTTCTCCCATAACAGGAGAAGGGATAGTACCTTCGATGAAATCCGCCCTGCACCTCTTTACCGCGATATCGAGGCACAATGACATCGCTTCAATCAGGCAGGAATATTTCAAATCGGTTATGAAAGAATTCAAGCGGTACTACACGCTGTATGATCTCCTAAGGAACTTTCAGTCTGGTAACCTTAGGAAGAGTAAGGCAATATCCTACATCTCCGCTGCCAGAAAAGACATGCGTAGTTTTGGAATAGATGTTCGGATAACGAAAGCAATCAGGGAATTCATGTGATTACTTGATCCCGCCATCGACTGGAATCATCGCATCAGTGGTTGTTCCGAATGAGTCTTCATCAAGTAGAGCCAGAAGGACCCCTGCTACATGTGAAGGTAAGACCTCTATTCTGAGGAGATTCTGTGTCTTGTACTCTTCAACGGTCTGTCCCTTGGCTTTTGCCCTCGACTCAAGCACTCCGTTTTCCCATATCTTGGATCCGCGAAAAATCTTATCAGGGTTGATTATGTTTGATCGAATCCTGTATTTCCCGCCCTCTTTTGCCACATAGTGAGACAGGTGTGCGGCGAATGCCTTTGTAGTTCCATACATTGTCATCTCCTCTCCCGGATTGGTGAGGTTCTTTGTTATATTGAAGACAAAGTTTCCACCAATCCCCTGCGCCTTCATGATTCGGAATGCCTCTCTCGTGATCAGAAAAGTGCCTCTTGCATTCACCTGATACATCGTGTCCATATCCTTCATGGTTATCTTGTCAATTGGTGCAGTCTTCAATATACCTGCATTGTTGAACACGATGTCGACTCCGCCAAATTTCCTGATTGCTTCAAGATATAGGGAGGTGACAGATTTTTCATCTGACATGTCGGCAACCACAGGCATGTTTTCTGCAGATGATTCCTTCGAGACTTGTACTGCAAGATCCATGATCCCCGGGTCAAGATCTATTGCAATCACGTGTGAACCGGCAGAAGAAAGTGCTCTGAAAGCTTCAAGACCTATTCCGCTTGCTGCGCCGGTGACTACCGAGACTGTTCCTTCAAGCTTTCTTGGTCTGTGCTTCTTGAGTTTTGCCTCTTCAAGGGGCCAGTATTCCATCTCATATGCTTCTGCCCTGGTAATGAACACATGCTTCGATACGGCATCTGCTAAGGCATTGACTGTAAATGAGTGCATTGCTTGATCCAGTATGATCCGGCATTCCTTGTATGTCGCCGCATTTGTTATAATTCCGAAACCCCTGATTACAATCACGGAAGGATTTGGATCATGCATGGGAAAGGAAGACGCATATTCAGAGTGCTCCTTTGCATACTTTTTCCTGTACTCAAGGATCAGCTTCTCAGTTTCATCGGGATCTTTGATATACAGAAAATCATACTTGGTCCGGATCAGCATGTCGGGTGTTGCAGGACCGTAATTACAGATAGCTTCTGCTTCCTTTGACCTGGCAATTTTAAGAGCAGGTCCAGACGTATCAACAAGCACAATCTTCTTTGATCTTGAGGAAAGGAGTCCCCTTAGCTTGGGAACAAAGGACTTTTCGTCGATTGTAATTTTATCATAAGCAGGAACAAAGAAGTCTCCTTTCTTTCTTGATGCAATGTAATCCTCGGCCTTGCTGACGATTGAAATGTGATTTTCGTATGATCTCCTTGCATCGTCAGAGAAAGTGAATAGCCCATGCTTCCTCAAAACAATTCCCCTGGACGTTCCAGTTCTTTCGATCACGGATAATACTGCTTTTGCCAGCTTGAATCCTGGTGGGATATATGGCAATACGATGACGTCGCCAAGGATCTTCTGCACTTCATCATCTGTGAGATCCGTGTTTGTGATGGATAGAATTGCATCGGAGTGAGAATGATCAACATACTTGTATGGAATAAAGGCGTGAAGGAATGACTCTACGCTCGGTGAAGCTTGCTGCGGGTCAAGCATGCTCTTCCTCAGGTAATCCGACATTGTGAAGTCGTCCATCGCTTCAGTTTCCCTGGCCGCTTCCAGATCATCCATTCTGAGTGCCGTGAATCCACTCTCGGTGATAGAAGCGAGATCTGAACCGCTTCCCTTGACTCTCAGCACTCGCACCGGACGGCCTGTATGATCCTTCTCATCAGTCTTTACGGAAGTATTACCGCCGCCATGCAGGACCAGGTTGCTTTCTCCTCCGAGGAGCCTTGAAGTAAATACCCTGACCGATAAACTATCCTTTGACGGTGGTTCTTCCCACTTACTCTTCATGTGAAAGGTGATAGCCCGAATTTATAACAATTTTCTGATTTTATTTCTCAATTATGGAGATCATGGTTACGGTAGCAAATCATTCAAGGCGTATCAGCGGACGACCGGGCCAGGCGTTTTTCCCTTTCCTGCTAGCAGCGCTCTTGTTGATGTTAACGGGACAGCTGAAAGTCGTCTCAAGGAAATCCTTGTTTCCATTCAGGATGAATAATTCGTCTCCATCATATTGCAGGATGAGATTTCTTATCTTCATGAACTCGGGTATGACCCATCTCATTTCGGAAGGAATCAGTACCATGTCGCCCTTGATAAGCAAAGGAAAGATCTTCTTTATCTCATCTGCAACAACACCTATGCTAATGCTTCGTGGCTGAATCCCGGTGGCCTTTATAATTTCCCGTATGTCCTGTATAGTCCTGGATATGTAATCTTCGGCCCTGAGTATATCCTCATCAGGATATCCCTCAGGTATAGGAGGCAGAACCTGAAGCGAAACGTAACTGTCCGAGATGTACCTGTGCCAGTATTCTTCACACAGATGAGGCATAACCGGCGAAAGGGCGATGAGCCAGTGGTTCAGTATCCTTGTTAAAATCAGGTTGATCCTGCCGCCCCTGCGTTCCACATACTTGAGATCGTTCAACACTTCATGGAAGATCGAGATGTAAGCATGCCTGATGCCGTATTGATCCATCTCGCTGATGAACGATTTAAGTCTGGAGTAAAATGACGATACGAACCACTCCTCTATATATGTGAGCTTTCCGTCATCGGGAGAATATGCATCGAGGATCTGCACGAATTGATCGATCTTCCTGGAATTTGTGCCCACATCCTCCTCGTTCCAGTCCAGATCTGTAACGATATCTGCGCCCACCGCAACGAACAGGCGGTAAATGTCAGCGGAATAGTGGTTAACAACGTCAAGAAGGGAAACTACGTTTCCCTTGCTCTTTCCTATCTTTGCCCCCTTTGATGTAACTGTTCCCGAAATTGCAATGGATACAGGCAGCTTGGAACCTGAGAAAAGTGCCGAATGATTCATGATGTAGAAGGAAAGATGATTGGAAATATGTGGCGAAGTCGTCAGCCTGAGGTCCACCCCGTACCAATAGTTCCATTGCCTCTTCGCTTCCACTACCATATTGTGGAATCTGCCCTCCACGGCATATGATGAGTCTAAGAAAATTGAGTCGATCAGATCGAAATTGAGGGATCCGGATGAATTAAAGATTTCTCTGAGCTGTGGTGAATTTGTGTATACCGCAGGATATATCGTAGAGTCGGAAAGAGATTCTATGACCCATTCAGTATCCATTGGAAGCTTCGTTCCTAGACCACGCTTCCTGGCACATGGCCTCTGCCTTAGCCAATCTATCGCATCATGGAAAATTCTCTTCAGGTATTCTGGATAGAATGCCATCCTGTCAACAAGTTCATGCGACTCTTTCTTCCAATCCTGTCTTGAGTAGTCGATAAACCACTGGTCCTTTATGACAGCCACTACAACTTCCGAGCCGGACCTCGTTTCCGCTTTTCTTGAAGTCTCGTATAAAGTGAAACCAAGGGATTGGGCTATCAGCTGTTCCCGCACATAAGTCCTGGCCTCCTGTACCGTTTTGCCTTCCAGGGGAGTAAGGCCATTCATTATTCCAGAATAAAACTCGTCTCTGTACAGGACCTGGGTTGCCTCTGCGATTTTCTCTTGATCCGAAGGTGATGTAATACCGAGTTTTGTTACAAGTTTTTCTACTGAGCTCTCGCTGTTCGGAGGCATCTCAATGATTGGATCCGGGATATAGTGAACATCCTCCTCTTTTAGCGCCACGTAATCCATGATTGAATGAGCCGGCACGGAATATACGATACCTGTTGCATTATCAGGATCCACAAAATCCGCTGAAAGTACCTTGATCTTCTTGCCTGTTATAGGTACTGTTACCTCTTCCTTCAGGAGTTCTGCAACACCAATTTTCCGATTGTCAGTAATATTCCTGCCCTGCAGAGTAAGCTTAGTCATGCACTTTTCGGAAACAACCGTCTTTTCGCCGTTTATCGAAATAAGATGATAATTCCCTCTAGGTGAAACCCACAGATTGGTGATACCATATATTGTCTCTGGGCGAAGGGAGGCAGCTGTCATGGAGAAGGTTTTGCCCATGAATTTAACGGCAGTGAACTCCTCTACAGTTACTTTGTCAGTGTCCCCATCCTTTATGTCGTCTTCGCCGACCGGGTTCTGATCATCTATGCTGAATAGAAGAGGATAATCACCTCGCGTTAAGAATCCTTTTGAGTTCAGCTTCTTGAACTGCCAGCTGACAAAGTCCTGGTACATTGGTTCTGCAGATGTGAACTTCCTGGACCAGTCGATGGAGTAACCCATAAGCGTGAAATCGTTTATTATAGCGTTTGAAAAGTATTCTGCGATCGCGGAAGGATCTGAAAATGACTCAATGATACGTTGAATATTTTTCTCCCCGTACTGAGACAGATATTCCGTATACAGATTTATAGTAGAAGCATCCTTCCTGCCTATCTTTTGTGCAATGGATAAAACAGGGGTTCCAGACTGGTGAAATCCCATTGGAAAAAGGACGTTGAAGCCCATGATCCGCTTGTATCTAGCTATTATATCACCAAGGGTATATGTTCTTCCATGTCCAACATGCAGGGAGCCACTTGTATATGGCCATGGGACTGTTATAAGGAATTTCTTTCTGCTCTCATCAACAGCAGGTTCGAATATTTTGTCATTCTTCCACCGATCCTGCCATTTTTTCTCTATTTCACTTGCCATTTCCTTCACTGCGGTAAGATCAGTACAGCTGCAGCTATAACCGTAGTCCATTCATTCTGGTTGAGGACAACGGCAGTAGAGCATATGTTCCTTGTTGTAAGTATCTTGTCCTTGAGGACGTATTCAGTCTTTTCCTCGTCCCAGATAAGTTCATCTTTTGCACCCATTGTGCTCGCCAGCATCTCAGCAGCTAGTTTTTCTGCAAAGTAACCGGCTACCTTCTCGGTTTCGCCGAAACTGTGATGCTCACTGAGGTATCCCCATTTGTTTCGATCTTTTGGAAGTGCATAGCCTATTGCTGCAGACAGCATTCTGTTTAGCTCACAGGAAGAATTTCTAGCAAGGACCGTGAACAGTATCTGTCCTGGCTTCAGCAGGCTAGATCCCTCTTCCCTTGAAAGCAAGGTGGCGTTTGGCGGAAATATTGAGCTAACGCTTATTAGATTGTAGGGGGCAATTCCTGCATCCCTTAGAGCCTCCTCGAACGATTGCAACTGGCTCTCGGCGCGACCTACTCCACGCGTGAAGAATATTTTTTCTGGAACGTATGAAACCATTGTGGAAGCAGATATGAATGTGCCCTATTTTACTTTTCAGCTGATGGATTTAACCCGATACCTGCATCCCTCATAGTTTATTGATTCCAAATTCATATATCTAGGGTAATGTCAATATAATCTTGGGAAATAGTGCGTGGTAGGTTATGATAAGTAGCTGCCTTGATAAGGTAAAGCGGCTTAATGTTTCTTCTAAATTTGTGACCTAAAAATTTAACAGTTGTGTTGTTCTCGATTGTGCAAGAAAAGTACAAAGTTCCAGTAGTCTCTAGTTCTGATATAACAAAATTCATCATATCAACTATTAATGCGGGCACGATCTCGCCGCTGATACTTTCTTCGTGAATGGAATTTATTTCAAGTCCTGAAGTTCTATGTAAAAGCGATGCCAGTGCGTAAATTGAATTATATAGAATAGTTGCTGAATCCCCTCCGTAGACACGAAGAAGAATATCAGCAGTATTGTCAAGAATTTTATATTTAATCAAAAAAAAATAAAAAAAAGGGATTACTCTGGCCTTGAAGATGAAATCACTGGGATTGCTTCCTCAAGGTTCAAGCCTATTTCTTCTTCCCTCAGCTTCCTTCCAATGCTGTCCTCGTAGAACTTCAGGATCTTGCGCTTCTCTTCCATTGTGTAGTCCCGGTAGTACTTCTCCCTCTTGAGTACTTTTCCTGTTCTCTCTTCGTACAGCTTGGCCGGTATGGAATATTTCCTCTGGGTTGCATCCCTGTAAAGCTCAGGTATAACGTTGAATGCGCAGAAAGGAACGACTCTGCCATCTGGCATCGCATAGTGTATGTCGCACCTTTCAACTCTGTCAACATCGTATGTGTATGGATCCATGAAATGCATGAATCCAACGAACATGGACTTGTAGTGGAATGCCTTCAGGCCGTGATAGTCACCGTCTGTGAATGCGTTATACACCATATCCTTCAGCTTGAAGTCCTTTGGTGCTTTTTCGTAGTCCACGAACTTGCCAAGGTTAAGGAGCAGCTTTGAGACAGACTCGACTTTCTTAAGCCTCTTGAAGCTCGATCCCTTCATCTCGTCTCCGAGTTCTCCCATATACTCGAACATTCCTCTTACGTCTATGAACCTCGTTATAGGAGTAACCTTGTCGCCATCCTTGAAGATGTATGTACCCATTCCACAGGCAAAGTGTATTGAGAGCTTGTACATGTCCTTCCCCTTAAGTGCCTCAACAAAGTTCGAAACCTTAGTTGTTGAAGGAACTGTGAAGAAGTCTTCCCTGCCTATCATTCCGTCGGTCTGTTGCTCGATCTTCTTAATACAGCCTGGTATAGTAACCCTCTGCTTCTCCCTCATCCTGTCAGGCATCCTGCCAACAAGACTTACGGGCTGGAAGTTTACTGCCCTGACAACATCAATATTTGAAAGACCAAACTTGATGATATCTCCAAGGTAATGGTCGTTTATTCCACCAATCACTGTAGGAACGAGAACCACTCCGAGCGGAGCGTTCTTGTAGTTTTCCAGTGCTGCTGGAACTTCCCAGAAGTTCTTTGGATTAGATCTTGGAGTTGGGCCGTCAAAGGATGTGTAAATGACATTTGATCCTGCCTCTCTGACCTTTTTCGGGAAATCCGGATCAAAAGCAGCCCTTACACTGTTTGTGTTTAGCTGTATGTGCTCGTATCCCTCTTCCCTTGCGATCTTTATGACATCAATGATATCGTCCCTGATTGTGGGCTCTCCACCAGTTATCTGGACAGCATTAGCTCCTACAGGCTTCTCATTCCTCATCCTTCTGAGCATCATCCTGACCTGATCCTGTGAGGGCTCGTAAATTGGCTCATTCTCCTTCGCATAGAAGAAGCAATACCAGCAGGAAAGATCGCAGCGGTTTGTAACGACTACATTTCCAAGACCCGTGTGTGACTTATGCTTAACGCAGAGACCGCAGTGAGTCGGGCATATAATCTTCTCCTCAAGCATTGCAACATTGGGGTTAAGAATTCTTATTCCCTTGTCTGCCCACTTCTTTGCTTCCTGGTACATATCGTAGTCTTCCCAGTACTTTTCACGAGTAATTCCATGCTCTGAACATTCCTTTATCAGCTTAACTTCGCCAGCGTTCTCATAAACGATGGCGGGGATTCTCATCTGATCGAACTTTTCTTCATCTGCACAGAGAGGGCAGAGACTCTCGGTAACCCTCATAACCATCATATCTTGGTTAATCAGGTTCCCCATCTGTTTGACGAACTCGTCGACCGTCTTGAAAGGCGCATTCTTACTTATCTCAAAGTCAACAGCGAATCTGACCTCGGGATGCTTGTTCATCTCTTCAGCTACAATCATCTAGTCATTCTCCTATTATTAACACTCTAAAACAACCTATATTAAAAGATTTTTGTTGTCTGACTTACTAAAAAACAGGCAGCTTTAATGGAATCTCATAGCATTTTTAACTCAATTTTGAATGAAACAAACTGAGCCAATATATGGTAAGAAATGCCGTTATATTTGGAATATATAGTCATTTACAGTTCCACACTTTTACTGACCAGTTTCAGTTAAGTTGATGCTAATAGTTAGACACAAAATGTCCGTTTACAATAAAATGATTTTACTTTACATATACGGAATGTCAATTCATAGCAATAGTTATGGCAGACAACACTTGATTGCCAACTACCCTGGCTATGGCATTGGACCTTGCAGCTGGAGACCGAAGAATGACCAAAAACAACTCCTGCTACGGTAGGCTGGTTGTCGACAGTCCTGTTCCTGAAGTTGAGGGATGCGAGAAAGCCAGCTTCTCCTCAAGGCCGCAGGAAATGCACTTGAATATAAATCATTCTGGCCAGTTCTTCTAACCGATGGTATGGCAAGCTGGGCTGCAGGTCCATACCTCTCTTAATATCCTGATAGACAGTCTTCTGCTGAAGAACCTTATTGTATATCTCCTTTTTAATGCGGTATGCAACACATAGTTGCAGGCTTCATAAAACTTGATGACTGTTTGGTTTAGTGCAACCTTCTGTTCATTGTCTGGAAGCAGTTTAACATTAAAGGTTTTAAGTAAAATGTTGCCACAATGCTTCAACGTTTAAGAATGTCGGAATTCATCGTAAAAGGTCGGAGCTTCCGTGCGACTGGATTTGTGAAGAACTTTTTTAAAGCTGGTGGGATACGGTGCCCGAGCGGGTGTGGTGTAGCCTGGTAACACGCGAGCTTGCCAAGCTCGTGCCTCGGGTCCAAATCCCGGCACCCGCAATTCCTTGTTTTTATATTTCTTCATCCTTTTCGATAGGAGTTGCATAATAATGACTTAAGAAATTATTCAGGCAAGCCCTTACGGTGAATTATGGCAGAACATAAGATTTCTTCGAAGTTTTAGCTCTAATTTTGCCTGCTTCATATACGACTGACATCCTCTCCTCAGCTAAAGCATCGGAGGTTCCTGCTTCACTGACCGGCATCTCGTAGACCTCCCCGATTGAAGAGTTCCGCCGATGTTGCGATCTCCACAGGCGTGAGTTCGGGAGTGCCCCTCCCTACTTTTATCAATCCCATATTTCTTATGTTTATTGCTGCATTCAGATCCCTATCGATAATGAGACCACAGGCATTGCAGTGGAATACACGATCAGATAACTTAAGGTCACGTTTATACCAGCCGCATCTGGAACATACCCTTGATGAAGCATCGAACATCCCGATTTCGATGAATTCGATGCCTCTCCATTCTGCCTTGTATTCGAGCATCCTCTTGAATCGATACCACGAAACATCACCGATGCCCTTTGCAAGGTGGTGGTTTTGCATCATGCCCTGTATGTTCAGGTCTTCCATCACAATAGTATCTGAAAGCTTGGCTATCGCCGTTGATACCTTGTGCATAAAGTCCGCTCTCGCATCGGTGAGGTGCTGGTACAGTTTTTGCAGCCTTATGATATTCTTTTTCCTGTTGTTCGATCCTCTTCTTTTTCTCGACATTTTCTTCTGCTGTCTTTTTATCCTACTCTCAAATTTGTTTATCAGGCGTGGATTCTCGATCTGTATTCCATTGGAGAGTGTGGCGAATTGTTTGAGACCCATGTCTATTCCTATCTGTTCCTTTCCCTTTGCATGATGATCATCGCTTTCATACATTATAGAAGCATAGTACCTGTCGACTTCCTTTGTTACGATGACCTGGTTGATCTCTTCCGGTATCTGATGCTTATCCCGGAACCTTATCCCTTCCATGAACTTGGGGATGAAAAGTCGATATTCATTGCATTTCGCACCCTGAGGAGTCACGAAATACTGTTTCCCTTTCTTTGACCGGAATACAGGATAAGAACTGTTCTTCCTGAAAAATGCCGTGAATGCATTATCCAGTTTCCTCAATGTCTGCTGCAGGGACTGGCTGGATATTTCATAGAGCCATTCCTTTTCCTCCTTCAACAGTGTGAGGAGTTTCGTTGTCCTGAAATAATTCATGCCCTGTGCCTTCCCCCTGGCTTTGCTCTCAGCGTAGTATTCTGTTCGCTTCTGCAGAAAATAATTCCAGATGAAACGATTAGCTCCAAAGTGCTTTTCCAGCAATTCTTTCTGCGATCCGGTTGGATACAACCTCACTCTGAGGGCTCTTGTCTCCACTCTATAGAGATTCTATACATCCTGTTAAATTCTTCCGTTCGCAATTCATCTCCTCCCTGAAGGTTGGAGCTTTCTTGCTCAATTCCCCGTAAAAACCAGAACAATGCCAGAAAGTAAGAAGACAAAAATTTGTATTTTGTTGACGTGATCATGTAAGCAGTCTGTGTATGTTAATCCTTATAAGTTGTCATGCAACGCACATTCCTTTTCCTAAAACTTAATTATTTCTGAAGAATCTAACCTTGGGCGATTGGGACCTTTGAAGAATTTATCTAAATTAAATTTGACAAGGGTCGATACTGTATCGACTCTTGAAGGGTTGGCTCTTTTCAATACAAGCAATAGAAAAAGAAATCCTTTGAGTTACGACAACAAAGTTGAAGAATTGCTGAGCAAACTCCAGAACTCATACGTTGATTATATGGGTAAGGTTATCGAAGTGGTTGTTTCACTGACCACACCAACAAATGATTTTGCCTACTCTCTCTCTTTAGGGTTGCTCAGAAGTCATTATTCCGTTGTGCTCGTCAGTGAAGATTCAGGCCAGGATCTTGAATCGCTGAAAGATACGTTTAAGGGAAATGACATAATTTTATTAGTTAACGATCCAGATACTCCCTTTTCAGTCGCTAAAACTCAGTCCGAATTAGTAAGAGTTCAGCTTTCTACATCTGTTCCAACAGAAGAGAAGCTACCCCCAATTATTCTCATTATTCCAGAAGAAGAGAAGCATATAGAAGCTACTATTCCTGACGAAAAAAATGTCCATATAAGGAATAATCTCAATGGACTTCAAAGGATGAGTTTTGGATTTGGTGTGATACTCCTTGGAATTGGATTCCTCTTTAATAACTACATTTTTCCTCTGGCTTTAGTGCGCTTAATTCCATTTATTCGAATTCGGATCATTGATCTAATTTATATTATACCTTATCTGAGCATTTTATCATATTTGTCTATCATTACAGGCTTTGCTTTTCTACTCGCGTATTTTTTCTTCGTTAGAAAGTTGATGACAAGCATGACACGTTTTATAGCAGGATCGAGTGCTATCGTTCTTTACCTGATCCTTTATTTACCTTCTATTTCCTTTTTTCAACTGAATTCCGATTCTATACGCATTATTGTCTTTCCAATTTATTATCCGGGTATTGCGCTTGAAACAGTTGGATCTTTAATAACCCTCCTGTTATTAGTAATTGGCATTTATTATCTGGCTAATTTTAACTTGTACCCTAGAATTTCGATAATTTACAGGTCATTCGTAGCTTTGAAGGTTATAGCTCTTTTGTTGTTGCATTATTTAGTTTTTAGCATAGAGAATTTTCCTATATCTATATCGAATGCTTTAGTTCTTTTTTTTATTCTGGTAAATCTATCCGTAATAGTAATAATTGTAGCTATTTTCTTTATCGGTATATCCTCTCTAAAGCATAATGGGAATGCTTTTGATCTTGAAGCTGGTAAACAAACTGTATCGTAAGATCGATCTGGAAACATATATTATCGGAATCGATATTCAGAAACTTGAGTGATTATGATTAAAGGTCTCTCTCCAGATCAGGTTTTCAAGAGGCATGGAGGGTTGCGCTGGCAGGTTCTTCTTATTCTGTCAAATGGCCCTAAAAGAGGTATAGATATTATGGATTCCATAGAAAGGGCAGCATGGGGGTTCTGGAGACCGAGCCCTGGTACAGTATATCCCTTGCTTAAGTCTCTCGAAAAAGAGGGGCTTGTAAATCGAACTGACAGCATGTACACTCTAACAGGAGAAGGAAGAAATACGATCGGTTTGAATCCAGCAGATAAAGACGATTCTTCAGACTTAGAACATAAATTAGAAAGGACAATCAATGAACTTGAAAGCTACGTTGATTATTTAGAGGATATGAAGAGTTCAATTGGTAACTTCAGGGAGAGGATAGAGAAGACTGCGCTCAGGCTGAAGTCTCTTTGCAATTTAATTGAAAAGAAAGAAGAAAGAAAATAGGAGCTTTGACGTATGACAGATATAATAACAACGAAAAACCTGACTAAGATATATCAAGGCCACATAAAGGCCGTGGACAGCCTGAATATCACCATAAATGAGGGAGAGATTTACGGATTACTTGGACCCAATGGTGCTGGAAAGACAACCACTATAAACATGTTGACAACGAGAATTTCCCCGACATCTGGAACAGCGATTGTGGCTGGAAAGGACATAATTAAGGATTCTATGGGTGTCAGGAAGAGTATCGGGGTTGTTCCGCAGGATCTCACAGCTGATGAGGATCTAACTGGAAGGGAAAACCTTGTAATGGTTGCACAGTTTTATGATGTTCCTAAGAGTGTGTATGAAGAGCGGATTGAAAGGCTATTGAAATTAGTCGATATGGAGGAACCCGCAGACAGGTTGGTACGAGGCTACTCTGGTGGTATGAGAAAAAGGCTCGAGCTTATAGTTGGCCTGGTAAATGAGCCAAAAATACTGTTCCTCGATGAGCCTACCCTTGGCCTAGACGTGCAGACCAGGACGCAGATGTGGAGTTACGTTCGTGAAATTCAGAAAAAGCTTGATGTAACTATTATCCTTACTTCTCACTACCTGGAGGAGATAGATGCACTGGCAGACCGCGTTTCCATCATTGATCATGGAAAGATTCTGATTACCGGCAGTCCGCAGGAGTTAAAGGCATCGCTAAAAGGTGACGTTGTCACTGTAACTTTTAAGACACAGGAACAGGCAGACATAATGAAAAGGATTCCAAACGTTGTAGAAGTGACTGATTCTGGTCCAAATAGCGTCAGGATCAAACTTGAAAACGCAGACGATTCTCTGCCGGATGTTATCAATTACATATCTTCAAAGGAGCTCTCAACAGTGAAACTCACTGTCCAGAAGCCTTCTTTAGATGAGGTATTCCTGGAGTATACGGGAAAGGATATCAGGGCAGAGGAACCGGGGGATGCGAGGAAGACCATGATGAACTTGAGGAGGTTGAGGAAATGAGCGGCCTTGGACCTTTGACCATGAGGGAATTGAAGAAGTGGTACAGAAACCCAGTTTTTCTGATAACTGGTTTGATACAACCATTCTTCTGGGTTGCACTTTTCGGGAGCGCCTTCGATATTACGAGATTTGTTTCCGGTGCAGATGCAAAGGTGGTACTGGATGGTGCAACTAACTACATCACGTATATTGTGGGAGGAGTCCTTACTATCACCGGGCTATTCACAGCGATGTTTGCCGGGACTAATATCATATTTGACAGGAGACTTGGCCCAATGGGAAGATTCCTCTCGTCTCCCATAAGGAGGAGTTCAATAGTACTGTCCAAGATATTATCTGCCATATTCAGAATACTGCCGCAGGCCCTGATATTGGTTGTTGCAGCCATACTGATTCCAAACGGACTGGTCTTTGCAAATGGTTTTAATGTGATCGATGCTCTTGTCGTTGTTGCTGCCGTGATTTTGGTCTCGTTCATATTCTCGTCCATATTCAGCGTGATAGCCATCAGGATGACAAACATGAACTCGATCTTTGGGATCGTCAACCTTGTAAATCTTCCTCTTATGTTTATGAGCTATGCGATGTTTGCACCTGGAATGATGGCCCCATGGCTGTCGAATATAGCCCAATACAATCCGGTTTCCTGGTCCGCAGAGGCGATAAGGACCGTCATAATCAATGGGAACGTGACTACATCGGCTCAGTGGACGAGCATTGGATGGTGGCTCGGTGGACTTGCAATACTTGCGGTCGCGTTGATACTGTTCACTGCTTACATGGCTGAGAAGGAGATTAGGGACTAATAACAATATATTAGCAATGTATCCTGAAAGACCATGCGAGCTTTGATAGTTGGTAGGTTTCAGCCATTCCACAACGGGCATTTCGAGGTCATAAAGGAAATCCTTGAGGAAAACACTTCAGTGATCATTGGAATCGGAAGTGCCCAGTACTCTCACACCCTGAAGGATCCATTCACCGCTGGGGAAAGACATCTGATGATATCCGAAACGCTGGAAGAAGCAAAGATCAACAGTTTCTATCTGGTGCCCATTGAAGACGTGAATTCGAATCCATTATGGGTTGCGCATGTCGAAGGTCTTACCCCGAAGTTTGACAGGGTGTATACCAACAATTCCCTGGTAAAACGGCTTTTCAAGGAGAAAAACTACGATGTCCATTCGCTGGGCCTGCTCAACAGAACGGACTGGTCTGGAACAAGGATCAGGGAGAGGATATTGAAAGGTGAAGAATGGGAACAATTTGTGCCGAAACCAGTCGCCAGGGTGATAAATGAAATAGATGGCGTACAGAGAATAAGAGACCTTGCTGTATCGGACGGGGACTAAGCGTACAGCATTGCCAATTCAACTTCTGCAGCCTTTAAGACATAATCAAGGATTACGTATTCATCCGGCTTGTGATACGTCTCTTCAACGGATATCCCCCACACAACAGCATTTATCCCTTTTCTTCTGAAATAAGCCGCGCACGTTCCACCGCCGATTCCCACAGGCTTTGCGTCCTTATGCAGGACTTCGTTTACTGCCCTGCTCAGGAGCATAAAGACTTCTGCTGTTGTCTTGGTGCTTGGCGGTGCCTGTTCCTTCTGTACTTTCTCGATCTGGATCTTGACCCCGTTCGCGTGGCTGAAAGAGAGTGACTCCTCGGCAATGAAATCCATCACAGAATCAAGATCATATCGCGGCAGAATCCTGCAGTCAAGATAAAAGACATCCTTACCGGGAATTGTGTTGATGTTGTCGACATTCTTCTCATGCTTGGTAATTGAGAAAGTAGAAAGAGGATACTCAAACGTTTCATCAGAAGCATTGAATTTTTCGTAAAGCTTCTTCTCCAGATTTAGGAGGAACATCATACCAAGTTTAGTTGCATTCACAGCCATATCCGGTCTGCTTGCATGACCCTGCTTACCATTGAATATGAACTTGAGCCACAGAATGCTCTTTTCAGCTATCTCTATTATATTACCTTCCTCGGTTCCAGAATCAGGTACTACAATCAGGTCATCATGATTGAATATTCCCTTGTCAAGTAGTTGAGCGATACCGTAATTGCTCCCGGTCTCTTCATCCGCAACAAATGCAAGGCCAAGATTATACTTCATCCTTTCCTTCTTAAGATTCTTCAGCATGAGAAGAGATGAAACAACGCCTTCACCGTTGTCAGCAGATCCTCTTCCGTAAATCCTGTTGCCCTCGACAGTGGCACTGAATGGTGGCCGTGACCAGAGATCCAGGGAACCTTCAGGAACTGTATCAATATGCGATATAATCCACAGTGTACGATCCTTATTTCCAACCTTTAAGATGATATTGGGCCTCGAAACACCATGCTGGTCCATGAAATCATACCTATTATAGTCGGAGAATCCCATCTCACTCAGTATCTTACATATCTCATCAGCTTTCTTCGACTCTCCTTCACCACCGGAAGAGGGAGAAATTGACTTTATTGGGATCAGCCTGCGATAGATCTTAGTTGCAGTTTCTATATCAGTTTCAACTTGAGCCTTCATGCTTGTGCAATCGCTAAAACTATTTTATCTTTTACGAATAAGATGCAGGTTCTCCTACCGCCCAAAGTTTTTTCCTTTAAACATGGAGTTTTCAAATTAATTAATTTCTCGTATTCATTAATGCCCTTGTCATTTTCGGATT
>DAHXNF010000015.1 GCA_027366585.1 Thermoplasmatales archaeon | reverse complement strand
GTACACCGGAGACGTTGAACTGAACTGGTCCGATGTGTAAACTACCTGTATATGCATTGAAGGCGTATGTATCATTTGGTAGGAATGCTATCATCGATGTACCAGAGGTTGTATTGTAGTATTGAACAGAGTTGTTAGAGTTGTATGCTGATATTGACCAGCTTTGACCTGGACGAACATTCTTTTCGGTAAATGTAATCTTGTAAGTTACAGGAAATACTACAGTAATTGTTTCCTGTACACCGGAGACGTTGAACTGAACTGGTCCGATGTGTAAACTACCTGTATATGCATTATAGGTGTATGTACCATTTGGCAGGAATGCTATCATTGATGTATTAGTGGTTTCGTTGCTGTATTGAACAGAGAAATTAGAGCTGTATGCATATATTGACCAGCTTTGGCCTGGATGAAGGTTCTCTTCTGCGAATGTGACATTATAAGTTACAGGAAATACTACGGTAACAGTTTCCTGCACGCCGGAGACGTTGAACAGAACTGGTCCGATGTGTAAACTACCTGTATATGCATTGTAGGCGTATGTACCGTTCAGAAGAAGCACTGTCATAGATGTATTAGTGGTTTCGTTGCTGTATTGAGCAGAGTTGTTAGTGTTGTATGCATATATTGACCAGCTTTGGCCTGGACGAACATTCTCTTCGGTAAATGTTACCCTGTATGCAACAGGAAATGATATTGTAATTGTCTTTGGTTCCCCAGATACCGTAAATTTACCGCTTGTTCCTATCACTGAATAACTGGGTGTGACAAAATTGCCAATCAAAGCTCCGTAAAAATATGTACCATTTGGCAAATAAGCAATTATTGTAGATCCTATCGAACTGTTTATATATACAACCGAATCTGCCGAGTTATTGGCTAAAATTGACCATTGTGATCTCGGGGGTATATTTTTTCCCACTAACGTGATCTTATAAAGAGTGGGAAAATTCACGTTAAGATTTTTAGAACCTCCATTTATTGTTATATTACTCTGAAGAATATAAGACGAGGAGGGCCCGGCAAGGAATTCATATGTTCCATTCGGGAGATAAGAAACAATTTGATCTGATGATGAGAAGTTATAAAACGAAAGTTCATATTCATCGGTGGCGTTAAATGCAATAGCACCCCATGATGTACTCCCAGGCAACCCGCTCTCAGAAATCGTTACCTTGTAGAATACGGGAAATGAAATTGAAAGATTCATTGGTGCTCCAGATACACTAAATACATCTTCAAATAGGAACGTACCAGCCTGACCAGCATAATAATAATAGGTACCGTTAGGAAGGTATGCCAACATCGACATTGTGCTCGATGAATTCATGTATGTGCTAAAAGTTACATTATATACCTTTTCTAAGAAAGGGGGAAAGTTGGACGAGTCTTTATAAACCTCTACCTGCCAAGTAATTCCTGCTTGTATTCCCTTTTCAGTGAAGTTTACCTTGTACAGGTTCTGTAGCGACGCAGAAGAAGTTTTAATTTGAGCACTAACCCCTGAATTAACGGGTTTGCTTGAAAGATTGGCAGATAGGGAGTACCAATTGTTTCCTGATGCTATATTAATTGAGTTTGTCTTAGCATAATGGTTCACTGTGGATATTGGCTTATCAAATTGATCGTAGTTGTTCCCCAATGAGGGTAAAGCATTACTTATCTGTGGATGACTTGTCGGCATGTCAGTAGGATTCTTCAGTGAATTTCCATTAAAAAAAAGGATTACAGACATTCCAGATATAACCATTATTGCTGAAACAATAAAGATAAGAGCTTTCCGCTTATACATACAAAATGGGCACTAAATACATATATATAAATTTTTTTTAGGAAAAATACGTTTTCCATCAAGTGCGAATTTGGCTAATGTTTCTATGGTAGCTATAGTTAAAATCCCCTCCTCTCAGAAAACTATTAAACGATTTGCTATATCCGGGAAAGCTTGGAATAACCAAGATCGGATAGGTGGCAGAGCGGTTATGCGTGGGACTGCAGATCCCATATAATAGGGTTCAACTCCCTACCTATCCTTAATGCGATTGACTTTGGCTTCTGCAGAGTATTTGACCAAACAGAAATGGATACTATTTGTGGACTGACGTTCCTGTAGCTTGATAATAATTTCTTTACATCAGCCTGAAATCTTCAAGTTTATAATATCCACTCTTCTTAAATTTATACACCCTTACGAACTCTACCTTAAAGGTTAGCATCCTAGGCAGTATCTGTTCGGCTAAATATTTCATCTCTTTTAATTCGATTTCGCTCATCCCTAATTCTGTTAATCCAAGGGTTAAGTGTGGCGTGAAGCGATCAAGCTCAAAATACCTATTACTAATTTCTGGATCTGGAGACACTGCTTTAACTAATTCACTGTGTAATTTGTAGATTTCAGGCGAGTCAACGCCAATATAGACTACTACCGTCTCTCCAAAGGAATTCGGCTTTGTAAGAGTTAAACTAAACCCCTTGAATGAGTTACATACTGTTACTATGGAATCCAACCAAGTCATGTCGTCATTCAGACCTGCCTGGGATTTGAGAGGTATATGAGGCTCAATAATATCTGGAAGTCTATTGCTAAGCCATTTTCTTTGAAAGGCTATTATTTGTTTTCCATATTCTGGAGGAGGCACAACTCCAATGAAATATTCTATTCTTGTAACACTTCGCTGTTTCAGAATTTAACTTGCCCTTTGTTGCTCTTGGCAAGTTAATTGATTTATTACCCTTATAAATTGGATCTTGAACAAGTTTGTGATCATCTTGAACCAGACATTAATCATAAACTTCTTTTCTGTGTTCAAAGCGTAAGAGAATAAGTTTGTTACGTTGCACAGCATATATGATTCTATAAGGAGCCACTCTAACCGTACGTTCACCCTTCAATGCGTATCTGAGGGGCTTACCAATTTCTGGGTTTTCTAATATCTTTATGATTTGTTTTTGAATCTTTTCCTTGAACGGCTTGTCCTTAACCTTTTTTACATCATGTTCGAATTTCGAAGTGTAGACTATCTCGTTTATTGAGATTACCATTCCTTAAGCTCTTTGAAGAAATCATCTTTTGAACGCAGTTTGTATCTTCCACTTTCGATATCATTCCATGCTTCTTCAACAAGATTAAGAGTTTTTAGATCTTCAGGTGTAATTTCGGTTTTGACTTTTTTAAAGACTATAATGTCATGCTGTGTCGTCACAACAAAGACACTACCTTCATGTATACTCAATTTCTTCCTGATACTAGAAGGAATGACAACCTGACCCTTCGAACTGGTCTTAACAAATTCTATATCTTTTCTCACCTCATTCATATTAGTAAGAATTTCTTACTTATTATTAAACCTACCGAGAATTATTATAACTAATTATTGCCCTATTTCCTAACAAATTTAAAGTGCAACATTCTTGCCCAGCTTCACTATATATATACGCCCAATTAATTATTTAATCGGCTCCATACCTATCCTTAGGCCTCTTTAACATTGGTTTTCAGGAATGCTCACCGTTCTTCATAGGAAAAAGTGTTTAGACATGGTTTAATATTATAGGAGTTATCCAAACCCGGATGTGAAATGATCATTGAATCTCCAGAGGACTTTATGCAGGTTTATGAAGATGTAGCAAATTCAGGCAATTTTGAGAGAGTCAAGGCGCTAATATCTGATGATGCTTTATATTGGTTCTCTGATGGTTCATACACTGGAGTCAGCAAAATACAACTTGCCTTCGAGAAGACATGGAACACTATTAAGAATGAGAATTATTCCATAAGCGAGTTGAAATGGTTGCATAAAGCACAAGATTGTGCAGTGTGCATTTATAACTTTAATTCAACAGGGATAATTGACGGTAAGTTCAGGCAAACGAGAGGAAGAGGGACCAATATACTCAAGAAGTTCGCAGATGGATGGAAAATAATCCACGAACACCTTAGTCTGGAAAAGTAGCACACTTCACATTTCCACTCGTCAACTACTGAATCAGGGCTTTGCTTGGTATCCGCTTAATCAATACTTCTTTAACCTCTCGTTTATTCTCTTATTCATGAGCGGCAAGGTCCAGCTGAAGACATCAAGGGGCATTGCTCACTTGATCCTTAACAATCCAGGTAAACTTAACGCAATATCATTATCAATGCTTGAAGACCTTATAGAACATTCAAGAAGAATAGAAGAAGACTCAGAGATTAGGGTAGTTCTCCTTCAAGGATCGGAAGGGAATTTCTCTTCTGGCGCAGATATTAGTGATCTTGCTGGATTCGACAAGAAAGAGGCACTCAAGTTTCACATGAAAATGAACGCACTCTCCCGGGCAATGCAGCATTCAAGCAAAATCTACATTGCACTCCTCCAGGGTTTCTCCCTCGGTGGAGGATTTGAGCTGTCCCTGTCTGCAGATATGAGGATATGCACGGAAGACGTCATAATGGGCCAGCCGGAAGTAAACATTGGCCTTAATGCTGGTGCAGGCGGGAACGCAATACTGCCCAGATTCACAGGAAAAGGGAATGCCATGTATCTCATTCTTACAGGAGAAAAATTTAACGCTGCAAAGGGCCTGGAACTGGGAATTATCCAGAAAATAGTTCCCAAGTCAAGGATCATTCAGGAGGGAGAGAAACTCGCAGAGAACATTCTCTCTCTGCCGGAAGATACGGTATCCCTGACAAAAATGGCAGTAAATGCGTCTGAGAATACATCAATCGATTCTGCCCTGGAAATGGAGGCGCTCATATTTTCTTGGTTAAATGGGGAGAAGGAAATAAAGGAAAAAATGAAGAAATTTTTAAAAAAATAAAAAATTATTATTTTTAAGACTCAGGTTCAAGTTCCATTTTGGAAATTGTCCTGTCGAGCTGCTTGTTTCGATCTTCCTTAACAAAGACGAGCAGAACAATGCCTATTACAAATGCTATAGAACCATAGGCCAGAGCGGTCCCGAGGGTTGTCACAGCCGCAAGAGCAGCAATAACAAAGACAAGCCCGGCACCGGCGTACCTGCCCAAGGCAGTAATGACAGCGAATCCTCCAGCCCTGGCTTCCGTAGGATATATTTCAGGAACCCAGAGCGAGAATACAGAGAAGTCAGCGCCACCGATACCAAGCAGCATCAGAAGCGGGAGGAACAGGTATAAATTGTGCTGATTGTATGCAAACCCAAATGCTGCAAGCAGTCCAACGATCATAAATATCATATACACCCCAAGAGTGTATTTTCTGCCAAATCTCTTGACCAAGTATGGCATCACAAGGCAGAAAACCAGTGTGAATATGGAGATTATCGATCCGCCGAGAACTACCCACCATGTTGCGTTAACAGTAGCACCAAGAGATGAGGCCACGAGGTTTTTAATCGCGGTTGGAGCATCCAGTGTGCCTCCATACAGACCCGTTATAACGGGTACCATAACCAGGACCAGCAGAATAGTGGTCTTTCTGTAATTCTTTGAGAAAAGCAGCTTGAAGGAGTTCGTGATGTTCATCTTGTTACCCTGAATCTCTTTCTTCTTCTTCCAGACTTCAGGCTCCTTGGCTCTTAATCTGATGTATGCAAGGATAGCTGCCGGTATGATACCTATGAAGAAAATGGCTCTCCACCCATAGCTTTCAGGGAATGCATATTCAAGGAGCAATGGCGTTGTTACCGCTGCGACAATAAATCCAGCATACCATGCACTGTGGAATCTTCCAGCCCAAATAGCTCTTGTCTTCTCTGGAAACACTTCTGATACCCCAGTTCCGCCTATGAACCATTCTGCTCCAAGCCCAAATCCTGCAACAAATCTCGCAATTCCAAATTCTAGTACGTTGTACGAAAGCCCCGAGAAGAACGTCCCCAATGCGTAAATCAGAATTGCTATTCCAAGAGTCCTCATTCTTCCAATTTTGTCGGCCACGGGACCAAACAGGAAAGCAGTGCCCCAGCCCACCAGGAAGATGGCGAAGTAGTCCAGTCCATACGATGCCAGCAACGACTTGCTAATACCACTGTTTGGAAGCAGGAAAGTCAAAGATGCCACCAAAACAAATGCATAGATCGTGGTGTCATAGCCATCCAAAAGCCATCCAAAATAACTGGCCCAGAAGACATGCTTAGCCGATGCATCCATCTTATCACTTGGTATCGAGTTTTCAGTCATTATGATGCTATGTATTAACATGGCTTAAAACTTTCTTGGTAGGCTGAATTAATGTTTCTCCAATTGCTCAATTCACACATTTCCAATTAAACATTACATATGTAAGATTTACTAATCCATGTCTCCAGTTATTTAAAAATTTGCAGACATTCCAACGTACCTGGGCAAAAGTAATATTTGATGATTTCAGCTACTGATCAGAAACATGAAAAATAATCCTCCTCTTAAGGGCATAAAAGTCCTGGATCTGACACAGGCAATGGCTGGCCCAATGGCGACAATGCTGCTTGGTGACCTGGGTGCGGAAATTATCAAGATTGAACCACCAACCGGTGACCAGAGCAGGTCATGGGCTCCACCTTCCATCAATGGAATTTCGGCATATTTTCTTAGCGTAAACCGGAACAAAAGGAGTCTGTCCCTGGATCTTAAGGAACCAAAAGGACTGGAAATCCTGAAAAAACTGGTTTCGGAAGCAGATATTCTCATAGAAAACTTTAGGCCAGGAACCATGAACAGGCTGGGCCTGTCTTATGAAGTTGCGAAGGGACTCAACCCAGGCCTGATCTACTGCAGTCTTTCGGGATACGGGCAGGATGGACCACAGAAAGACTGGCCCGGTTATGATCTCACAGTGCTTGCAAGCAGTGGACTCCTGAGCCTTAACGGTGAAGAGGGTAGAACTCCAATCAAGTTCGGAGTGCCTATTGCAGACATAGTCTCAGGGCTTTTTGCCAACAACGCTATCCTTGGCGCACTGTATGAAAGGACCGGCAGCAGCGAGGGACAGTACATTGACATGTCTATGCTTGATGCCAATTTCCTTATCCTTACGCACCAGACCTTCAATTATTTCGCAACAGGCAAGAACCCAAGGAAACTTGGCTCTGCACATTCAAGCATTGCCCCATATCAGGTCTTCAAAACGGGAGACGGTTTCATTGCAATTGCTGTGGGGACGGAGAAACTCTGGAAAGTATTTTGCAGCAGCATAGGAAGAGACGACTTAACTAATAATGAACTTTACAGTGAAAACATACTGAGGGTAAAGAACAGGGATATGCTCGTAGAAGAACTTGAAAAAACTTTCAGTAAGAATACAACTTCAATGCTTCTGCAGAACCTCCTCAAGGCCGGCATTCCCGCAGCTCCAATTAATACAGTCGAAGAGGTAGTGAAGAGTCCACAAATCAAAGCTCGCGGAATGGTATCAAGCATGGAAACACCATATGGTAAGATACCCGTAACTGGAACTGCTTTCAAGATGTCCCGAACTCCTGGAAAGGTTACCAAAGCACCGCCTCTGCTTGGTGAAGACACTGCTGCGATACTGACTGAGCTGGGTTACGATGCTGAGGAAATTGAATCATTGGAAAAGGCAGGGGTAATAAAGAGACCAACGCCTCAATAGGCGAGAAATTCGGGTCCTCTTATTAGTGAGAAAAGAGGGAGCCGGGTATCGTATTAAAAAGGATCAGCGTAGATCATTCATGTTCACAAAGTATACCGACTTCATCAGTTCTGATTTTCAGCTTATCGCCCCTCTTGATTTGGGAAGTTGCTCTGCAGAATCCCCTGGAACCTGACTCAGTCTGGAATAAAACCACGTCATATTCATCAGGAAAAGGTTCCGGTGTTGCGATAAGGTGAACACTGTCCAGTGCTGTTGCACTGGTTATTTCAACAGCAGAGAAATCTTTTGAACCGCATTTTGGGCACTTAGATCTCCTGAATACATATTCCCGGGAACATGATGCGCACCTGTAAAAAATCATCAGTTCACCCCGTAAACAATGGATATTGAATTGTTTCCAAAACCTGCCATGCTCAGGCTGAACCCTGTTGAGGCATTCTTTACCTGCCTCTTACCGGCCTGACCGGTGAGTTGAAGATAGATCTCCGCAGCCTGGGCAACTCCACTTGCGCCAATTGGATGACCCTTTGAATTGAGCCCTCCGCTGGTGTTGATGGGTAATCTACCTCCTATGGCAGTTTCACCGTTTTCGAGTGCTTTCCAGCCCTCACCTTTCTTGAAAAACCCAACATCCTCAGACTCGACTATCTCAAGAATGGAAGCCATGTCATGGAGTTCAGCAATATCCACATCATCAGGTTTCGTCCCTGATGACCTGAATGCTTTGGCCGAGGATTCCTTTACGGACTCAATTGTAACAAGGGATTCCCTGGAAGCGATTGAGGATACGCCAGAGCCCGCTCCGGTTCCTGCTATCTTTACGGTTCTGTTTGCGAGACTTGAACTGTCTGCGTCGGACGAAACCAGCAGGCTCACTGCACCGTCGCTGACCGGACAGTATTCGAAAATCCTCAGAGGATCAGCAATCACTTTGGAGGCCAGAACCTTCTCCAGCGAGACTTCCGACTGGAAATGGGCATAAGGATTCATGGCACCGTTGTGATGATTCTTTACAGCAACCATTGCGATGCTTTCCCTTGTCGGCGAGAACTCCCGCATATATGCCCTTGCCATAAAGGCTGCCAGCGATGGCAGTGAAAGGCCGCCTGACCTTTCTTCAGGCGGTAGAAGCGATGCTATTATTCCAGTCGATTTCTTCGTAGGATAACCGGTCATTTTTTCAGTCCCAATAACCAGAACGTTCCTTGCCTCTCCCGATGCAACAAGGGACTTTGCGGCCAGAATTGCGGACCCACCACTTCCGCTTGCATTATCAACCCTCATGGATGGTAGATCGTCCATTGCAAGATGGGTGGTAAGCAAACTGTTGAGTCCTGAAATACCGTTGAATTCGCCGGAATATGAGTTTGAAACCACTACAAAATCGATGGCATCCCTGAATTTATCCACTATGGGCATTGCAGATTCCGAGGATATGGAAAAAATATCCTCCTCTCTTTTCCCAAATTTGGCAAAGTTGGCTGCTACTATTGAAACCATTATAATTGAAGCGCTATGATGTTAAAGAAATTATGCCATTCAAAGACCGCTTGGCGCCTGTGAACTGAAGCCTGCATCAACCTCCAAGATCTGCCCCGTTACTAGGCTGTTTTCAACGAACATTTTCACTGCCTGCGAAACGCACTGTGCATCGTGCCTCCCAACTTGTCCGAGAGCATCTTGGACATCTCCTTTTCCGCATTTCTCTTTAATTATGAAGCCTGGTGAAACTGCGTTGACCCGGATGTTTCTATCAATAAGCTCATGAGCCAGGAGTCTCACCATGTAATCTATCGCACCTTTCCCTGCGGCGTAACCAATGTGACTGTTCAGATAAACGCTCCTGGCGGCTGATATTACAACTATGGAACCGCCTGATTCAGGAAAATATCTCAGCGCAGCTTGTACAACGTTATAGTATGTTGTAGCATTATTATTCAGAGCCGAGTTGAAGTAATCAGGCACCACATCGACAGTCTCCTTCTTTCCAAAGAATCCTCCTGCCAGATGAACTACAGCATCAAGGCCTCCCATTTTCTTTGCAAGTTCTGATACAGCCGAGATAGTATCATCAAATTTCATGAGATCGCACCTTGAATAATGAGCACCGATCGTCTCTGCAACCTTTCGACCTGTTTCTCCTCTTGAAATAATTGCGACTTCATGATCCGAGGATTTCAGCAAACTGGAGACATTGCAGCCCATCCCATTTCCAACACCTGAGACAATTATTCTTGACATAGACTTACAGGATCGTAATCCCATATTTACATTCTTGATGCCGCCAATCCTTGTTTTTCGGGAATTGGATTGGGGCAAAAATGAATTATAAAACACGGGAACCTACAATTCCAGGGGGTATCTTTATGGCTCCAGAAATTGCACCATAAGCGTTTAGTAGAATGATTAAGGTGCGTTTCCCGATAGGATTTGGGAGCTGGGGTTATGAAAAAATCTGGCAAAGGGTTAAGGTCATTTCTGACTTACGCGTTATCCTCTATCATATTCGACGTTGTAGCATTTTCGATGAGTAACAAGTTAAGCATTTTCCTTTCAGCGAATGAGAAAATCATCTTTCTGTTTCCTATTCTCATGCAGAGTGAAATAATACGCCTGGTCAGTTTCGGGATATATTACGTTTCCAATTTGGATATTTCCATATTTACCCTGATAATTCTACAGGCCATGGCTTTTCTCGCCGGGATTATAATTCACATGGCATTCTCCTCAAGAAATGACAGACCAATAGGAAATTTCACTGAGTTGGAAGAGTCCTGATATTCACATTTCACAGGAATCCCAGTAGAACTTTCCCGCTCATTTTTGCGTAAATAATTACTTGTACTTTGCTTATAGTGTTTCATCATCTGTCCTGGTTATCTCAAGCTCATGTACCTTAATGATTCCGGGTCCGACTGAATATGAACAATGTGTTATTGATGCAATGTCAATATCGACTTTGATTCATGCCTCAAAAGAGTTTGTTTCATTTTCACATGCCGTTTCATTGCATGGTTAATATTCTCTTCCAAATAGGGTCAGCATTACCCTCTTCAAGCGGAGGGATTGGATTTCTAAGCCTCCCTTTTCAGATGGGTCGCAGTGTGATTATTATAGCCTTGAACAGGCGGTTCATGATGTCCACCTAATTAACCGCGGTGAAACTGCTTCAAACAATTTTAATTGACCGGATCATGATAGACTTTATGCTGTCGTTCACCAGAAAAGACATGAGTGCTGCAAATGAGAGCGTAAGCAGCGTGATCCAGGCAGGCATCGCTGCAACACCCGGAATTCCAATTGTTTCTATTGCCAGTACGATGAAGACATCAGCCATGAGAGCTATGAAAAGGGGTTTTCCGGGCATTGAAGACCAGAAATGCCTTCTTTCCCTTGTCACGAAAGTTGTGAATATCCCAAAGTAAAGTATTATGCCAAACGAAAAGGAATACATGGGCACCTGGTTTCCTACCGACAGGAATTTTATTCCGAGGAAGAGCCACAAAAATGATTCAGCTATCGTCATTGACCCAATCACTGCAGCAATCTTGACCAGAGCTGTTATGTGCCATGATTCGGGTTTTTTCGAAGGTCTTACCTTGTCGGTTGATAATGATATGGTGACGAAATCTATCAGAAATAGGGTTAGTAAGATGTCAAAGGCGCTCACTATATAGTTACCAAGAATAAGGAAAGCAACCGATACGAAAACTACGATTTCAATGGTTCGTGCAAACTTGTTAAGGACCCAGGTGACAACCCTCTGATATATGGCCCTGCCATCCTTTATCAGATCCACAATGTTTTCCAGTCCTTCCTTGGTCAGGACCGCACTGGCAGCTGCCTTTGCAACATCGGTGGAAGTGCTGACAGCAATGCCCACCTCGGCTTCCTTGAGGGCAGGAGCATCGTTCACGCCGTCTCCTGTCATTCCGGTGACATGGTGTTTCTGCTGAAGGGCTTTAACTATCTTGTACTTGTCCTCTGGATAGATCTCCGAGAAACCGTCGCTCTTTTCAATGGTTTCCGGTGATATGCCCTCATGGACAGGGGTGATTGAAAGGCCAAGCCCTACCTGCCTTGCAGTTTCCATTGCAATCTCCTCGGAATCTCCAGTCAGCATTTTCACATTGATGCCAAGATCGTTCAGCTCGCTTATCAGAGCCCTGGAGTCTTTTCTCGGTGGATCGTATAGTGCCACAAAGCCTGCAATTTTTGCCTTTTCTTCCGCTGAAGAGAAGGATACGGCGATTGTCCTGTATCCCTTGGCAGCAAGATCCACCATTCTTTTCTCCGGTTCCCTGCTGGTACTCTGTACAAGTGCAGCAATAGTCTTGACTGCACCCTTCATAATGTGCACTTCTTTGCCGTCAAGGATAGCGTCAGACTCAGTTCGCCGGGTTGAGGGATCGAATGGGACGAACTTCTCCACGGAGAAAGCGGGCAACCCACGCTTCCTGTATTCTTCGAGGAATGCAGAATCTATTGCATCGTTATTTGCATCTGAGGAGGCCATGGCACCGTAAAGGACTATCTGGTCCTCGCTGTACCCATCAAGCGGGATGACAGATTCGATAGTCAGCCTGTTCTGGGTTATTGTGCCAGTCTTGTCAGTGCAGAGGATATCCATGCTTGCTGCATCTTCGATCGAACTCAGCCGTGTGACCAGAATTCCCTTCTTGATGAGATCCATGGACCCAAGGGCCATGCTTACTGTGAACATTGCAGGAAGTGCAACAGGTATAGCGGCTATAAGGAGTACCAGCAGGAGCGGAAGAATGGAGATGACATTAAGCCCTCGTAGTATCCATACGACCAGGGAAACAGCCACCAGTGTGATGGCAATCGTAAGAAGCCATTTGAGCACAGTGGATACAACTTCGTTTATATGCAGCTTGGGAGTTGCAGTCTGGACAAGTTCGGCGGTTTTTCCAAAGTATGTAGCGGACCCTGTCGCAGTAACCATTGCGGTGCATTCTCCCTTCTTTATTATTGAACCGGAATACACCTTTTCTCCATTCTTTCTCACAACGGAAATAGACTCGCCGGTCAACACTGACTGGTCCACGTCGAGATAGCCGTCGACAAGCGTCGCATCAGCAGGAACAAGATCGCCGGACCGGATGCGTATCACATCTCCCGGAACAAGGGACTTTGCGTCCTCGACGATCCATTTACTGCTCCTTAGGACTCTGCACTTCACCTGCAGGCTTTGCTTCAACAGGTTCACTGCCCCCGAGGCCCGCTCTTCCTGGAAGAAACTTATGACTGCATTGACCACCAGCAGAGCAGCAATTATGTAGAAATCGAGGTAATTTTTCAATACAAATGTCAGTGCAGCGGTCACTTCAAGCATCCACGCGGTTGTTCCCCAGAATTTCCCACCGAGAGAGAGAAGTGGATTTTCCTTCTCTTCCTGGATCTCGTTGTATCCATATTGTTTCCTCAGTCTCTCGACCTCATCGGCCGACAGCCCCCTCTTAAGATCCGTTTTAAAATCGTTCATATCAAATGCATTTGAATCCTGATCTCTTGACAACTTTAATATATTGCATAAGATCTTATTAACTGCGTGTCCTCAGCTCATTGTATAAAATGCAGGTTATTCCGGATGAAATGTTGGGCTAACTGATTGCAAGCGCCAGTGAATTTTCAATTATAGGCGTTCAAAAATAACTTCCAAAGGTGGATGTTAACATGGTTAACAGAAATCGTAACCTAGTAGCTATTGGCAATATCGTGGCAATATCGTGTATTTTATTGTAACTATTCTGACATTACGCAACCCAGTAAAGTCTGCGTTCTTTGATATTCTGTAAAAACTTAGCTTTTGCATTTAAATATGTAAGTCTTGAGTTCAGTAGTCGCTCAGATATTGGCAGCTCACCCAATAATCCTATTAGATCAACCATGAAAAGAGCAAGACATAAGCATCAAAGCAGATGTAGGACCTTGAATCTGTTTCCTGGCGGAAGCGCTGCGCAGGTTTGTGCTGTTGCAATGCCTTAAGTACATTTCTTGTAGCACTGTGTGAAGAAAATGATCCTGTTATTTCCTTCCCTTCAGGTAAAAGGCTGCAACCAACGCAACAGCAACAGCGAAAGGAATAACAACTAGCTCAATTATTGCCGAAGCACTGAGTCCTTCGTTTTGTGTTAAATGAGAGAACGTTACATTCTTGGAGAGTGATGATCCATTGACATTTACGATCCCTGATTCGCATGGGGAGGTGTAGTTTGGACATGCATTTATGCTGTATTGATACGTTCCATTCGGAACGCTGAATTTAACGCTTGTGCTGCTTATGTTGGTTACTGTGTCATTAAAAGCTAAAGTCCATTGTGATCCTAACGGAAGTCCTATCTCCTTGAAAGTAACAGCGAAAACTATCAGTTTAAATGTAATATTTATTGAAACTGAGGATCCTGTTATAGTGAAACTTCCTGATGAATTTAGCGGGTAATATGACTTGTTGGCTGATGTCGTATCGTAATGATAGGTGCCATTTGGAAAGTTAAACTGAACGAACGGGCTATATGTAAGGGCCTGAGGACCATGTGATATGTTGACCGTCCAAGCCCATCCCAGAGAAGTACCATTCCACTTCAGCCCTACAGCATTGAACAATACCTCATAGACCCTGAAGAAGGTTATGCTGATATTTGTTGATGCCCCGTTTATTGTAAAACCACCGCCGTTAGCAGCGTATGATGAGTCACTTGATGATGCGTAGAAACTGTATGTTCCATTAGGCAATGAGCAATTTATGCTGTGTGAGGTTGAGCTTCTTCCAGGATTGCCGGACGGTTTGATGTACCATAAGGTTGCATTAGGCAACCCTGTTTCAGTGAAATTGACATCATACTTGACAGTCGTAGATTTTGAATATACATGACTTTCGTTCGCCGTTAAGATAGGATATGTTCCCGCACCATCATTCTTTGTAGTATTGGCGATGATTTTTGTTGAAGCAGTTGCGGGCTTTTTTACGATAATGCTATTCTCCCCATAGTTGAGAATATATTTGGATTTAGCGGTATCAGAGCTGGCAGGAAGGGAAGCTGAAATGATCATTATGCAAAGGAATGCCACTGCAATCACAGTAACTTCCCGATAGAGAGAACGGGACACATTTAAACCAATTAATCCCAGTTTATAATCTTTTATTAAGCTGGTTCTTACTGCAGGAAATATTTTGCAGAATCCGCTCCCAATATGTGTTCTTTTCAGGAAAGGAATACGAATCCAACGATATTTCTTGACTAGACTTGAAATTGTATGAATGGAATTCACTTCTACGCGTTTGATTCTCCGGAACACACCTCAGGTCGCATTTTCAATGATTTATAATGCAGGGATCAGGCTTCTTTCTCGATTATTCGGCCATGATACATTTGCTTAGATCTCTCACTTCAATTGTTATCGGAAAGAGATTTGCGCGAGCACTTGGTTTTTGGTGAAATTTACAGGAAAGTCATTATTACGGTCGGCAATTGTTAATAACATCTTTTTCATCATGTAAGTGCGACTGATCATGGAACTCAGATTTTTCATTATTAGGAGATTGCTTTTGATAATTCCTACCTTGATTGGCCTTACGATCATAGTGTTTGTGCTAATGTGGTCCCTCCCTCATACTTTCCTTGCTTCTGCTTTTATCAATCCTAAGGCTCCAAATAGAGCTCAGCAGATTATAAACGCAGAAAATGCGCTTGGCTTGAACCAGGGAATCGTCTTGGGCTATCTCCACTACCTGGGAAATACTTTTACCGGGAACTGGGGTTATATGACCCTATCAAACCCTATCAAGTATTCTGGAACCGTCCTTTCGGGAATTGGGCTTTTCTTCCCGAACACAATACAACTGGTTATTTTTGCTGCAGTACTTTCAATCTTGATATCCATACCTTTGGGCACATATATTGGTGCCAGACCAAATTCCCTGGCCGATCACTTGGGTAGAATATTTTCGCTATCGTTTTATGCTATCCCCGTATTTGTGCTGGCGATCGTTTTCCAGGTCATATTTGGCCAAGGCGTGATCGCAGGTAACCCGCTTGGAATATTTCCTATTTCGGGAACATTCACAATAACTTCACAAATCGCGATATCCCCACCGAGCTGGCTGATATCAGGAGTTGGAGGAGTTGTCCTTTCGAAACCGACCCACCTGATTGTGTTTGATGCCCTGATCGCTGGAGATTACTCTCTTGCCTCCAATGCATTCATGCATCTTGTACTACCCGTTCTCGTTCTTACACTCAGCCTGCTTGCAGGAATACTAAGATTCCTCAGGGCGAGTATGGTTGATGCGGCAAACTCTGAGTACGTCAAGACTGCCAGGTCAAAGGGGGTTCCAGAGGGCAAGGTTATAAAACTGCATATGAGAAGGAACGCGCTGATTCCCACGGTAACTGTTCTTGGCCTCCTCTTCGCAAGTCTGCTCGGAGGAGTAGTCCTCATAGAGGACGTGTTTGATTACCCCGGTATAGGGTATCTTGCTTTGAGCACTATATTGTCTGGTTCTATTTTTGGTGTATTGGGCACGACTTTCCTTTTTGGTATCGTACTTATTTCTGCCAATCTTCTCGTAGATATTGCTTATGCAATCTTAGATCCGAGGATCAGGTACTAGGTGAAAATTGAAATGGTGCAAGAAACTGTTGTAAGAAACGAGGGACAACTGCAACCCAAGAGGCATTCAAGATTCGAGAATGCCAATTCTACTTTCAGGCTGTTCCTCAAAAACAGGCTGGCGATGGTGGGACTGGTAATCACCGTAATCTATTTCGCAATTGCGGTTCTCGATTCTGTTTACCCCCAGTGGCTGGGAGTAAGCAACCTTTCAACTGCACTGAACTTTATTCCTGGACACAGTGCAAACCTAGCACTCCCGACCGCTCCCAGCTTCAGCGGATCCTGGTGGTTCTGGCTCGGAACTACCTATTCAAGAATACCAATTCTTCCGGTGGTTCTTGGTGCATTGAGGATCGATCTTGCATATACTGTTCTTATAGTTTTTGTTGGGATGTCTGTGGGTGTTATCGTTGGATCGATCGCAGGTTATTTTGGTGGTATCGTAGATGAGATAGTAATGAGAGTTACTGACGTTTTCTTCAGCCTCCCTTTCTTTGTATTTGCTCTTGCAATTGTATACGTACTGGGTTTTTCATTTACAAACGTAGTCCTGGCACTGATGATTATATGGTGGCCCACATATGCAAGGCTTTCAAGAGGTCTTGCACTTGAGACGAAGTCATTAAAGTATGTGGAGGCATCCAGGGCGAGTGGAGCATCCAACTTCAGGATACTTGTTAGTCACATTATACCGAACGTACTTTCGCCTGTATATGTGCAGATATCGCTTGATCTGGGATCTGTAATACAGCTATTTGCCGCCATTTTCTTCCTGGTTGGGTCTCTGGGTGCATCGGCATATCCGATTGAAATTGGCTACATGATTTCCACGGGAGAGTCTTACCTGGCTCAAGGCATTTGGTGGCCGGTTATCATACCTTCATTGTTCCTCTTAGTATTCACGGTGGCAGTTAACTTGATGGGGGATGGTTTAAGAGATGTACTCGATCCAAAACTTAGAAGATAAGGAAAGTAAAGAAGAGGCAAAAGAGGAGGATGCTTACCTTAAGGTAACTGACCTCGTAACGAATTTTTATACCTCGAGGGGAATCGTCAAGGCGCTTGACAAGATCAGTTTTTCCATAAACAAGGGAGAAATATTCGGCATGGTGGGGGAGAGCGGCTGTGGTAAGAGCGTTACAGCGCTCTCCATAATGGATCTGGTTCCAGACCCGCCCGGAAGGGTTGTTAGCGGTAAAGTGGAAATAGACGGTTTCAACATCTTCAGTGACCTGGCAAACATTGTCAGAATAAGGATAAAGAGCCAGACCGACGTAAAGGTAAAGAGAAACAAGAGGGCCTTGAAGAAACATAATTTCATGCTTTCCAAGATAAGGGGGAAAAAGGCAGGGATGATTTTTCAGGAACCTTCGCTGTCGCTTAACCCTGTGCTCAGGGCAGGTGAGCAGATAACGGAGAACATTCTGATTCACAACAAGAAGCCCATTGCTGATTCACTCATAAACAGGGCAAATTTATCGCTGGATGATTTGAAGCACCTCGTTGAAGAGGTGCAGAAGAACAAGGAAAATGTCCGTTCCATCCTGAATGAGTGGTGCAGGTCCAATGCGCTGGTTGACCTGGAAACGCAGATTAATTCGATATTCAGGAACTATTCAGACCCGGCTGAAATAGAAAGCGAGATTGTCTCGTTGATCAAGGCTGGTCTTACCTCCGTCGATAAGCGTTCACTGATAGAGGCAAGAGATTATTATTCCTATATTGAAAAAGCTGAGAACCTTCAGTTGAGCCTGTATGCAGCCGAGGAAGGATCAGATAGAGAATTGATCAGTTCTATAGAAAAGGAACTGGAGCAGTTAAGACTGAAGGAGGGCACAAGGTACAGGTTTTACTCGATAAAGCGGATATTTACCGGAAGGAAGGTCGAAAGAGTCTTCAAGGCCGAGGCTGAGAGAAGAGCCAAGGAGATCCTTTCACTTGTAAGCCTACCGGATCCTGAGAGAATCATGAGATCTTTCCCGCACGAACTTAGTGGCGGAATGCAACAGAGAGTCATGATTGCGATCGCCCTGGCATCGGATCCGAAACTGTTGATTGCAGATGAGCCCACAACAGCGCTTGATGTCACTACCCAGGCGCAGATTCTTCGGTTACTCAGAAACCTGAACAAACTCGTGGGAGCTTCCATTCTATTTATAACGCATGATCTCGCCGTCATTGCTGAAATGTGTCACAGGGTTGCTGTAATGTATGCAGGGAACATAGTTGAGGTAGGAGAAGTACTTGAGATATTTGACTCTCCAAAGCATCCTTACACTGTCGGATTGCTAGGCGCAATCCCTACAACACAGGCAAAAACAGACGCAGGTGTTAACATGCATACGATCCCCGGATCCGTTCCAAATCTGATAACACCACCATCCGGCTGCAGGTTTCACCCAAGATGCAGCTTTGTCATGCCTGTTTGCTCCCAGTCTAAGCCAAAGCTGGTAGAGCTCGAGACAGGAAGAAAGGTTGCATGCTTCCTTTATTCCTCGGAGGTCGATGATTAAGATGGAATCTGCGGATCGGGTTGGCGCGCCACTGTTATATGTGTCGCATGTGAAGAGGTATTTTGATATCTCATCTCTTTTCAGAACGGTTGGCAAGGTCAAGGCTGTTGATGATGTTACATTTACGCTGAAGAGCGGGGAGACACTCGGCGTGGTGGGGGAAACCGGTTGTGGCAAGACCACCCTCGGAAGAACAATACTTCAATTGATCCCGGCAACTGAAGGCAATATTTATTTCGATCTTGAGCCATCACTTATGAACCGCATCATTGAACTGGAAGAATCGGCATATTCCCTCCAGATTGGAAATGATGATCATTCTTCGAAGAACGATCTATCGTCTGTACTTGATCAGCTTGAACCGCTTAGATCCAGGTATTCTTTGACACGCATACCAAAGCATGAACTAAAGAAAATGCGGGCAAAGATGCAACCTGTTTTCCAGGATCCTTTCGGTTCATTGGATCCAAGAAAGGTTGTTAAGGACATCATTTCGGAACCAATGCGGTTCCTTACCGATATGACCGAGGATCAAATACATGACAGGCTTTATTATCTGATTGACAGGATAGGCCTCAATGAAGACCACCTTTACAGGTTTCCGCACGAATTTAGTGGCGGCCAGCGTCAGAGGATCGGTATTGCCAGGGCAATAAGCATTCAGCCAAAGCTTCTTGTGCTGGATGAACCGACATCTGCGCTCGATGTTTCTGTTCAAGCCCAGATACTGAACATGTTAAATGAGATCCAGAGAGACATGAACTTCTCATCGATATTCATATCGCATCACCTTAACGTAGTTGAGATAATGTCCGACAAGGTAGCCGTAATGTACCTGGGAAAGGTTGTTGAACTTACCAGTACCAAGAAGATTTTCAAGGACATGCTTCATCCATATACCAAGGCATTGTTCTCGGCTATTCCCAGTCATGATCCGAGAGTGAAGAAGGAAGTTATCCTGCTTGAAGGTGAAATGCCTTCACCTGCAAATCCACCGCTTGGTTGTCATTTTCACACGAGGTGCAGGGAAGTCATGGTAAATTGTGGATGGTCTCCATCGGATCTTGCTGCGCCACTGGCGGTAATGCTTGACAGGACGAGAAATCCTGAAGCAAGGGATTTCCCGGCAGTCTCGAGGATTGCAATAGACAACTCTAATTTGTCATTGGATGTAATATTCGAGCAGGGTATTTCTGACAAACAGGGTACAGTTGATCTTCTCTCTTCGCTTCTAAAGAAGGAGCAGGCTCGGCCTGGCGGAACAAAGTTTGGAGCGATACAGAATGTCACATTCTCGTCGGATACCGGGATACATATGACAATGCTAAACTACGATACGCCTTCACTCAAGGAGGTTGCAACCGATCATTTAGTTTCATGCCTGATCTACGATAAGCCCCATTCTGCCAATGCAGAGGGAATGGAGCCGATCATGAAGGAAACAAATGAGTAAGATAGAGATCGTAGACAAACTTGACGTTAAAGAAATTTCTTCCAAGGACATGTCAAGAAGGGAGTTCTATCAATACATCCTTGGAGACCTCGCCAGAGGATCTTATATTGTTGGATCACTATTTCTCGATGTCATTGGAATTCCGCAGATCCTTAGCTTCATCCCTGTCAGTTACTTCTATCCTCAGCTTAGCATCTCAATTGGACCTGCGGACAATCCGGTTCATGTACCTGTTCTATTCCTGATAACGTTCATTGTACTAGCCCTGGTTGCGATGTACTTTGAAGTCAAGTACTATATTAGAATATGGCGTAGCTAAAATCCCATAATCTCCGAATGAAATGACAATAGGACTGAAGGTTTATCGTCCAAAATTTAAAAAAGCAGAAAAAGGGAAACAAAAGAAGAAGAATATTTAAGAAAAATAAAAAGAAATAAAAAAATAAAGTATAACTCCGTCTAAGAGCTGTTGTAAACTACGTAATTATACATTATCTCTGCACCACCGCCAAGCATGACATTCTGCTGCCACTGCTGTAGGGCAGTCTTATTAGCTATGGAGTCCCAGATCCATATCTGGTTTACCTGTCCGAGATAGACCTCCATCGTCATGTTTACGCTCAGCTCATTCATCTTCTGGAACCAGTAAGCTGCCTGTGTTGGATTCGTCTCATTAGCTACACCGCGATAGTAGGCGATTGTTATGTTGTTGAGAGCGCTTGCCTCTGCAGGGTCAGCCATTGAGTTGCTTCCATATGTTGTGGTTGTAACTCCAGCAACGTAGGATGAATTCCAGCTGTTTGCATTCCCATATGTTGATGTGGTTGATGGTAGGAACATTGCAGACAGATAGTCGGTCGGGTACGGGTAATCAGGAGCCCATCCTCCCCAGCTTATTGGCATTGGATCGCCCTGTGGGACGGCCCAGGTAAGGAAGATATTGACTTCTGATGTCTGGATTACATCCTGCGCTCCATTGTCAAGCCCAGGTATGAATTTCTGAAGCATCTGTACCCATGTAGTTGCACCGGCTTCGTCTGGTGGATCAGACTGCAGTACAAAGATCGGTACGTCAAGCGCACTACCCTTGTATGTTGGGTTGCTTGCTGTTCCACTAAGTCCCATTGCAGTTCTCGCAGAGCTGTTCCAGAAGTCTCCCCAGTACTGGGCAGCTTTTACCAGGTTTGTATATGGCACCTGTGCTCCTACCGCATTCAGTTGTGATATATTCTGGGAGTCAGGCAGGCCAGGTACAAGCATTCCTGCGTAAGGAACCTGGAAGCTTGCGTTGTAGATCGTGTTACCTATCTGGTCGGAAAAGTAATAACTGTAGTTGTAAGCGTATGCGAAGGCTTTTCTTACATCCTGGTTGATGAAGAAGCTGCTTGGTACATTTGCATTTTTGTCAACTGTCTTCAGTAAAGTAGTATCGATGTTTATGTTATAGTTGTAGAAATATATTGATAGAGTTGGGAATGACGATGTTATTGCCTTTCCCTGTTTTACCAGTGCCAAGGTACTGTTCCAGTATTCGGGAAGAACGCCCTGAACGTCCTGAGCCTGCCCGGATGAAAATTCCAGCCAAGCTGTTGAGATTGATGATGTGTATTGCATTATAACTGTCTTTGCGCTCTGAGCTGCGGGATAGTCCGGAAGTCCAGCGAATGCCGGGTTGGCTACAAGTACAACGAACTGTGCTGGCGAGACCAATGAGATCTCGTAAGGACCGTTTGCATCTATGTGGTTCTGCACATATGAATTGTAACCTGAAGAACTTCCTTCAGCAATGTAGGCGTTGAAACCTGCCGGGGTAAAGGTTATGCCGGAACCATGCTGTGTCAGCCAGGTCGCACTTTCAACAAATGTGCCTGATGCTGCAAACAGCTGGTAAACAAGGGTGGTGGGCATTGGCTTGGCAAAGTGTATTGTAAAGTTGTCAGTGGCATTGTTGTAGGAAAGGTTAGGCATGATTCCCTGGTATGTTGGAGTGAAACCAGGAGATGAGTAATTAACAAAGAAGTATTCTGCTATCAGGTATCCTCCAGTTCCCGGAGAAGAGACTGAAAACAGCATATCCCTTACAATCTCAAAGTACACATCGTACGCACTTATAGCATTGCCAAACTGATCTCTTATACTGTTTCTGATATGATAAGTGAAGTTCTGCCCTGGTTGTACATGTACCGTGACAGGGCCCATATAGGCGTTATTGTAAGTATAACTGTAAGTGTTGTTGTTGACTCCTCCGTTTGCCACTGTAGGCAGATACTGAGCGAGCTCAGGTATGAATGATGTTGTGCTGGTACCGTTGTATTGATCCAGTTGGAGAAGGGTGTTTGTCAATATTTCATTGCTTGCAGTGTAGAAAGATATTGCAGGGTCAAGGGTAGTATATCCACCTACTGCATTAGGAAGCGAGTCAAAGAATGTTGATGACGCAGACTGTGAGTATGGGGTAACTGTGTCAAAGATAGGTATGTCTGTATAAGAAACGGTGGTTTGAGCCGTAACATTTGCAACGTCTGCAGCCCCTGTATTAACTGTAGTAGAAGCTTCAACGGTTGTTGTCAGGCCTACCTTTGCACCGTTTGGATATGTTGCCCAATTGGTCACGTTATTATACATCAATGATGTATTCTCGTTATACGTGGCTGTAGATGAAGTCAGATATTCAAGACTCTGACCTGAACTGTAGTTAACGGAGCCAGATCCAAGTGCAAGTTGAACTTCGGATGCGTTGTCGATTGTCAATGCTGTTGCATTCAGGAAATTAGTTACATTTCCAGCAGACATCGCATATGTTTTTGCAGAAAGCGTGTGAACTACGATTGAAGAACCATAAGTAACGTTGGTTGCACTTGCTAAGGTAACATTCGTTGCTGTGTCAAAGGTAAGCTTAGCGTTCTTTGTCAAGACGAGGGCGGAATTATTGCCGTACATGAAGGTGGATGGTGCAGCGTAACTAACATTTGTACCACTCTCATAGGTTAAATTCGTGTATTTGTAATTTTGAACCTCGGTCCCCTTAAGCAAAGCAAGCTGTGGAGTAGAATTAACTAGCGATTTGTTCGATAATTGGTATGATGTTTGGTTATAGTAGGCAGTTGAGCCTGCTGAATAGTGAACTGTTGAAGTGTTAGTAACAGGTGCGGTAACAGTAGTTGTCGCAAGTGTTCCGACCGTTACATATGATTGTACAGTGTAGTATCCCTGAGCCAGGTTGTTAAGGTAAAGATCTATCGTTCCTTCCGGAAGAATAAATCCACCACCCTGGGCAGAGGTGTAGACTAGAGGATAGGCGTTAGAGCTTATTAGGCTCGCACCCTTGTATATGTTGACAGTCACATTTACTACCATGTAAGATGGGTTACTAGGTGTCGAGTAACTTACCTGGTATGTCAGGTTAGCACCGGGACCGAATATAGCTGGGTTTGTCAAGACTGGGGGTGTGCTGTTTGCAACCAACTGACTGAAGCCATAAGATAGATTAACAAATGCATTGCTGCTTGCAGGATAACCGACACTAAGAGGTATCAGGCCATTGTATGTTGACGATGGATAATTTATCTGATACAATATGAAGTAGTCACCCTGGCTGTTATACGTGTGACTCGCCACAACTGTCGTTGAATTAGCATACTTTATCACGTTAGAGGATCCGTCACCCCACCAAACTGTTATACTGTTGAAACTCCCAGTTGCTTTTATAGTGAAACTATAAGTGCTGCCAACGGAAAGTGTCTGGGTAACATTCCCAAGTGTTGCACTCACTGCGCTTGTTTTAGTCGAGGATGGTGACTTAGTCGCGTATAATACTCCGAATGCGGCCGCTATTATTACAAGGGCCACTATCACGGCATAAAATTTCGCCGCGGAATTAACTGGCTTAGGAGGCACTATCGCGGATGAACCACTATTATTGTCTGGCTTTTGGCTTTCCATACATTATACCTGAGCACGTAATCTAAAACAGCGTATATAAAATTATACCCTTATCTCATTTGCTGCCTTTCTAATTAGTATTTTTCTTATCATGTAAATTCATTACAATTCGCACTTAAATTATTTCAAACAATTTTTCACCTTTTGGCATTCAGGTATCTTTGGCCATCGCATAGACCGGTTTATCTGACTTTAACTGTGGTAAAGAGACTTTTATTCATTCCTTTCTAACAACGAACCTATTCATGGTTCAGCCAAAGGAACAAGGCAAGACCCTCCCTAATTAGAGGATATGTCATATTACATTATTTAGTTGCGAAAATACAATCAAAAGCCTTACGCCTCTGCTAGTGTCTTATCACTCAATCACGGATCTTAAAAGGCGGGTCTAAAAATGGTTCGCTTCATCTTTTTACAATGTTAAACAGTATTCCTGCTCATGTGCGAGAAAAAGAAGGTATTGTAAGATATGTCATAGAAATGTGCATCGTCTGGCAAATGAAGGGTATATTCCTTCATCTATTCGTACATTTTTCTTCCATTCATGAATAGCTGGTTTACGGGTAAAAGGGTACTTCTGGAGTCTTTGCAACGTAAAAGTTGTCGCGAAGCGCTTGTTTGCAAGTGAGCAAAATATGATTTTCAGTAATTCCCTATGAATAAAAGAAGAAATACTGACCCACCATCGCAGCCAAATGATTTCTGTAATGAGTTGCGCTTCGTCTGCGAATCTGGGCCCTGGATACGATTCTGCATCGATTGCACTGGATGCATTTCATGAAATTCTTGATGTTTATCCTTCCAGCAAAAGAGATAGTGATCGTATTACGGTTCTGGATGCGAAAGACCGGCTGATAAGAAATTCACCACAGCAGTTTGTTGCAGAATCTATTTTAGATGAGTATGATTCGAGCGAGAAAATAGTCCTGAAGTCCAGGGGAAACATACCCTGGGGTTCTGGCCTGGGCAGTAGCGGCGCCTGTTCGATTGCAACAGTTGTTGCGCTTAGCAAGCTGCTCAATCTTGGCATGAACCAGGAAACCATGGTCAGGTATGCCGCCCTGGGAGAACAAAGAGTCAGCGGAACGGGTCATGTCGATAATATCATTGCATCCTTAATCGGTGGCCTGATAGTCATTGCATCGGTTAAGCCACCAAGATGGCATAGTGTACGCGTTCATCCGGATCTAAAGCTGGTTATCATAAATGTTGACCTGCAGGTTCCTGAGAAGACAAAGAGGTGCAGGGCAGTCATTCCTGGAAGCGTGGATATCGATGCCGCAGTATCGAATGCGCGAAACCTGGCCATGCTTATCCTAGGACTCAACACATATAATCCGGATCTGATCAGATCCGGAATGAATGACAGCATCGTTGAGCCAGCCAGGTCTTCAATATATACTTATTATCCTGATCTTAAAAGGTCATTGCTGAACCATGGTGCCATTGGGGTGGCCCTCAGTGGTGCCGGCCCATCACTGCTTTGCGTTCTGGATGCGGATCAATCGTTGAATCGTATCCGCGATGGAACTTCTCAAGTTCTTGATCGACTAAATCTTCCCTTCAATATCGTGGAATCAGGCGTGTGCAGGGGTGCAGTCGTTGAGGGATAACACAAGGTATGTAAGGGAACCTGAGGAATTCAGTCACTTTCCGCTCACAACGCCGATATATCAGACCAGTGCATATGTTATGCCGGAAGGGGCTGCTTACCGGTATACCAGGGAGGCAAACCCAACTGTCAGCCAGCTGAACAGGGTTATGGCAGGATTAGAAAATGCAGAATCGGCTGCATCTTTCAGTTCAGGGATGGGTGCCGTAACTTCCGTACTTTTCCACAGGTTGAGACCGGGCATGACCGTTCTCATACATTGCGATGTTTTTGCTAGAACATTGAATTTCTTGAAGGAATTCATGACACAGTATGGAATCAAGACAACTATTTCAGGACCTGGTACGGAAAACCTCCTCAAATCCTACAATAAGCACGATCTTGTATTCGTTGAGTCGATCTCGAACCCAACGCTGAGGGTCCACGATCTGCGGAGAATAAAGGAAGAGATCTCCACCTCATCAATTCTTGTTTCAGATTCAACGTTCGCAACGCCGGTGAATCTCAAGTCGCTGGATTCAGGTGCTGATCTCGTTATCCACAGCGGTTCAAAGTTCATCTCCGGTCATAATGACGTCATAGCGGGTTTCGTTGCAGGCACGAAGGATTTCATCAACGGACTGGACAATTTCAGAAAGACTGTCGGAGAGTCGCTTGACCCGTTTGCAGCATATCTGACCCTGCGGGGAATAAAGACGCTTCATGTAAGAATGAAGTATTCAGGGGAATCCGCATATAGAATCGCAAAAGAACTCACAACTTTACCAGATATTGTGAAGGTGATATATCCCGGACTTGAGGACCATCCCGATCATGCATTGGCATCTAAACAGCTAAGAGGTTTTGGATCTGTTGTTTCCTTCGTAGCCAATCGAAAGAAACTGAACCCGGATAGGTTCATGAAAGCGCTGAAAATAGTAACACCGGCAAATACCCTTGGGGGCGTGAACACGACAATATCACATCCTGCAACGATGTCACATCGTTCCCTTTCCCCCGAGGAAAAGAAAATGGCAGGGATCGATGAGTCGCTATTCCGGCTTTCGGTAGGTCTTGAAGATCCTGATGACATAATCGAGGACATTGATCAATCGATTCAGAATTCACACCTGAAAGGGGGAGGCACCGATTAGATGGATAAGCTGAGGGTAGCAATAATGGGTGCATCAGGCTTGGTCGGGCGGGAGATTATCAGGCTTCTTGAGGATCATCCATTTTTCAGGCTGGACGCACTTTACGGATCACAGGCATCAGCAGGTTCCAGGCTCTTAATAGATAGAAAGGGTGGTGTCATGGAAATACAGAAGGCAGATGCGGAAGAAATTACGAAGAGGAAGTTTGATTTTATCTTCAGCGCAGTCAGTGAGCAGTCTGCCACATCCCTCGAACTGGAGCTCAGGAGCATGAATAACAGGATAGTTACCAATGCTTCCGGTAACCGGATGCTTCCTGATGTGCCAATCGTGGTTCCAGAAGTGAATTACGAAGAAATATCAGCGCTGGGTGGGAGTGGATACATACTGGCAAACGGAAACTGCAGCACGATCGGCCTCGTGCTCGGCCTTGCACCTTTGCGTAATTTCGGTCCCAGAAACGTTGACGTGACCACGATGCAGGCAGTCAGCGGTGCAGGCTATCCCGGAACACCATCCCTCGACATTATGTCCAATGTCATCCCCTACATTTCCGGAGAAGAGGAAAAGATGATCAGGGAGACCCGGAAGATATTCAGCCTGGGGGAAAAGCTGGACTTCAGTATTGCAGCAACATGCACGCGCGTTCCAGTCGTCAATGGCCATATGGAATCAGTTACAGTGACTTTCGGATCCCGTCTCCAGGAAAGCGAGGTGGTGGATGCGTTCAGGTCATTCAGGAATCATGAGCTGCCGGGGCGCCTGCCATCTCTACCTGAACACCCGCTTATTCTCCGCGGGGAAGTGGACAGGCCCCAACCCAGGATTGACGCAGGGGAATCGCAGGACATGAAGAGCGGTATGCAGGTATCAATCGGAAGGATAAGGATAAGCGAAAACAGGCTGCAGTTCATTCTTGTGGTCAACAACCTGATACGGGGTGCGGCAGGTTCCACTCTACTGAATGCAGAGGTTGCGGCAGTGACAGGTGGTTACATTTGACAGCCAGGGTCAGTTTCCTTAAGATCGGCGGATCCTGCCTGACCGGGGCAGACGCACTGGGAAATCTTTCAGATATCGCTGCGAGAGCGGCGAAGTGTGTCATTGTCGTAAGCGCCTTCGAAGGAGTTACGGATGCTCTTATGCGTGTGTATAACGACGAACGGGAGAACCTCGGACATCGTGTCAATGAACTTGGATCCCTGCATGCAAGCTGGCTGGCTGAGGCCCTCGGCAGGTGTCCAGCGGAGGCGTCGTTGAAGTCTCTCTCTAGATCGATGAATCCCCATCCTTACATTGAATCGGCCTGGGATGACAGCATGCTCCCGTTAGAAGATCTGCCGAGCATACTTTCAATTGGTGAAAGATTGTCCGCAGCCACGTGCACCGCCTATCTTGCGGAAACCGGTTATGATGCAACATTCATACCATCTGACCTTCTTGGCCTGATTGCCTGCAGGAGCGATTCGGGTTATCTCCCCGACACAAAGGCTTCTGCACAGCTGATAAGGAATAACGTCAATAAGGCACTTGAAGGGAGCGATTTCCTTGTAACGACCGGTTTCTTCGCACTCGATCTATCCGGGAAGATCCAGACATTCGGTAGGAACAGCTCCGATCTGAGTGCTGTAGCATTTGCGGGCGCATACGGATCATCGCACATCACGCTTTACAAGGACGTGAACGGAATATACAACGTCGATCCGAAGAGCCTAGCAGACAGGGCCTTCCTTTATGAGGTGCTGACGCATGATGCTGCCTATTCGATCGCGACAGGCGGATCCAGGATCGTTCATCCCGCTGCAATTGAACTCGCAAAGACCCTCAGGCTCGATATACGGGTAAGGAATTTCGTTCACAGAAGCACACCGGAAGGCACGCTCATAACAAGCCAGTACTGATCACAGGAGGTCATTGTCAGACTTCTGGTACCTGTAGAGCTGGGCGAACTTGCCGTTTCTTGTCATCAGTTCGTCCACGTTTCCCTCCTCAACAAGCTTTCCATGGTCAAGGACGATCACATGATCGAGCAGCCGGATCAGGGAAAACCTGTGCGTAATAAGGATGAGCGTCTTGTCGTTAAGGAACTTTTCGAGTGCATCCATGATTATTTTCTCCGATGCCGGGTCGATCTGCGAAGTTGGTTCATCCAGGATAAGGATCTCAGGATCGAGAATGAATGCTCGGAGAAGAGATATGGCCTGGCGCTGCCCCTCGGACAGGTTTCTGCCCATCTCGCCGATCTCGCTGTCGATCCCGTCGGGCATCCTTTCGAATAACGCATGAAGGCCGAAATCCTCGATGGCCTTCACAATCTGATCCCTGGTGGCATTGGGATCCGCGAACAGAATGTTCTGGATAACAGTCCCCCTGAACATGAACGGATCCTGGAGAACAGGGGCTATCAGCCTCCTGTAGGATGCGGTTGAAACACTGTCCAGGTTCCTTCCATCAATCAGGATCTCTCCCTTTGACGGATGATAAAATTTCATTATGAGGTTCGATATTGTTGTCTTTCCCGCACCGGTGTGACCTACTATTCCAATCTTTTCTCCCTTGTTCACAGAGAAGGTGACGGATTCAAGGGCATTGGCCCCACCATAGGAGAAGGTGACGTCCCTGATCTCAATCTTCTGATTGAAATCCTTCAGCGGGATTGAATCCTCCGGATCATGGTCCTTCTCGCTGTCGATTATGCCGTATATGCGGACGAGACCCGCCATGGCTGACTGGTATGAGGTATATGTCTGTGACAGCTGCACAACCGGATCGAAGAACTCCTGCACGTAGAAGACAAATGAGACCATAATGCCCACCGTGATGATGCCACCGAGCGTCATTATGCCGCCCTCGATAAGCACGATAGCAATGCCTACAGCCTCTATGATCCGGACTGCCGAACCAAATGTTGATGCAAGCCTTGATGCTTTCATGTTGGCGGAATAATTTGCTGTATTGAGCTTGTCAAAATTATCCTGGACCCTCTCCTCCACATTGAAGCTCTTGATCGCCCTTATCGCATTGATATTCTCGCTCAGGTTCCCGGTTATTGCGGCAATTGTCTTTCTTGTTCTCAGGTAGTTCCGCTTCACCCTTGGCTGGACAGCGAATGTGAATCCCACGAGGATCGGTATAACGATAAATGAGTAAAGTGCAAGTTTTGGCGAAAGGTACAGCATGATCGATGCGGAGATTATCACGGTAGTTATGCCGGAAAGCACCTGTGGAACCTGGAAGGTGAGGAACTCGCTGAGCGATTCCCCGTCATTGCTTATCCTGCTTATCAGGTAACCTGTCTTGACTTTGCTGTAAAAGGATACCGGAACCTTCTGAAGATTCTTGAACGCCTTATCTCTCAGGCTCTTGATAGTGTACTGCGACAGGTAAGTCGAGCTGATTGTCCTGACCCTGTTGGAGAAAAACTGGATCAGGTAGACTCCGAAGAATAAAGAAGCGTAGATCGTCAGGAGTAGAATGCTCTTCTGGATCAGGATTGCGTTGATGGCCAACCCTATCGAGAGCGGATATATTGTCCCCATTATCGCTGTTATGATGATCGAGAGGGCGAGCTTTGCGGATTCACGACGCTGCGTGAGCATCTCTCCGATCATGCGCTTGAATGATGCAAATCCCTTGCCGCCCTTTATGAGCTCATCTTCAACCTCTTCGTAAGTCTTAGGAATTTCCGCTCACCCCTGTGAATTTGTCCAGTCTTGAGGAATCGATAAGATCCTTCCTGGCTCCGGTAACTTCGGTGAGGTTCCCGTTATCAACCACCAGTACCCGGTCAGCGAACATGAGTCCGGTTTCCTTTAGCGAAATGATGACAACGGATGTTGATCGGAGCTTTTCCCTTATTGAGGTGAAAATTTCCAGCTCGGTTTCCGCGTCCAGGCTGGAGGTGGCGTCGTCGAAAATCAGGATTTCCGGCCTCATAATGACTGCTCTTGCGATGGCGACCCTCTGCTTCTGCCCTCCGGACAGGGTGATACCGCGTTCGCCCACGATCGTGTCGTACTTATCCGGAAGCGAATCTATGAAATCATCTATATGAGCGATTTTGGCTGCTTCCATCACCTCCTCGTCGCTGAATGCCCGGTTCCCGAACGCTATGTTCTCCCGAATCGATCCGGAAAGAAGGCTGATTTCCTGAGGCACCACGCCTATTCTTTCCCTTATTTCCGGTAGCGTGAAATTGTCATACACGACACCATTGTATGAGATTGATCCTTTATCCGGATCATAGAGACGCGGAAGCATGTTTATCAGTGTGCTTTTACCGCTTCCAGTTGTTCCAGTTATTGCGACGAATTCCCCCTTCTTTATGCTGAATGTCATTTCATTCAGTATTACCTTTGAACCTCTCGAGAAAGCAAGGGAGTTTACCTCTGCAGGCGCATTCAGCGGACTCTTTATTTCTGCTGATATCACCTCCTCGTCCTTGCCGTCAATTATGGTATCTATCCTGTCAATTCCAGCCCTCGCATTCTCTGAGAAAACTATCAGGCGGCCAATGAAACTTACCGGAGAAGTCATGAGGTTGAAGATGTTAACCGCAGCTGCAAGATTTCCTATCTCTGAACCTGTGATGAGTGAGGTGTATCCACCGTAAAGAATCACCCCGGTTGCTGCCACGCTTATCATCAGCGGCATGAGATTGTTATATTTCCCCCTGAGTTTTGCAACTATGTTATATTCCTGGAAATACGAATCCGTGGTCTGGGTGAACCTGTTTACTTCGCTGTCTTCACCAAGGAATCCGCGAACCACGCGCTGACCGGTGATGTTTTCCTGCAGTCTCTCGTTCATTATTCCATATGCATCCCTGATATTGCGCCAGTGACCCCTCTGCTTCTTCTGAACAACTATCCCCAGATATATAAGAACCGGGACAACAAACACGAAAAACAGTGAGTAGACCGGGCTAAGTGTGAAAAGGAAATAGAATGCAATCAATATCAGGAAAATTGTAGGAATAAGCTGCGAGAGAACGTTCAGGACGAAATTTCTTGTAGCCTCTATGTCCATCGTCGATCTCGAGAGCAGGTTTCCGGATGTCTGGTTCTCAAAATACCTGAACTTCTTGCTGAGGAGATGCCGGAACACATTCTTCCTCAGTTCATATGCATATCTCTGGGAAAGGTACTGCGATCCGTAGTTCACCACAAACTGAGCCACAGCACTTATTCCCGATACGACAAGTATGAGGATGACAAAGTATTCTGCTGTCGAGAAATCCGTTGCTTCCACCGAGTTGACTGCGTCCCCGAAGTAGATTGGCACCAGCAGCCTGAATACTGCGGTAATCGCGGCAACTACCGATACAAAAACCAGTATTTTCCTGTCCCTCCTGAGGTATCCCAGTGCGAACGCGAGAGGGGAGAAAACGCTGAAAAACCGCCTTATGTTGATTTCGGATCCGCCCCTTCTGAATAATGATACAATAATACATGACCTGCCGGGAAATAGCCTTGATATAGTTGATAAAAGATGACTGCTAGCATTACCGTGTGTATTACTTAATATCTAAAAAGATTTAGTCCAGAAAGAAGCCCTCATAGGTCATGCATGGCAGTTACCGCATGAGGAGAACCAGTGGATCAAGTTTTACCGGAACTCTTTTCCTCCAGACAGGAAGATCCAACATGGTCTCATATCACAGGATCGAGGTATATTGGATCAAGCAAGAATGCCACTGATAACTGCTGCTTGCAGGGATCTGGTATTGGAGAAGTCATGCCTGACCGGCAAGAGCCTGATGAATGCTGAAAAATTGTATATGCAAATTTCCATTCCTCATGCAAAATATGAGACCTTATTACAAGTTTGTGGCATATTTTTTGATAGCCTTAATGTTCCTGCTTCTGGCTATTATCTTCTATTTCGAGTTTCATTTTTACCTTGGCATTCCCGTGATAAAGGCATCGGATTTCCTGCCATTCTATGAAGAGTTCATTTTATCTGCGCTTCCTGTACCGGTAGTTGTTCTTCTATTTCACAAATCCCAGTCATCGTTCCGGGAACCGCAATTCAGAAAGTTCCTGAGAATTGCACTGGGAACTATGTGGATCCTGGACGCAATTTTGCAGGTCCAGCCGGAGATGAACAACCTCTTTGCGCAGTACAATCTCATACCAATGCTTTCCATGGGTTATCCTGTAACTCCTGTCATCGAGCTAAGCGTCAGGGTGTGGAACATTAACCCTCCGCTTATTGATTTGGGGGCAGCGGTTGTCCAGCTCTACATCGGCGTTCTCTATCTAGTGCTGAAGAGAGGTAGATTATTTTATTTCGTACAGGCAATGGCCATGGCCTGGAGCGTCATTATCTGGATATTTGGCGAGGGGTTTGGGGGCCTCTTTACGCTTGGATCAACAATACTCACGGGTCTCCCCGGATCTGTACTTCTCTACCTGCTTGGTGCCGTGATCCTCGTAATGACAGCAAATGGTAACGGCAGAAACAAGGCAGAGCGGACCATTCGGTATTCAACCATGCTGGTTATGCTGGTCGGTCTGGGATTCCAGTTTTACCCGCCAAACGGTTTCTGGACTTCACTACCAGTAATCCAGTTTCCTTCTCCATTCGGCTTTCTCGGGTTCGCAGTTACGACCGAATCAAGGATAGCAGATCTATCGTACCTTTTCAACACACTTTTCGTCCTGATTATATTAGTTGCCTTATTCCTCTGGTTATTCAGGTCAATTTTCGCCTCAATTGTTACATTCGTCTTTGCTGTGTTCACCTGGATTGTATATCAGGGCCTGGGTATTGTCGCACAGTTCAGCACCGATTCCAACACGGGACTCATCCTTGCAATACTGATGATTGCTTATATCATAAACAGGACTCATGACGACGATACGGAACCAGGACCAGTGAGGGAACCTGGCCGTAATTCGTTGGCCAGCCATTGAACAAGTCACTTGTTCCTTCTGGTCTTCATCAAGTCCCACAGCGATTCCGGCATCCCGGAAAGCATGTTGAACTGCCCTGCTCCCTTGAGCCACTCTCCGCCGTCTATCGTAACCACGGCACCATTGATATATGATGCCGCGTCAGATATGAGGAAAGTTGCCAGATCAGCAAGATCATCTGGCTTACCGAGGCGCATCATCGGATTTCTATTTTTCATTATTTCTTCAAATGAGGTATCGGGTATCAGGTTATTCCATGCGCCTTCAGTGGGAATGGGGCCGGGGGCAATTGCGACGGATCTTATTCCCCTGGGTCCCCACTCGACTGCGAGTGACTGCGTCAATGCCAGGACCCCCGCCTTGGAAACAGCGGAAGGAACAACGTATGCTGAACCAGTCCATGCGTAAGTTGCAACAATGTTAAGAATCGTTCCATTCATTCCGGAGTTGATCCACCTTTTTCCCATTTCCAGTGAAAAATAAGAAGATCCTTGGAGCACAATACCAATCACCGTGTCGAATGCCTTTGGTGACAGTTGCTCTGTCCTGCTTATAAAATTACCCGCTGCATTGTTGACCAGAACATTGAAAGGACCAAGTACTTTCTCAAGATTCGAGACCGAAGCCGCTATTTGAGATGGATCTCGAACATCACATACATCATAGGCAATCTTGATCCCCATTGCGGAAAGCTGGGTTACGGTTTTTTCGAGGTTCTCCTTATTCCTGCTCACAATCCCAATCCGTGCTCCAAGTTTTCCAAACCTGATAGCCATTTCCTTACCCAGGCCGGTTGCACCGCCTGTAATCAGAACGGTTTTTTCTTTCATGATGCTGTCTGCAAATATTGACATTATTAAGCATGTTTCACGACATTAAGATTCTTTATGATCCTCCACAGTGTCTAGTATTTCAAGAGTTAAGATCGACAACAAAAGAAAATAAATCACTGGAGCATCATCATGGAATGCTAACCCTCGTAATTGCCGATGCGGAGCTGGAACTGGTTCCTAAGGAACTCTGGAATGCGCCAGATTCCAAGTCGTATTCAAAGAGGAGAACAAAACCACTATCGTCACTGCTCCTGGATTCCAACTACCTGCATCATGCCATTGATGCAAAGTATCCTGGAGAATCAAAAAGAAGAGGGCGACCCGACATTTTACACGCCCTGCTCCTGACATGCCAGGAAAGCATACTTAACAAGGTCGGCCAGCTTGAGCTTTTCATACATACTAGGGAGGATAAGGTTATCATCGTAAATAGAGAGACAAGAATCCCGAGATCGTTCAATCGCTTTTCTGGTCTGATCGAGGATATGTTTGCAAAACGCAAAATACAGAGCGGTGGAGTAACGCTTCTCGAGATGATTGATTCAACGCTGATGGATTTTATATTCAGCAGGGGGATGAAGAATGTACGCGTTTTTTCTCCTACAGGAAAGAAGAGCACAGTTTCTGAAGCAGTGGGCGATGAGATTGCAACAACCGTGGTAATAGGCGGATTCTCCGAAGGGGATTTCCGAACAAAACTGGATGATCTGGGAAAACAGTACTCCATATACCCGGAGGAATTGACTATATGGACCGTGGCAATGGAAGCTATATGCACTTATGAGCGGCTGCATGGAATAATGCAGTGATACCTGATCAAGGCATAAAATAGATTAATAACGTTCCGATTCCCGTTGCAGCGGAGAATACAAAATGGCCAGGATGCATACCAGGAAAAGAGGTAAATCGCGATCACACCGGGAAAGGTACACTACAAAGCCTTCCTGGATCAAAGCTTCAACAGATGAGATCATTGACAATATTGTTCAGTTAAGGAATTCAAAACTGAGTTCGCCAGAGATCGGGATAAGGTTGAGGGATCAATACGCAATCCCTTCGACCAAGACTGTCCTTGGCAAGAAGCTGGGCACTGTTCTTAAGGAAAAGTCTTTGAAATCAGATATTCCAGATGATCTGCAGAGCCTTATAAACAGATACAAGAAGGTCAGCGCACATCTCGCATTGAATACCAGGGACAGGAGCAATCAACGGGGCAGGAGCCTCGTTATGGCCAAGATCCTTCGTCTTATCAAATATTATAAAAGGAACAACGCTTTGCCCGCTGGCTGGAACCTAGACAAGGTTCTATGAGTCCCGTCCAGAAGGTAATTAACCAGGATTTCTACAATAAGCTGGCTGATGCAGTAGCTTTAACGAAAGGCGAGCCGTTCGCAAGAATAATAGCACATTACGACGGTGATGGCACAAGTTCTGCAATAGTTCTTTTGAAAACACTGCTAAGATTGAAGAAACGGGTGCATCTAACCTACATCAAGAGCCTCCTTGGGGAGGATTTTCGAAAGGTTGTAATGGAATATCCAGACTCGCTCACGATCGTGGTTGATGCTGGATCCGATCAGGCTCAGTATGTCCCGGAAGTTGAGAAGATGATAATCCTGGATCATCATTTTTACAGGCCTTCCCCGGCGAAAGCACTGAATATAAACGCCAGGGATTTTGGCATCGACGGTACTCATGGAGCTTGCGGCGCAACAATGGCCATGGTTTTTTCACTGGCTTGCTCAGAAAGAAACTCTGATCTGATACCATATTTCGTATCTGGGATGATCGCTGACAAACAGGACCTCGGCGGAATTTCAGGCCTCAACCGCATGCTCCTAAATGAATATACCAGCACTTTCAGCAACGAAAGGACGATTAGCCTTGAAGGCGAAACCCTCCTTGATTCACTTGTATACTCAACGGATCCATTCTTTAATGGAATCACTGGAAAGCCAGATGGCGCAAAGGCGATCCTTGATGAGTGCCACCTTGGATACGAACAGTCACCGGATTCGTTGAACGAGGACCAGAAGAGAATACTGGAGAAGAAGCTCGCCGTTCGTCTCATATCACAGAAATGTGGACTGGAAGCCATAAAATATCTCGAGTCTGACATGATGAAATTCAAGGATGTTGAGTTTACTTCAAAGGAGTTGAGCAGCATCATCGACGGCAACTCCAGGGTTGGAAAGAATTCTGTCGCAGTCCAGTATTTTCTTGGGGATAAAAAATTGAGGAACGAGATGCTCACCGCCTGGAGGACGTACAAAACGCGCCTTATCGATTACGTATACAGAACGATGAAGGAAGTGGGAAGCCTGTCGCACCTGCAGTTCTTCTATTCACCGGAATCTGAAATGGCCGGGAAGATAAGCGATCTCCTGATGCTGTACCTGGTGGACCAGTCAAAGCCAATAATTGGATTCAATGTGGGCGACAAGGAAACAAAGCTGTCCGCAAGAGGAACGATAAAGCTGGTTCAGAAGGGGCTGAATTTTTCAACCGTCTTGCGAAGCGCCTGCGAACAGGTTGGTGGCTCCGGCGGTGGTCATGACATTGCAGCCGGCGGCGTGATCCCGAAGGGAAAGGAAAAGGAATTTGTCGAGCTCGTGAACAGGATACTGAAGGAACAGAGCAAGCCGGATTCAGAGCCAGAGTGAGAGTGGTTTCGACAAACCTATTATCCTAGAATCCATGCATGATCCTGTAGATGAAAAGAGTCGGGATATATACTCATAATTTCAGGTTCTACCATGATGTTGTAAACGTGCTGAAGTCCTGGCGCATTAAATCTGTTTCGATAGACAGTATAGATCGATTGCCTTCAGATGTGCCAATAATCCTGAGTTCTAACAAGGATGAAAAGGTCGACGCCGCCCAGATAAGGGCTGACAGCGCATCAGAGGCAGTTAGGGCTGCAATCCCATTTCTGCTGGGAAAGGAAATGTTTATCCGCCTCATCATCGGCATAGATCCCGGGCCAAAGCCGGGAATCGCGGTTCTCGGGGACGATGTCCTGCTTGAGGCGTTTGAGGCCCCGAGCATTGACGGCCTGATCTCTGCAATCAGGGGAATTATAAAGGGCTACAGGTATTCCGGTTGCATTGTCAGGATAGGACATGGCGATGCGCCCAACAGGGACAGTATCATACAGAAACTCCGGACGGTATCCATAGTTCCTGAAATTGTGGACGAGACAAATACCAGCCAGCCACACAAGATCCACGACAATGCTGTTTCAGCTGCCAGGATAGCAAGAGGATCATCACAGTTTCATGACCCAAGGGTCCGGAGCCGCAGGAGAAGGGATATCCTTGAGGTTGAGTTCAACACTCTGCAGAAGGCCATGACATCTTGACTGATGAGAGGTGATTACTTCTTCCACTTTGGAGACTTGGGTACTGATCTGCGCCCTGCACTGTATGCAAGGAATATCATGAATGCCACAACGACTGCTGCAATGTAGTATATCCAAGAGTAGTTTGGGGGTGTGCCATAGTAAAAGGTGGTGCCACCGCTGACGACAGTGCCTGGTGTACTTGTGTAGACCTGAATGCTGTTTTCACCCTTGCTGATCAGTGATATTGCCGATGAATTTACTGTTACGACCTGCGATGAGTATGGAGCCAGCTTTGGTATCACCACCTTGGAAACATTGTTCCCATTCAGTGCAAACGTTACTGTTACATTATACATGTAATACAAGGTCGGGTTGCTTATGGTCGCCTGCATCTTTATTGGGTCTACGACTGTCAACTGGACTGTTGTCCGGTAATCCATTGTCGTTGAACCGACTGCTGATGTCATCACCAGTATAGTTACGGTACCGGGATTAGATGGAGCAGTAATGTTGAACCTAATATCCGGACTTGCGCTCTTCTCAGCTATTACCGAAGTTCCGGGTGCCATGCCAGTCAGGTTCATACCCGAGAACACCAGGACTGCGGTATAGTTGTCGAATCCATAGGTGGAGTTAACATAGATGGAGAAGCTCTCGCCTGTGTAAACTGTTCCGTATGAAACGGAACTTGAGAAGATCGAAGGATATGCAGTACCGGCATCAGACATTGTCGCGGCAATTGGCATCATGATAAACACAACCGCCAAAGCCAGGAGTGTGGTTCGAAACTTCACCTGCGGCGCCTCCCTCTGGACGAAGCCACTATAAGACCCACTATCACGGATGCAGCGATTACAACCACCCCAGTTATGATGGTAAGTTCGGGGTTTCCTGTGAAATGAGATATTGAGGTACCGCTCACAGTCGGCTTAATCCCGATGTTTGTTGGCAGCTTCACCGGTACTACGACTGTTTGTGATATTTTTGCGCTCGTTGTAATGTTAAGTGCCAGGTCACCGGATACATAAAGGCTCTTACCTGCTATCGGAGTTACGTTAACAAAGATGGTGGACGAAGAGAATGCTGACAGCTTTACGCTGTAGAAGAGTCCCTTTCCAATGTTACCATCCCAGTTATAGATCGAAAGGTTATCGGGATCAAGCGCGACATATACCGTCATTACCTGGTTTCCTGTGTTTGACAGAACCACAGGAATACTTCCGGTATTATTGAGGATGGAGTTCCTGGCGGGGACCATGTATGCTTTGAATGAGGGATTCGGCGTGATATTGACCTTTAGATTGATGTTATATGTACTCGATCCATATGTTCCATTTATCTGCACTTTTTGGATTCCAGCGATCATTTTGTCCGGAAGTTCCAGGTTTGCCGATATCGATACGTTCTGGCCAGGTGCAATCACGACCTTTGACTGATTGAAGGTCGCTATCAATCCCGACTCGCCTGGGCTGAAAGTCATGTTCACGTAAGTGTTGCCACTATTTACCACGTAGAATGATACATTGGTAAGGTTCGACCCTTCGCTTGCATTCACGATCGGAGATATCATGCCTGATTCAAACTGGTATACATCCACTTTTGATAATGCAATATTTATGTATGTATTCTGCGCTGCTATATCTTGCGTAATCGATGAGCTGTAGCTTATGTTCATGGTATGTCCGGTATAGTTATCCTGATGAACTGTAAGGCTGCCAGAGAATTTGTATACTCCTCCAGGCAGGTATATGCTCTGCTGGCTTGTATTGAACAGGATGAGTGCACTACCGGAAGAGATTGATATGTTTCCAGTCAACAGTATGTTTCCCTTCGTTTCCGCAATAAAAACCTTGTAGGAAGGCATCATAGTTATATTATACGACTGTGACGCACCAAAGGCACTGACTGCAATCGTTGAGACACTAGCTTCCCTGTCGGTGTTGAAAGCAGCATAAACCGTGTAGGAACCGCCATACAGCTGTGCATTGTAGATACCATAGGCATTTGCCGTGTCAGACGAAATAAAGCTGCCGGTGCTGTTGTAGAACACAACTGTTGCATATGGAACCGCAGAACCAGAATACGAAACCTGTCCGGAAACTGTTGTGAACGCTGGAGAAATAGACACCGGAACCTTGAAATTCGTTGTTACTGCAGAAGATAATGTTAAAGACCCGGATACTGTTCGATCCGCACCATTTGCGGTGAAATTGTAATAATACTTAACGGTATATGAGCCGACCGGCAGGACAATTGAGCTATTCGTAGTGGATATTATTCCTGATTTCCCGGAGATATAGTATATTCCTGACGCATAGGCAAGGCTGTTAGAAAGGCTGACCGTTGAACTCGCTTGAAGCACAGGAGCAATCGTAGAATTACTACTCAGAAACAGCGTTGTAATATTGGTTTTTCCTCCAGTCTGGGAATACAATGTATAGTAACCGGCACTGAGACCGGTATGCCCTACCGGGGCACCGTTCTTGAAAACCGAGTAGGTAGAAGCAGTGCTGGCAAGAGAGAATTGTTGGCTGAAGCCAACACCTGACGCGTATGCGTTTGAGATCGGCACTGAAACCACAGATTCAGAGGCATTTACTGCAGCTGAGGTAGAAAATACCGATACAGAATAAATGCCCGGGGTCAGTGTTCCGCTTGCGGTGTTGCTATTAATCTGGAAAAGGTATGACTGGGCCCCCTGCAATGAAACATATCCTGTAACCGATTGGCCGGCGTCATTCTTCAATTCAAGGGAAAAGCTCGTCAAAACTGGCGTTACAATCATAACAACAGCGGAGGCGGTAGAACTGATGCTGTTGGTTGAGTTAAAGAATCCGGGACTGTACATTTTGAATGAGTATGAATCAACAAGCGTGTTGGGGTGCATGAGGGTTGCCGTGCCAGATACCAGGACATCAGTGTAGAAAATGGGTATATTTCCAGCGTATTCTATGGCAACCCCAGATGAAACCTGAGGAGCAGCCGCACCGCTGCTGGAGTGATAGGAGTCCAGGGTAGTCAGGGAAACATTAGCCTGGAATCCAAGGCGCATGCTGAAAGAAAGATTTCCAAGCACCTGGATAGTCCGGAAAGCGCCATAGTTCAATCCTATATGTGTGAAGACGGTGGCGAATGTGTAAATCCCGTTCGGAAGCAGGAAGTTGTAATAACTTGCATTTGAAGATTCAGTCTGCATGGAAACCGTGTTAGAAAGCGCCTCGAAATAGCCGGTACCATTGCTGAAAGTGCTAGTCACAACTGATACATTTACGTAATAGCCGGTTGAAAGGGAAACTATTATGCTGGTATTGTTTGTGATAAAAACGGACTGGGCGTAGACGCTGAACCCATTCCTTGCATATGCCGTGTAATACCCGACGGGCAGCGTTATCGAAAACTTTCCGTTGCGGACTTGTGCATTATAGGCATTCGAGATATTTCCATCTGCGTAGAAACTTACCTGTTTAACCGCATTGGACGCAACTGTGCCTGTAACAGAAGCTGAAAGTACAGGAGCAAGAAGTTCAGTCTTGTTCAACCCCCATGTGCTGAAATCAACATGCTGGGCCAGGGACGTGTATCCCTTGCCTGTAACGTAAACGCTATAGCTGCCTGGAACAACCTGAAGCAGTGCAATTCCTGTACTATTACTGTAAGAAACAGCGGTGAAATTATTCGATTTTGCTATGAATTCAGCATTACTAAGTGTTATGTTACCGGAGAAGGCCGAAGCATAGATGGTATCCATCGTTACAACGAGATCCTGTGTAATGTTGTTTTGAGGACTTATTGTTGCAGTTGCAAAGTCACTGTATGTGTTGTTACCTGATTTCAATGTAATGTTGTATGTTTCAGGCGGTACGTTTGAAAGTGTATAGTTGCCTTCCGATACCGACGCATTGTAAGACTGGCCGGAGCTGGCGTTCGTGAATATGAGTACGCCAGAATTGACTGTGGCCTTGCTGGTCACATTTTTCGTGATCTGGTATTGATAATCTATGCTTCCGGATACGCCTCCCGAAGCAGAAATGAAGTTTCTTGTAATCATGTATCCAGGCAAGCCGCTGGCGGGTCCTGCCGGAACGTCCCGGTTTGCCTGTGCGTCTGAAATATAAATGGTCGTGTTGTTAAGCAATGATGTCCCAATCAGATACTGCTGGTTCAATTTTCCTGTAGTGACATATATGGAGTCGTTGCCCGGAACTGCGGTGAGTTGATAATAACCCTGGGAATTTGTTTTGACAAGATCGTGTGGAATCCCGTATTGATCGAGGAGGGTTACATAAGCTCCAGCAACCGGGTTACCTGAGGAAGTGGTCACTCTGCCTTCAATGATGGCACCCGGATAATATGCAACTATTGGATCAAAAGCTGCCTGAATGCTTGAAAGCGTTGGAAGAAGGATAGTTGTGCCATACCCTTCCTTCTGGTATTTATAAGCTGTCTGGATTGGAACAACGGTCCAAGCAGCACTATGGTTCTGGTAATCAGTATAAGGATTCCATGGAACTCCTGCATAAACTATCTCGAAGTTACTCATGTTCCAGGCCGGCATCACTGGGGCAGTTGTCTGGTTTACTGTCAGTCCAGGAATGCCACCAACTGAACCAACTGCCGATGGCGGATATCCCACGGTGAACCTGTAAATAGACGAGTTGTAGAAAGCCGAATTATAAGTGATCTGGTAATTGGTAACTAGAGCCGTGGTGGGAGTCTGGTTTAGCTGGTAAGTCTGGTTTGCTGTGACTGCATAGATCTGGTAGTACGGATATGGAACTATTTCACCCTGATATGTGTATGACAGGCCATCGGTAAGGTAAGCGGGAGCATAGAATATCCCGGGGTTGAGACCGGAAACGGGGAAAAGGCTGTGGTCGATGCCAACATACTTGATGTTGTAACCGGTTTCAGAGATAAGCAATGTGTATAGATTGTTCAGAACCGATATGGAATAGTGCGCCGGGAGATATCCGCTGAATATTGCAAACTGTGCATTTGCAGAAGTAAGCTGGCTTATGTATTTTCCATATATTGACGGGTTGTTGAGGACAACTGATACATAGTTTTGTGGGTTCTTGATGTCACCGGCAAGGAAACTGGCTCCAGTTGGACCCAGGCAACTTACTAGTGTCTGATAGACATCTGCAGGTATATTGTTACTGTTGTTCTGATAAGCGCCCTCGATTACCCTCGCAATGAAAAGTGAAATTACCTGGCTTTGATTCTGCGCCAGAAGAACCTGACCCGCAACCTGGTATCCCTGCTGGAAATCATCCGCCACGGTCGGGTGCTGTCCTACGACTATCTCCTGGAAGCCGTAGTCCCACCATGATACAAAAGCCGGTCTATCCTGTAACGGTACATTGGTATCTTGAGTGGAAAGCCATGAAAACGCCTGGTTAAGAGGAGTTGATTGATTTGTTATGCCGAACCCATATGTCCCAACAAACTGATCCGCTGACGAAGAATAGTTCACGAGTGGCTTCAGGAATGATGGCATTGAGTTGTATATTTCCTGGTTTACATGACCCGCGCTGTTTGCAGGAACCGCAGCGTTAAGCACACCAAAACCGGATGGCACTATGAGGAGAATGACCATTGCAAGAACGATCGAAAATGACGTGAATGAGATGTTTCCCTTCAAAGATTTTCTGACGTTGACCGACTGCATTGGAGTACGATGCCTGATATCTCCTGTCTTCGCCATTTCTGAGAAGCGGGCAAGAAGCGCACCGCCCATTGCAGCATAGGCGGGAGCCGCGGTTATGTTGAATCTACCGGCGACAAAACTCATGTAAATGGAGACTATGGCAAAAACCATGAAGAGAAGAAGATATTCTTTCTTCGACTTGAAGTAAGCATATACTGTATATATGAGACCCGCAACTCCGAGCAGGAACTGTGCTATTCCGAATCCGGATATGTATTGACCAAGAGCGGGTGCAGCTGCCTCTGCTATCGTGTCATAGACCCTTGTCTTGATGAAATAACCTTCTCCGGCCAATATGCTGGACAGGGTATTTGGGGCCGCAATATAGAAGGCGAACAAACCTGCCGCACTGACTATGAAAAGGAGTGGGACTGTTATTATCCAGGGTCTCCTGCCGACAATATTGACTATTATAGAGAAACCTACTGCAAGAACTGCGATGTAGAGACCGTCGATTAGCCAGGGCGAGACCTCGTGAACGCCATGGTAATAGTAGTAACTCATTACAAATGGCAATACAAAGAACAATAGTGACGAGACGGTGATGTAGCCCGTTGGCTTTTTCATGAAGAGAGAGAACAGGAGCTGAACGATGATATAAATTGCGATAATGGCCTCAATGTAAGCGTAACCCTGCCATGAAAGCATCAATGCCCCAAGTGAAGTAGCAGCCAGGAGCGCGTATATGTTACTCAACCTGTTGCTCCGCAGGTATTGCCTTACCTCATCTACTCTCGCCTTCGGGTGTAGCAACGACATTTTTTCAAAAATCCTGCCCTTATTCGCTGTCTTAATGGCTTTTATGAAGAAGTAAATCACAAAGAATGCGAACAGAAGTTCAGGCGTATGCATCCTGCCATCTGACAGAATACCGGCAGACAGGTTGCTCGGCATGAGCGTGTACAATATTGCAGAAAGCATTCCAGCCTTCCTGCCGAAAACCTCCTTTGTGATCAGGTAGACAGGCACAATGAGCAAAGCACCGAAGACGGCGTCAAACTCAAGGAAAGAGAGTTGAGCCACAGTCACAGCATTAGAGAAGGGGCTCCCCAATACGCCGACAAATACGATCAGGATGTGAAAGAATGGGTTCCTCGGGTTATATGTTCCGAGAGGATAGTTTATCGTAGAGTCGTAAATCATCCAGTGCTTGGTTGTTAAGAAGTATGTAATAGACCTGAAATTGTAATAAGGGTCACTCCCTCCGGAAAAGTTTTGCAAGCCACCTGCGAATGTGGCAGACCACGCAAAATAGTTCGCAATGAACAGGTAGCTCAATACAAGCAGTACAATAAGGGAAAATTCCGGTGTTTCCCTAATGAATGTTTTAAAGCGCTGTGTTATTGTTTCCGGTGTATCTGTCGTTATACTCATGCCAAGAAAACGTAATGGAATCTCGGTATAAATAACTGATATACCTTATTCCCTGCTTTTATCAGGTAAGCCAGCTTCTCAATCTGGCTGACTGGCGGTTAGCCAATGACGTGACTCCAGGCAGTGTGAATAGCACTGTGCTCAATGGATTCCGAGATGCTCCAGTTCTTGATGCTTTCAAGAGGCAATTCTTATAACAGTGCAATACCATTTCATGATTGAAAGTTATGCATTCTCTCCTTAAAAGGGAAATTGAGGAAACGCTCAGTAATAGCGGCAGAAAGGGATTCTTGCAATCAGATTTCCATTTAAAGAAGGGATTTTCAAAGTCCAGGGTGTCAGAAATATTATCCGAAATGGCCAGATCTCGCCAAATAGAGATCAGAAAGGATGCCGGAAGGAGCAACAGGGTCTGGCTCTCAAGATACTTTCCTGGAAATGTGCCAGGTACTGTTAGGGCGGGAATGCTCGCGTCTTCTGAATACGTATATCATATGGCTGCATTGAGGGAATATTGCGCGAATAGCGGGAACCGCCTAGACGTGAGGTTATATTCAAAGTCCGCCGATATTGTTGATGATCTGCTCTCTGACACCCTCGATTTGGGGTTCTCACCATTGATTTCGTTCCTGATTCACCCGGAAAACTCGCGCCTGAGGATTTTAAGCGAAGTCGCTTCTGGCGGCTCATCCATCTTTGAAAATCCTGGATCAGCGAACAGGAGGATAATATCAAGCGAATTTTCGTCCATGGCTATCCTGACAAAGGCTTTTGAAAAATATGCCGGTCCATTGGAGGCAGAGGCTCTCTTAACTCCCATTGGTGCAGTCTCCGATTTCCTAGATGGTGAAAGCAGGTTCATTGCTATCTGGGAGCCGTTTGCAGAAATCATCAGGCAGGGAGGGTTCAGGGAAGCATTCAGGTTTTCTGACGCGCTCGATAATCTTCCATGCTGTTGCATTGGAGCGGGATCATCCTGGATCGAATCCAGGGTGTTGGAAGTGAGCAAGCTCCTGGAAGTTATTCGGAAATTCGTATCTAAGAAGAATGATGAGCAGGTAATCAAAAATGAGGTGGGATATTTTGCAGACCTGCTGAAGGTCAACGAGGGAACAGTACTTGAATCCCTGCACCATTACACCTTCCTGTCCGGTAAAGATGAAAGATCGATCTCTGCGATATTAGAAAAGATAGGGTTTTCAGTTTCCAGGGATACTGTCAATAAGATGCTCTCAATCCATTGATTTTGAGAAGCAGTAGAATTTTCTCCTGGTATCGCTGAGGCAAATCCGGACTGATATCAATTTGAGATCCAGGAGCTTCTTGATCGCAAGTTGTGTTGTTCTGACCGGCAACTGTGCTTCTCTCGCAATTTCCTTGAGCGTGGAAATTTTCATCCTGGAAACCACAGCGATTACCGTTTTGGATGAAGGAGTCAACCCCGGAAGTTCTATTTGCTCCACAGCACATAAAGACGAATAAATACATATAGGAAATGTTATGTGACCAATGACATCATCCCCACGAATGCTTTAATATCTGTAAATTATGAGGTTCAGATGCCAACTGTATCTACCGTTATGACTAAGAATCCAGTGGTTTGCGTGGTGCCCGGGAACATTGAATCCGTTGTGAAGATACTTACCAAGCATGGTTTGACGGGAATGCCGGTAGTGAACAATAATGGCAAGTACGCAGGTGTCATCAGCAGAAGGGATATTTTCAAGAATCACGAAGAATCGCAGACAGCTATGGTAATGCGATCTCCTGTTCCAGTAAAGGAAAGCGAGGACGTGTCTGTCGCAGCAAGGCATATGGTTGAGCAGGGGAAAAGGCATGTTGCGGTAGTGAGCGAGGACAACAGGGTCGTTGGCATACTCACGCCACAGAATCTTCTCAAGCTTGCGATGGAAAGGTTTGGAGACAAGAAAATTTCAGAGATTGAATATGACAGGGTGATTCCAATTTGGGAAAAGACCCCGCTAAAGGTGTTGTTCAACGTTCTTACAATATCATCAGTTTTTGTCTATGTTGTCATAGATGAGGACGGGAAAATGATTGGCCTTATCACGGACAGGGATATATTCGACAAGATAGTGGTTAGGACCGACATGATATCGTCGGAACGTGGCATGGACGAAGACGAGGACCCCTGGACATGGAATGGAATGAGGAATTTTGTCCAGTATGCGGTCCAGAAGAACATGGTAGAAATACCCTCCTCGCCACTTTCTGATGTAATGGTTAAGGAACCTAAGGTAACATACAGGACCTCAAAGCTGAAGGACGCCATCCAGATACTGCTGAACGGTAACTTCAACCAGATCCCTGTCATAAGTGCAAATGGCAAGCCAAGCGGCATGCTTTACGATCTGGACATAATAAAGCTCTTTCTCTGAGCATCTTCTTTATCTTAGATATGAAGAGATTCTATGCACTTTTTCAATGCGTTAAGGGAAAGAAGAGCACATTTTTCCCTGTTGGGACCCAACTGGATTCCAAGAACACTCAGGAATTCCGCCTCACTGATCGCAGCAGCATCAGAGATGCTCTTTCCCTTGACCAGTTCAGTTAGAATGGATGCAGCCCCCTGGCTGATCGAACAACCCTGGCCAACGAACTTTATGTCTTCTATAATACCGGATTCAACCTTGATCGAAAAGTGTAATGTGTCCCCACAGAGAGGATTGTGCTCCGTAATCTGGGATGAAGCGCCCTCGACGTTTCCATAGTTCCTCGGGGATCGGTAATGATCAAGCATTATTTCGATTGAAACATCATCGCTCATCTTGCAATTGCCTTCCTGCATGCCGAGAGGGATTCAAAGAATAAGTCAAGTTCGCTTTCATCATTATAGATGTAAGGAGATATCCTTGCCGTTGATGCGACCCCGATTCTGCCCATCAATGGCATCGCACAGTGATGCCCGGATCTTATTGCAATATTCCTTCCATCGAGGAATGCAGCCAGATCATGTGGATGTATAGAATGTGATATGGCAAATTTTGTGGTCGCCTGTGAAAGAAGGTCAAATGGCTTCACATCTCCGATGTTAAAGCTGAATATTCCTCCCCTTTTATTCAAATCGAGAGGGCCGAATTGCTTGATATCATCCACTGTATGCATGATCTTCAGTATGTGATCAAGCATCGAACGCTCGTGGTTGCGCACGGAGTCCATTCCTATCGATCTAAGATAATCAATTGCTGCAGACAATCCTATTGCACCCTCAACGTTCTGGGTACCGGCCTCAAACTTCCATGGAACCTTTGCCCATGTAGAGCCGTCATAGGTTACCTCGCCGATCATCTCGCCTCCTCCGAGGAATGGAGGCATTTCCTCCAGGAGATTCTTTCTTCCATAGAGGACGCCGATTCCGGCCGGAGCCAGCATCTTGTGGCCGGAGAATGCAAGATAATCGCATCCAATCCTGGAAACATCGACTGGCATGTGCGGCACGGATTGAGCCGCATCCACAATGGATGTGGTGCCGTTTTCGCTGCACATCCTGCTGAGTTCCCTTACATTGTTTATCGTTCCAAGAACATTCGATACATGCGTGAATGATGCGATTGCAGTTCTCGGGTTAAGCTTGTTCATGAAGTCTTCGTAGTCCAGTGTGAAATCTTCCTTCATCCTCGCATACCTGATGACGATTCCCGCTTCCCTTAGGAAGAACCATGGTATCAGGTTGGAATGATGCTCCATCTCAGTGAGCAGGATTTCGTCGCCCTTCTTCAGCTTCCTGCCGAGGGTGTATGAGAGTAGATTAATTGCTTCAGTTGTATTACGCAGAAAAACTATTTGCGCCGGATCCGAAGAACCGATGAATTCAGACACCTTGCGGCGGGAATTTTCATACAACTCGGTTGCTTCCTCCGATATCCTGTAAACGCCACGATGAACATTGCTGTTCACTGTGGAATAATAATTGGATACTGCGCGGATCACGGAAGCAGGTTTCTGCGTAGTCGCGGCATTGTCTAGATAAACCAGTCCTGGGTTATTTTCGAAGATCGGAAAATCTTTCTTCAATAGCTCAGGATTCACGCTCATGGATTATCTCTTCTGAGTAAGCGTGAACCTTCTCAATAAGTATTTCGCTTGAAACGTTTTCAAGGTTCGCCATGAGAAAACCTTCCGTCAGCATACTACGCGCAACCGTCTCAGGAATTCCCCTGGATCTCAGGTAAAAGACCTGTTCACGATCCAGGTTGCTGATTGATGAGGCATGTTTCGATTTTGTGTTATTGTTCCTTATGATCAACCCTGGCTTGCTGTTTGCGTACCCTTCTTTTGAGAGCAAGAGTATCCTGGAGTCGTAGAAACCGTTTGATTTTATGCTCTTTTCTTCAATGTCAATGTTACCCCTGTGTATTGTCAGGCTCCTTCCCTTCACAACGCCTCTCACCTTGATGTCCGCTGATGTGGCAATTCCGGTCTGGAAACTGCTGTCACGAATGTCGAACTTCTGGTCAACATCGGTGTAGCTGATGCCGAAAGTCTTGAATGTAGTGCCTTCACCGACCATGTATGAAGTATTGGAAAACAGTACCCTCGAAGACCCCCTGTTTACATGATAGAAAGTAAATTCAGCAAAATCAGACAGGAAAGATTTCACGAATGCGATATCAAGGATTCCCTTTTCCTTCTCCTGGAGATAGTTATATTTTAATTTTGCACGCTTTCCCAGATAAATATATACGGTACGTCCGTGAACACCGGTTCCTGCACCGTATGAACGGTAGCCATCGTTAATAGTAACAGAAGAATCCTCGCCGCAGACAATGATATTCTTCGCTGCATTTGGCTGGCAAGCATCGAGGAAGGATTCAACATTGACAGTTATATCCCTTAAGGAAGGGGGGATGTAAATAACATAGCCATTCTTCCATGCTGCGTTGATGATGTATTCTTCCCTGTCGGATCCAGTGTACGAGTTGAGAAATTGCTTGAGTTCGCTGTCATCGCCGGAAACAGCGGAAAGATAGTCCAGAACCTTTATACCCTTCCTTGAAAGATCATCAGGGATCGTAACTATCCTGTCATCGACAAAAAGAATTTGCGTTTTATCAGAAGGATCGGGTTTTTGCATGTCATGGGTCTCGGACTCAGACAGCATGCTTTCAAGTTCACCATCATTGATCTCAACATAGTCCTTGACCGTAGGGCTTTCCTTGAATGTCCTCACAGGGGCACGCAGGAATTCCCTGAAAGCTCTCGCCCTGAATTCAAAAGAGGCGTCATTAAACCTCTTCTTTATTACGTCTTCGAATTCTTCCATCCGATCATCCAACTGCGCCAAGCTTGTTCATTTCAAGCTTGATAAGCCTGTTCATCTCGACGGCGAACTCCATAGGTATTTCACGCATGACATCGTCCAGGAATCCGAGCACTATCATTGATGATGCCTCGTCCTCCGTGAGACCGCGTGACCTGAGGTAAGTGAGCTCCTCGGTACCGATTCTGCCCACAGACGCCTCATGCGAAAAAGTCGCAGTTGGATCATATATCTCATCATGGGGGAAAGTGAGTGAAGCGGATTCATCGTTGATAAGGAGTGCATCACACTGTACCTTGCTCTTTGAATCAACTGCCCCTTTGTTTATTCTCAGTAGTCCGCGATAGATTGCCTTACCGTCCTCTATGCTGATACTCTTCGCAACGATCTTTGACTGAGTAAAAGGGGCAAGATGTATTGCTTTTGCGCCTGTGTCCTTGACTGTTCCAGGTCCTGCGAGCGATATGTTGAGATTTGACGCCGTGGCTCTCGGTCCCCGCAAATATGAGGATGGATATAGCATTGTAACCTTTGATCCCAGGGAACCGCCAACCCATTCCATGTTCGCGTTCTCGTCGACCCATGAACGTTTCGTCGGCATATTATAGACGCTTTTTGACCAGTTCTGCACACTCGTATACCTGGCCTTTGCATTTTTCTTGACGTATATTTCGACAATGGCGCTGTGAAGTGAGTTCTTCTCATATCTTGGGGCGGTGCAGCCCTCGATGTAATGCACCTTGGAACCTTCATCCGCAACAACGATTGTGTGCTCAAACTGGCCAGTTGATTCACCGTTCATCCTGAAGTATGTCTGCAAAGGCATGTCTATCTGGACGCCCTTTGGAACATAGAGGAAAGAACCTCCGCTCCAAACAGCACCATTCAGTGCTGCAAACTTGTTGTCGCTGAAAGGAACAGCCCTGCAATAATAGTCCTTCACTAAGTCAGGATACTTCTGCACTGCGGAATCAAGATCCATGAATACGACGCCCTTGTCTTCCCAGACCTTTTTCAGGTTGTGGTAGACTCCTTCGCTATCATACTGGGCTACTGATCCAGCAAGATATTTCTGTTCCATCTCAGGAATTCCAAGTTTTGTAAATGTATCTTTTATCTGGTCTGGAACTTCATCCCAGTTGTTTGTCTTGCGCTCATCAGGCCTGTTGTAATAAGATGTATTCTCCCAATCGATACCGGAAAGATCCGGTCCCCATGTTGGAACAGGTTTTGACTCAAAGATTTCCAGTGCCCTCAACCTGAGCCTTCTCATCCAGTCCGGTTCCTTCTTTATCTCAGAAATCTCTTCCACAACATTCTTGTTCAGCCCCTTGCCAGTCGAGTATACGGAGTTGTCCTTGTCGTGGAATTCCCAGTCTGATGTCTTTACTGTCTTGAGTTCATGTACCAAGCGATCCAGTTCCTCTTCTCTTGTATATTCTACAACCATTTCATGCACCTCTTATCCAATCGTATCCTTCCTCTTCTATGCGTAGTGAGAGATCATTTCCGCCGTTCATCACTACCTTGCCATCCACAAGAATGTGAACGTAACCAGGCTCGATGTTCTTCAGGATTCTCTGATAGTGCGTAATTATCAGGAATCCGACCTGGTCTGAGTAATACTTCTTGATCTCCTCTGCAACCATCTTGAGCGCATCGATATCCAAGCCGGAATCGATTTCATCAAGAACAACAAATTTCGGCTTAAGCATCATCATCTGCAATATCTCGACTCGCTTTCTCTCACCGCCGGAGAATCCTTCGTTGACGGATCTTGACATGAATGTCTCGTCAAGCCCGACCTTATTGAGGTTCTTCCTCAGTTCATCGTAAAAGTCCTGGATTTTCATCTTTGTATCTGGATGCAACTGATTATAAGCCATTCTGAGGAATGCAGAAAGCTTAACGCCCTGGACAGCAACAGGGGTCTGGTACGCCAGGAAAAGCCCCGCTCTTGCCCGTTCCTCCGGAAGTTTCCCAATAAGTTCGATCCCATCAATCTTAATAGATCCATGTTCAACAACATAATCAGGGTGTCCAATCATAACATAGCCGAGAGTGCTTTTTCCAGCTCCGTTTGGGCCCATGAGGGCATGTATCTCGCCGCCATTTATCGTGAATGATACATCCTTCAGTATCTGTTTACCGTTTATCGAAGCAGCTAGGTTCTTGACTTCAAGTGTTGTCATGTTCAGTTTGTGATGCGATAATAATATTTAAACACTTTTTAATGTTTAAAGTGACCAAATTATAAATACTATCTGGTACTACTATTCTTGTATAGAAATGATGGAAGAGTATCCTTTAGAACAGTCGCTTACAGAATTGTTTGGCCCTGTTCGTGGCAGGATATTGCAGGAGCTTAGCTATAGTTCGCTTTCGATGGATGATCTTTCGGATTTACTTGGCATAAACAAGAATGCAGTTAAGGAGCACATGGATTCCCTTATTTCTAAAGGTTATGTCAGGTATGACTTCAAGCATGCACAAACCGGGCGACCGAAAAAAGTATTTGATCTAACCGAAAAGGGCATGGATCTATTCCCGAAAAGATATGCCGCCCTCGCCTCGCTTCTGATGAACGAGATCAGGGGTGAGATGGGTGATGATGCTTTGAATCATCTCCTTGCGGGAGTTGCTGACAAACTTGTTAAAAATTATGCATCAAGGGACCCAGGCCACTCAGGCACAAATCCTGAGGATAGTAAACTTGACAGGCTTCATGTATTCGTGGAGTCGTTGAACAAGATGGGGTATTCTGCCCGCCTTGTCGTCGAAGGAGACTCGGTGAAAATAGTAAGATATAATTGCATATTCTATGACCTTGCCAAGGAAAATGCAGGTGCAATTTGTGGTTCACTGGGGATGAATATACTGAAAGAAGGTCTCGGGGAAAATTTCACAATAAAGGAGAAATTCTCCACAGGAGACAGAAAGTGTGTGGTAGAATTAAAGTTATAGACTGTGATGAAGATCTTTCGTTTTAATCGAAGTCACTGTTTGCTTGGAAATTGCTTGAATGAGATTATTTTTTTCGATATTGAGACATTGGCAAATCTTTGTTGATTTTCAGGGTTTTATCGGGAAGATTTATATAAAGTCTGGATATAAACATTTATTGTATTCATACAGGGCCGTGAAGCAGGACTTTATTCCTTCTGACAGCATGAAGGTAATGATGTCCAGATTCACGGAAATGGTGAATCTGGCAATCACCGTCATGATCGACAGGAATCTTACATCAAGGAATTCGGCATCAAAGGAGACCTACCATAAACTTACAGCATATGGAATGCCATCCTATTATTACCCTGAGGCTATCAATAAAGCAGTTGCTCTTGTAAAGACATACAGGAAGAGAATCAGGAAAAAGAAAAAGGCATCCGTTCCACATGTAAACAAGGGGATGCTCTCAACATATTATGGTTTCCGGGTAGAAGAAGGGAACCTGCTCGTTCCCATTGCCAACAGGCAGTATGCAGCAATACCGTTGAATAATCATACCCTCGAAATCATATCAGATGTGAAGGTTCACTCCTTTGCCCTGTCGGATTGCACTCTCTCCCTCACGATAGGGAGAGAGATCGATTCTATTGAATGTAACACCACGGTAGGTGTTGATCGTAACCTTAGGAATGCAACCGTTGGTAACGAGATGCATCATGAGGTCTTTGATCTCTCCGATGTGGTTAGGATCAAGCAACGTTACAGGAAAATGAAATCAAACTTCCACAGGAACGACAGACGTGTACAGAAAAGGATCGCATCCAAGTACGGCAAGAGAGAAAGGAACAGGATAAGGCAGATCATACATACCGTAAGTAAGACAATCGTTGTGAAAGCAATAGAAAACAAAGAGATCATCGTTCTTGAGAACATCAAGGGCATAAATAATATTACAAGTAAGGGTGACGGCAGGGGAAGTAATTACAGGTTTTTGCTGAAGAATGCATTCCCGTATGGAATGCTTGCATCCCAGATAATATACAAAGCTAACTGGGAAGGACTGCCTGTAATTGAGTTATCAAAAGAGGAGACAAGGAACACAACAATGGAATGCTCGAAATGTGGGTCAATGACCCGAATAGAGCATGACAGGATCCTGAAGTGTGATTCCTGCGGTCTC
>DAHXNF010000006.1 GCA_027366585.1 Thermoplasmatales archaeon | reverse complement strand
AGGAAGATTCGATCCATCATCAAAGATGTGTTCACACTGTGGATATATCCACAATCTGAAACTCAGTGAAAGATCATGGACATGTCCACGGTGCAATACCAGACATGACAGGGAACTGAACGCAGCAAAAAACATAAAGAGATTCGGTCTCATAAAGACTGGAGTACCCACGGACAGTGGGGAATTAACGCCTGTGGAAAGTGCAATGGCGGGATGCCTGATTCGTGAAGGCATTAGCTATCACTCGTTGAAGCAGGAAGCCCACGGATTTTAGCCGTGGGAGGATGTCACGGAAAGGAGAAACAAAACTTCCATATTTCCTCTTTGCTTTTGTTTCCCGCTTCAATGCTTTGCGTGCCTGTCTGCTTAGTTTAATTCCCGTATTCATTTTGCTATTTTCATTGATGTTGTGAGCATCATCATTTTCTATTTCCGCACCCGCATCGTTTCGGTTGAATGACCCGGTATATTGCGGCCTTGGGATATGGCAGTCCAAGATATGGCCATCTAACCATGCTGATAAGGTTCCTGTCTGATACAACCCCCACACACTGGACAACTGGATCCGTTCATGAAGAACACATCCAGTGTTCTTTGGTCATCTCCCCCCGGATTGGGGGGCAAAGTCCATGGATAGATCTCTTCTTCGCTTTCATCATGTAAATCATTTCCTTATTTTTTGGTGTCTTTCTTAAGCGTGACGTATGTTTTTGCCTTGCGACCCTTTTTCGTGAAAATTCGAGGGGTCTAGTGCTGTCGATACCACCGATGTGGTCATCATTGGAGAAAACCCTCCTTGAACTCTGGGTTTATCCGGTACGATCCTCCGGATGTCTTGGTTAAAGCACCGATATTATAGAGACCCTCGCAGATATCAAAAATAGCCTTCATGGATAAGGACGGTTCCGGAATCATGTCAAATAGTGACTTGACAGAAAACGATCCATACTTGGATTTGTGAGCTTCAAACTTCACAACTTCAAATATGGCCTTCCTTGGATTCTCCTTGAATTGATAATAGCGCATATCCGGAGAGTTTTCCTTTATTTCTTTCTGGACACCGTTGTTTACAGGGTCAGCATTAATTTTTGGTTTCTCTGGTAACGAATCATGATCAGAGTTGCCATTTTCCACGGTGATCGGATTCTCAGTTCCCATATGGCGATCTTTTTGATTTTGTGATACTCCGGTATCATTTTTTGGTGCCGGGTTTCCGTCCGGAGTATCATCAAATTGAGGGTCAGGTTTGTCATTTTCAGGACCATTCTTCAGGTTGGACACCGCTTTTTTTTCTTCTGGAGCCGTTGTTTTAGGCACTGGGGAGCCATTTCCACATGGTGTCCAACCTTTGTCCAAACTACTATAGAAGGGTATCCTCTTCCCCTTTACCCCTGCCCCCTTGGCAAGTGAAACGTACTCAAGTTGGACACCATACCTTTTTGCTCTGGAGACTGTTGTTTTATGGATTTTTATATCATTTTGCCGGTGTCCAACCTGTGAACCCTCCTCGTTTTTACCATCAAATGTACTTAATCCGTCGCAGAAAATATTTACGAATGCATAATGGCGTTTTCCTTTTGGGCCCCTCCGCATTTTAATGTAAGTCTCAGCGATCCGGGAAGTGAACGTTTGCTTTGGTACCGGTGTTATACCTTTCGGTTTGCAGTATTCGTTTTTGAAAAATTCATAAAGATCATCGACTTTTATTTCAGATTCCGGTCCCTGTGCTTCTGTGAGGTATTCCAACTCAAAGTTTTCAACCGGATCTGCGAATTGTGCCCACAGTTCTGCTGTTGATTCTTTTGTTAATTCTTTTGTTAATTCGTTTACGAAACCCCAACCGCAATCCTTCAAAATCTTCAGGTAACGAATTAATAACGTCGTTACAATGTCCCGTTCGTTCTCAAGTATCTTGCTATGCACATTCGGATCATCAGATGTAGTTCGGTCTGTTAGTGTTTGCACCAGTAAGATCCGCCGGAACGCCGCCATATCATGTAGTCTGAATAAAGGGAGATTGCCCATGAAGATCCCTTTTGCGTAATAGATTTGTTTTTTACCTTCATGGAATTTCCGCTCATTGAAAGTTGTGTCTGAACCGAAAAGAGTGTTAAAATTTCTTGTGGAAAGTTTAGCGTCCTTCCTGAATTTCCGGTCAATTTCCGGATCTGTCAAAAGAACATGTCCATCCAACCCTGAGAATTGGAACCTATCCGCTGTTAGGAGTTTGTTTAGATCAATCGCACCCTTCCCCTCAGGGAGTAGCCCTTCCATAATCCTGTCAACGACACCTTTCCCTATGCCCTCACGCCCGACTATAAATAGCACCTTATCTCTGGGCTTGCCCGGCATCATGGATTATCCCAAGTGCTGCAGGATCATTGGAATGTCAAACTGGTGAAAAACGCTTTTAATGTATCCTCCAAACAAGGGATTATCCTTCAAGTCAACATGTCTGTCCAGATAATTCGCTTCGACACGGTAAGTAAAGAATTTTTCTGGATCGAACGGTTCCAATTTGAATGTCTCAAGGTTCAATAGTCCATTTCTGAAGGGAATATGCGAATGTGGATTCATCGATGCGGGATCAATAAATGTGGTATGGCGTATGATTTCAGCGACTTCAGATTTTTCATAAGCAGACGGTCCTCTGTGTATTGCCGTTTCTAATCGGCATTTTAACGCCGGAAATTTCGGATCAATTTTTTCCCCCTGTGAATTGAGATATTCGATCTCGTCTTGTACGTCCTGCCACATTTCCTGCCATTCCTTCATATATTCCTCATGAGCATCGGTTTTGAGATGTTGCTCAGCTCGGATATAGACCCCCTCCGCATACTGATATATAGGTTCATTTTTTCCATGATTATCAGGTTCAGGGAGCGTTTTATATTTATGATTCTTCTTTAATGCGGTTGCGGCGTCAAGGGGGCCCGGTGAATAAAACTCACTCAGTTCAATTGTCGGGGTAGAGAGCTCAAGCACGAGTTCCATGGCCTTCTCCTTGACTTCGCCCGATGCTTCAATATGTCTCGATCTGTAGCTTTCATCTATATTGCGCAGCGTCTCCCAAACTTTATGATTACCGATCTGCAGCTTTGCAAACGTTGAAGCTAGATCATATTTTTTGGCCAGCGCTGACAACTGCGCAAAGGGGGTCTGACCACCATCGTCATGTTTATTTTCATCCAGCGAATCAAGAATCGAACTGCTTTTCGGCACAGAAGCTGGTTCGATCGTTGTCCCCTCCGTATCCTTTCCGGGGGGACTATTAAATTCGTTATTTTCCATCGCTAACGCCCCCCATCTTTGAGTTTCGCCTTTAACACATATAATTCGTCCAAAAGTTCCGAAAGTTCCTGTAGTTTCTCTGCCTTACTGGGGGAATCTTTATATAAGGAATTTTTATCATTATTTTGTGCGGTCTGCATCTGGTTTTGACTCCTTGTGTTGACTGGTCACGGGTTTCAGGGTTAGCTTGGCGGCGTCCCTGGAATCATTCTGCATATCGATTTCGTTTATTTTTGCTATTCGTCGTGCATCCATCAAGGATGTCCCGCGAATAAAGGCAGATCTTGAAATCCCCACGTGTGCTGCTGTGCGGTCGATTAAGCGCACCGTGTCCATTGCTATGATCAGATACACATTGCGTACATTCGCATCTTTTTTCGTTTTTTCGTTTTTTTCTATGCCGTACATTTTATGTTTCCTCAACGATGTATGTTTTTGGTTGTATTTAAAGGTTCATCATGAAATCGCGAACTTCACAACCCATAAAAATGATACTGGAGTATCAAAAATCGAAAGAAAGGTAAGGTCATATAATACGTCGAAGCCCTGAAACAAGGGCTTAAATCGAATTATGAGAGGTCTGGATAAAAATAAATGACCTCAGAGGTGCTTTGCGATCTCCTCTAACTTCCCTTCTTGCTTGAGCTTTCGTAAATACACGAGGAGAACTTCACCCATGGCATCCGGGCTTAATGCGTTCAGAAGAGCTTTCTCACTGTCAGGAATGAGATCGGTAGCGCTGAGTGCGTTAACGGTTTCCATCTCTTTTTGGTGAAATATTTCAGCTTCTTTCCTGTTCAATGTTTCACCACACTTCCAGCAGAATCGGGCATGTGGGTCGTTCGCTTCAAAGCATCGCGGGCATTTCAGGGGAACGTCCTGTTTAATTGTATCGTTTTCTTCTTCGATATCAACCCCGTACGCCTTTAATACCGCTCTATCGGTATCTTTTCTGTTCTCATGGACATAAACTCTGGTCATCTGGGATCCATGCACCCATCCCATCTGATTCTCCAATGGGATCTCTGTTAAGGATGTACTCAGAATTGTAGCCCTGGTATGACGGAATAGATGTGGATAGATACGCCTTTTAATCCCTGCCCTCTTCAAGGTCAATCTCAAGGCCTTGTATGTGTTCGCATAATCCATTTTCTCACCGTAACGTGTGCCCTCTAAAATACAGAATAACGGAGCATCAGGATCGTTCCTGTGCGGATGGTCATTCTGCCATTCTCTCAGATAGGCCACGGATGACCCAATAACTCGGACATGCCTAAACCCCGTCTTTCCGGTTATGGGGATTGATAGAATAGCCCCATAGCGATCGTATTCAACGTCCTTATTTTTCATGTCGATCAGCTCACCGTGCCTTGCCCCGGAATCATACATTACAGTGAATAACGCCTTATCTCTGCTATTCGTACATCCATTTACGATCTGATCTATCTCCGCCTTGGTTACCATGTCCTTATCGGTCAACTTATGCTTCTTATCCTGTTTTCCAGTAAGCACCTTTTTAACGTTCCCCTGTGGTTTTTCGCCAAAGGTGTATTCCCAGAATTTCGTTAAGGCTTGTTGATATCCCGTAACCGTCCATTTCTCATACCCCTGTTCCCTGACCCACGCCATGGCATTCATTATAGAATCCTCATTTAATGGAATTATTCCCACTGCTTCATGTAACTTCCTGACCTTTATCACATAGAAATACTGCCTTCGCTCTGATAGCTGATCCAGATTTGCCAAGCTGTGATAGAAACCAATTATGATTTTCCTTGGTCCCTCTGGTAGTTTCTTTACCCTCTCAATCTCAAGATCCATGTCTCGCATGATCTACCATGGTATATAGGGCTTTAAACTTTTGGACACAATCCTGAGTAAGGTTCTTTAAGCTGCCTGCATTGAGTGTGAAGTTATTGTAATATGTTGAATATCCACTCTCGGAAGCAACCACATGATATGATCCGTTTGCTACAGATACATTGAAGTGACCTGATGATACGGATACTGCAATTCCGTTAATCATGAGGGTTGCATTCCCTGGAGACATGGTTCCTGTAATGTATGCCCAGTGGTAGTAGTGAACCGTTTCAGTTACGTTATTACCATTTACAGTGAAGGAGAAAAGAGGGGTTGTTGTGTAATAACTTGTAAGATTGGTTACGGTGAATGTGTACGTTCCATTGCTAAGCATGAAGGAGATGTCTGCCGGAGAGATCGCATGATAGGATGCAGTGGTTTCATTCACGTACCATGTGATTCCTGTTGGCAATCCTGATTCTGTGAATGTTACCTTATATGTCACTTTGGAGAATGTCGCAGATTTGGATACAGTTGAACCGTTAACTGTGAAAGATCCTGAGGGTGGAGATGGGGAATAGATCTTGTCTGATGTTGCTATTGTGAACGTGTAAGTTCCATTTGGCAGGTTTACAGAATATGTTGTTCCTGTTATTTGTCCTGAGTTCATGTTGGTTCCGTTGAAGCCTGTCAGATTAACATACCATGTTGTTCCTGAGGGGAGACCAGTTTCGGTGAATGTGACCTTATACAGAACTGGGGAGAATGTCACTGATACGGGTACTGATGCACCGTTAACTGTGAATGAACCAGAAGATGGCGAAGGCGAATAATCCTTGTCAGAGGTTGCTATTGTGTATGAGTATGATCCGTTGGTCTCGTTGAGTGATATTGTTGAGGTTACTGATGAGAACGACTGACCGTTGCTCAGGTTCAGATACCACTCAGTTCCCGATGGGAGACCTGATTCTGCTAAAGAGACAGGATAACTTGGAGATTTCACGTATATTGCCTCTTCTTGAATGTTTTGGTTAACTGTAACGTAAATAGAATTGTTTGTACTATCCACAGATCCGGTCCAATTGACAAACTGGTAGCCAGCATTTGGAGATGATACAAGGTGGAATACTGTTCCTGATGGAACGTCGTTAGTGGTGAAATTCTGGCTCTTATCATTGTCAAAACTAAAGTCAATACCACTAAGAGAATAGTTTGCACTGAATTTTACATACCCATTTCCGTTAACATAAAGATGAACGGAATAAGAACTGCTGCTGAAAGCAATTGGAGAGAGATTACCAGATTCGTCTTTCATTGTTGACATAGAAGAATTTGAATGTAGTGTTACAAAGCTGTATGATGTCCAAAGAAATGCCATTGTTACTACAAACACTATAACCTTCTTAGTAGTTCCTTTCATTTTTGAGGCACGATTAATACGTATTTAATAATTCTGATTTATGGAATGTCTCAGGATGATTGGCCTGAGTGATATACCTAACCTCAGAACGCTGTCAAGTAGGGCAGGAAAGCTTGACATCCATGCAGTTAACAGGGAGATCACCTCTCTCTATTCAATGGAATGGCTTGTTACAGGGTGAAACTTGGATGATTCCAGAGTATCCAGAGGCATGATGGATCCTTTCACAGATCTCTCTAATATTCTCGCATTGGATGTTTTTTGAAAATAATTTCTCGCGTCGTTGAGGCACCTAAATCGGAGAAGACTTTGGAGGGACTGCACGGTCTCTTTACATCTTTACGGTCGCGTATACCACACGTCTGGAGTTTCAGGGTGATGTCATAATTGTGCTACGGAAAACCTATTTGTCTCAAAAAAAGCGCCCATAGAGCTGATATGTGGTTTATAGATGATCATCATATGATACGGTAGATGTTAATAGTTGTGAATTTCAATCGTTACTCATGCCAAAGAGCAGACATTTTCCACCTTCATACATAATGTATCAGTTAGAGCATCCCCGTGACAGTGCATCTAAGCAAGCAAGTGAAAGAGAACATGGATGCCGTCAAAGGAAATAGGCCATTTGAGGAGGTAATCGCTGAAGTCCTCAATGAAACATTCAACCTTGAAAAGGAAATAAAAAGACTGCCAGTCAGTAAGGTCGTCATTTCAAATAACAGAGGTTCAAGGAAGCGAGGATAAGGTTTCAGCAGATGGGAATCTGCATAAAATGTGGAACAGAGTCGGGTATATGCAGAGACGGTAAATGCGATCTTTGCCATAATAGAACCTTTGCGCCCGACGATATTTATTTCAGAGACAGTGAATCTGCCAGAGTTGTGGATGAAGAGGATTTCACAAAAGCACTTGTGAAGCTTCCAAACCTTGAAAGACTATCATGCGAGAACCGCAAGAGGTGAAAGTAAACCAAAATATCTCGAAAACCTTATAAATGCCATAAATGCGTATCCGCAGGAAATTTCCTATACTAATCTGAAAAAAGCCTAAACAAAAGCATAACTACATCTGATTCCGCTCATAAAAGGGAAATATCCGATGCCACACTGAGCAGGACAATTACCTATGCGATCTATCATGGAATCACCTTCAAGATTAAATGCAAGTATTACCCGTCAGGCAGCGATTTCGCTGTTCCCATGTTCAAGTGGAGGCACTTCCCTCGAACTTAATGCCGCACCGACGGAGGTAGTGCGCCTCGGCACCTATGACTATAATAAACTTGCTTTCGCCGATGACTTGCTCGTACTACTCAGGATCCTTGAGGCGTTGATCGAATCGCCAAATAGCGCAAGTAAACTTTCGTATTCTACGGAGCCTATGGCCAAGTTCTTAATGTTGGGAATCGCAACCATGGAGGAAGAACCCGGAAACATATCGTGGATCTCTTAGTGAAAATCGAGAGAAAGTTAATCGTCCGTGATAAAGACTGGGAATTAACCGATGCGGGAATGCAAAAGACTGAGCACAGCGTTGCGTTTACTGCCTGGTACCAGATTTATCATGCACTGTGTAATTCGGGGGATGATGGGCCGATATCATACATACTTGACCTGTACAACAGATTAGCTGAAGATATCGCCACACTTATTAAAACTTGAAAACGGATGAATCGACTGACTACGGTGAAGATGCTGCCTTATAGAAACGCATAGAGCATATAAAAAGGGACGATAACGTACGACCTGTGGAATAATGTTCTTGCTAACATAGTTTACCAAAGGCAGGTTGAGCTTTTCAGAAAGGAGCTTTACTATGCATAGGATTCTACCAAGTCGGAGTTTTTTATGCACCTGAGAGGTAACGGCACTGAATGGAGGGGCGAAATCAGAAGAAAAATGGTGAAAATCTCCACAAGAAGAGGACCGGCGAGTAATTAGATCTTGTGAAAACGTGCTTATGGAGGCAAGCACTTAAACCTAATAGCATATGGGGCTGCCCGGATTTGAACCGGGGTCGCAGGCTCCCAAAGCCCGTAGGATACCAAGCTACCCCACAGCCCCACTGGTTTCTGGTTATTGCAGTAGAAATATTAAACTAACTGCATGTTTGTGTGCCTAGTTTTAGTTGGACCGCACTACTTGATAATCTCGGTACCTTATTCAATTCCGTTTTTCCTGCCATATTGCTCTGCTGATTTTTCAATGAAGAGAGAATGATTGCTGTAATCACTGCCAGGCATTTGTCACCCTTGCTGTGGTTTTGCATTATATCCTAGAAATGAACTTATATCCAGAACTAATACTCAGGCAACCACTGTGATGACTTCAGCCTAAACTGAAAAGTGATGTGAGACGGGCAGACTGAGTGGATTACCTGATTTTTTCCAGTGTAAAGGCACCAAGTTCAAACGAAGTCTCATGCAGGAATACTTCGATCCAGTCCCTGGACCTGACTGTACCCAGTCCCTCGACTTTCAGGTAGGTCTTGGAGCCTTCGGACTTGAACGTTATCGATCCGTCCATCATGTACGTGATTGCATCTATCACCTTCTTGTCGAAAAGTCCCGCTTCCAGCAGGTATAACGATGTGCAGTAATCGGATTTCCTTTTCTGCGCAAACTGTTGTATGAACTTAAGGAAGACTTTTTCGTCCAGTTCGTTCACGTAGCTGGTTAGCGAGATAAAAACAAGTCTGTAGTAAGGCTTCATCGTCAGGAACTGGCCTGCTATCACGTCAGTAGCCTTAAGAAGCGAGCTGATGTTGATCAGGTTATCTATCGTGACCGCGTATTGTGACTGCGTCTGTGTCTGTATGGAGCGGGAATATACGTCAATGAATCTCAGCAATCCTGCAGATTCGGCACCATTTACATCAGGATAGATACGGGAAACTTCCATCTTTATGTCGTTTATGCTCTTGTCCGTTGTAATGATCATCACCGGGACCTGGTCCTGCAGAGAGCTTGCAATGAAATTCCATGCAAGTGTATCCTTTCCGGCATAAGGCGGGCTCACAAGAAGAACATTGGATCCCGTCCGGATTCCTGCGCCAAGAAGTTCATCCAGTTTCTCAATCCCGACCAAAAGCTTTTCTGGCCTGGCAGCAGGCGGCTGGGACGGCATTATCTGCGGGCTGCGCATTCTCGATGATCCGCCGATCCTCTCCTGGGTCGTATGCTGCGTCGGGGATGCTGCTCTTGGAGGTGGCGGAGCCTGCTGTGGCTGGTAGTTCTGTGGAGTACCATCGAACTCGGATAACTTGGCCTGTGCCCTGTCCAGAAGCTGCTGCATCTGGCTTATGAGCTGCTTCAGATCCTGCAATGTCTTGTCCTTCTGATCCATCTAATTTCCTTATACCTATTATTACCGAATCACTTAAATGTTCCTGAAACAACCCATGGTGGTTCAGCCGGGTCGAATGGTTCCATTCCATCCACAATCTTCGCCTTCAGGATCTTTTCGTCAATTTCTATACCGAGCCCGGGTTTTCCTGACAGGGTGAAATAGCCGCCAGATAGCTTATATCCTACCTTGAGGAGCTTCTTCTTCCAGTCGGGCCATGACTCCTCGAAGCTTTCCTGTATCGCAAAGTTGGTCATGGTGTAATCCAGGTTAAGCGAGGCTGCTGTCTGTACCGGTCCGAATGCATTGTGGGGAGCAACGAGTACGCCGAATGCATCTGCGATAGAGGCAATCTTCTTTCCCTCCAGGATGCCCATACAGTTTGTAAGATCAGGCTGTATGATGTCAACAAGTCCCTGGGAGATCAACCTTGTGAAGTCCCTCTTGTTCAGGATCCTCTCCCCGAGTGCAACAGGCGTCTCGATATGGCGCTTGAATTCTTCAAGCCCAACCTCGAGTTCAGGGTGAACCGGCTCCTCGAAGAAATAAGGATCGAATTCCTCTATCCCCTTTGCGGCCTTGATAGCGTATGGAGTATTGAAGCGTCCATGGCACTCTATCAGGAGATCGACGTCGTCGCCAAGCTCTGCACGTAGCGAACCAACAATCTTGGAAGCAAGCTTTGCGCCTGACCGATCGATTCTGTCATAGTTTGGCCCGAATGGATCGAATTTCAGTGCTGTGAACCCTTTTTTGACCATTGCCTTACCTTTCTTGACGAAGTCGTCCGGAGTCTTGCAGTCAGAATACCAGCCGTTAGAATATGCCCGTATCCTGGAATTGAACTCTCCTCCGATTAGATCATGAACGGGCGCGCCAAGCTGCTTCCCGATCAGGTCCCAAGAAGCCATCTCAAAAGCGCTCAATGCGGAAGTAGCTTCCATGGATTTTGAAAGATAGAATGAATTCCTGTAGAAGTCGAACAGGTTCCTTTCAACGTCGAAGAAATCTGCACCCTTGAATATCCTCTCAACCTCGTGCATGCTTTCCCTCACCGGAAGCGTCATGAATGTGGTTGGCGCCTCGCCCCATCCCGTGAGGCCGTCAGAAGAAGTGAGCTTGACCAGGAGTATGGTTGAGCTCCATGGAGACGAAATTTCCCTCCCTTTCTCTCCAAGCTCGTATATTTCGACATTTTTTATTTTAGAATTCATAAAAAGACAACACATAAAATTACTTAAACCTTAATCAAGATAGGCCGAAATCCTTGAGGACAGCCATGATTATCATGCGGCTGAAACCGGAGTCCTAGGCTTTAGCGGTCATTCTTGTTAAACATTACACATAGTTCTATGCCCGCACAAATTCCATGAAGTATCCTGTCCATCAGCGCACTAAGCGTGGATGAGAATAGGATCCCATGTCATATTTTATCACGTTCATGCGGTTCAGGTTTAAGGCAGGACTGCACAAACGAGATAACGTCTGCAGACTCCTGAAGCATAGACTCATGCTTAAGCCCAATGTGCCCTCCCGTGAAATCTGCCCGCAGGTATGCCTGAGATCCTGTCGCCTGCAACCGGGCATAGAACTTGAGTCCATGTGCAGGATGCACCCTGTCATCGTTCATTCGTACCCATGTGAGGCTTGGAGGGTAAACCCTCTTCCTTACATGATTGTAAGGCGAGTATTCTGAAAGGAACTTGCGGTCATTTTCATCATCCGGGTTCCCATACTCGTTGACCCAATAGTTCCCGGCCAGTAACAGGTGGAACCTCATCATGTCTATGACAGGTTTACCGATAACCGCTCCATCGAGGAGTTCTGGAAAATTAATTAATGAATATGATGTGAGCAAACCACCATTGCTCGCACCATCAACCACGATCCTGTAACCGCGGCTCCTCATAGTCGTCAGCACTGCCTTAAAGTCGTTGAAAACATTGATCTTATTCTCCCGTGTTCCATGCAGGTGCCATTCCTCTCCGTATTCGTTCCCGCCACGGAGGTTGCAGATCACGATGTCTATGCCCTGTTCAAGCAGATACGCATAAATGTGCCTGTACCCCGGGGTTGTGCTGACATTGAAGCCACCATATCCGTACACTACAGCCCTGTCATGCCTGCTTCCTTTTGCAGAAGCCAGGAAATAGTGTACTCTTGTCTCGCCGTTCATTGCGAATCCTTCCTTGATTTCCGGATCAAGGATGGTGTTCTCCGAAACCTTCTCTAACCTTCCAGATGAGTAGGAATACACGATCTCAGGCTTGCCGAGCGACGTTGAGTAAAAGATGCATTTCTTCTCATCCTTGGAGGACGCAGTCAGTGCCGAGAAGGCATAAACCGGAAGCTCTGTCTTCTTCCTTCCTGATAGATCATACACAACCGGGAGAAGCTTTGCGTCCTGGAGAGTAAACGCAATAATTTCGTCACCGAGAATCATGACCGGCTCTATGGAACCCGAAAATTCCTCTATTGGATTGTCGAATTTAAGAATTATTTCACCGTTCCTGGATATCGCACCAAAGCCGGAGAATTCGAGAACGTATACGTCATTGCCCCTGATTGCGATCGGATCAGCAGGATGATCCAGATTAAGCACCTGCTTCCACGTTATGGGATCTTCGATCTTCCCGCGGTATATCCTGGCCTTCATCCAGTTGCCGACTGAAACGAGGCATTCATCCCTGAATCCGGAGATGCTGATGAACTCATCCTCGCTGACGTCCTTCCCCCACGCTATTTTGCCGTTAAGCATGACGCGCTGTGCATTAAGTGGAACCCCTTCCGGCCGGTTCTCTCCCCTGAAAGACTGGACGGCGTAGTATCCGTCTTTCAGGAAGATGACCTGGTTGAAGAAGCCTTCATGCCTTTCTACAATGTTTCCGTCTTTCAGGATGTAAAGGGTCCCCTCATCTGATCCATCGGTCTCGAAGTACGCAACCCTCGCGAAATCGTCGGAAACGCTGAACCAGGTGATAAGCTTCATAGTTGAGGCGAGCTGTCTGCCGTCAACAACGATCCTGTACCAACCCTCCTCCTTGTAGAGTCTGGCGAAGTGATCTGAATTAACCCTGACCTGCAGAGTCACCGGGATATCTGCAAATTTCCTCAGCCTTTCCATGATTTCGGCCGATGCTTTCCCAAAGTGTTCATTGAAGCGCTCCGTGGCTTCCTTTGCGAAATCATAAGTGGATGTATCAAGAATCTCCATTTTACCATATTCATCGTTCTCGTTCATTGCCTTCCTGCTTGCAATGTTTCTTGAGATTTAATTCTTCACTCCATTGCCCATTTTGATGTTGATTTATCCCGGAATAACATTCAGATTACATTGAAAAATGCTATTTAGATGACGGTAATCATGAGCTATGTCGTCGAAATACCTAGTCAAGAAGAGTATTGTTTCAGCCGGAAAAAAGTACAATATTGTATCCATACCCTCCCTTGAGTCCTTGGGTGTCAATGTCTCCAGGCTTCCTCTTTCTATCAGGATAATAGCCGAGTCGCTGATCCGGAATGAGGACGGTACCAGGATTACTGAATCTGATATTGAGAATGTCCTAAACTGGAATGCGAAGGCTGTATCCGATAACGAGGTCCCGTTCATTGTTGCAAGAGTGTTGATGCAGGACTTCACCGGTGTTCCCGCGGTCGTGGATCTCGCATCCATGAGGGAAAAAATGAAGTCGCTGGGAAAAGACCCGGCGATGATCAATCCGTCGGTACCCGTCGACTTGGTGATCGACCACTCAGTCCAGGTTGATTTTTTCGGGAACGGCGATGCTTTCGAGAAGAATGCCCAGATGGAGTTTGAGCGTAACTACGAAAGATACAAATTCCTAAAGTGGGCAAAGAATTCATTCTCGAACGTAAGGATTGTGCCTCCGGGAGTCGGGATAGTGCACCAGGTGAATCTCGAGTACCTGGGCAAGGTTGTTGCAACCGGGACGCAGGGGAGCGAAGACTTTGCGTACTTCGACAGCCTCGTGGGTACAGATTCGCATACTACCATGATCAACGGCCTCGGCATTTTTGGCTTCGGGGTCGGAGGCATAGAGGCAGAGGCCGCCATGCTGAACGAACCGGTTACCTTCCAGCTGCCTGCTGTCGTTGGCGTTAACCTCCATGGGAAACTGAACGAGGGCATAACTGCAACGGACCTGGTACTGACGCTTACCAGCATATTGAGAAAGGCAAATGTTGTCGGTAAATTCATCGAGTTCTTCGGAGACGGGGTATCATACCTGAGCGTCCCTGACAGGGCGACTCTTTCAAACATGTGCCCGGAATACGGCGCAACCGTCGCCCTCTTCCCAGTTGATGATACCACGATGGGCTACCTTGCCCTGACCGGAAGAAGCAGGGATCAGATCGATCTTGTGAAGCAGTACCTGCAGGCCCAGGGAATGTACGGCGTCCCGAAAGGTATTGAATATAGCGAACTGATCGATCTCGATCTCGGTTCTGTAAAGCCAACAATCTCCGGACCGAGGCTTCCCCAGCAGAAAACTGACCTGCATGATTCGGGCAGGAATTTCCTCAGCTTCCTTGAGGGCGAGGAATCGATTCCAGTGGGAAGAAGCCAGCAGAAGCAGGTCAACCTGAAGAGGATGCCGTTGAAGATTAATGGCAGGGACGATGTACTCACCGACGGTGATGTTGTCATCGCCGCTATAACGAGCTGCACTAATACAAGCAACCAGAACGTGATGGTTGCAGCCGGCCTCCTGGCCAGGAAGGCAGTTGAGAAGGGGCTCTGGGTTAACCCGAAGGTCAAGACTTCCCTGGCTCCTGGATCCAGGGTGGTTTCCGACTACCTCGATAGGTCGGGGCTGCAGGAGTATCTAAACAAACTTGGTTTCTATCTTGCAGGATACGGATGCACAACTTGCATCGGAAACAGCGGCCCGCTTGACCCTGCGATCGAGGCTGCAATAAACGAGGGAAAGCTATCTGTTTCCGCAGTCCTCTCCGGAAACAGGAACTTTGAGGCAAGGATCCACAAGGACGTCCGTGCCAACTACCTCATGTCGCCGCCGCTTGTAGTGGCTTTTGCCCTTGCAGGAACTGTAATAGTTGACCTTGAGCATGATCCTATCGGAACATCGAGCGACGGGAAGAAAGTATTCCTGAAGGATATCTGGCCAACAGGAAAGGAGATAGAGGATGTACTGAAGAATAACCTATCAAGCTCCGTATACAGGGAGAAGTACCATGATCTCGATGGATATAACAAACGCTGGACTGATCTCCCCTCGGAAGGAGGGGAGACCTATGCGTGGGATCCGAAGAGCACATACATCAGGAACCCCACATTTTTTGATCACTTCGCTCTTGGCCAGGAGAAGCGCCTGGAGAAGATAGAGGATGCTTATGCTCTCCTCGTGCTCGGTGATTCTATCACGACTGATCATATATCACCGGCAGGATCGATATCTAAGACAAGCCCTGCGGGGAAGTACCTGCTTGAACATGGTGTTGATGCGGCAGATTTCAACTCCTACGGCTCGAGGCGGGGAAACCATGAGGTAATGATGCGAGGGACCTTCGCAAACCCGAGGATAAGGAACCAGCTTGTCAGGTCAGAAGGAGGCAACACGATCTATTTCCCGGAAAAAGAAGAGATGCCTGTCTTTGACGCTTCCATGAAGTATGCAAAGGAAAAGAAGCCGCTCATCGTATTCGCCGGGAAGGAATACGGGTCTGGGAGTTCAAGGGACTGGGCCGCAAAGGGCCCATACCTGCTCGGCATTAAGGCAGTAATTGCGGAGAGTTATGAAAGGATACACCGATCAAACCTTGTTGGAATGGGCGTAGTTCCTCTCCAGTTCAGGCGTGGCAGGAATTTTGCAGCCCTGAACGCAGATCCATCGCAGCCATTCTCGATATCGTTCAGCGGCATGCGGAAAGGCACGGCAAAACTAGCATACATGGATAGCAAGGGCGGGAAACATGTCGAGGATCTCGATGTAAGAATTGATAACAAGGCAGAGGAGCAGTACTTCGAGAGGGGCGGAATCCTTCAGAACGCAATGACCAATCTTATTCATGAGGAGAAGTGAAAGTGAAGATAGCGCTTCTTGGCCTGGGACAGGTGGGGAAAGCTGTCCTCGGAATCCTTGCCAGCAACAGGGATCACTACGCGCAGAAGCTGGGCAGCAACATTGAAGTTGTAGTTGCAGCTGATTTTCACCACATGTTGCATGCGCCCGACGGGATCGATCTCCAGAGGCTGCTGTATTACAAGGAAAAAGGGGATATATGGGGATCCGGGTACGCAGAGATTGACAGGGAGTCGCTGTTTGATAGGGATTTTGATGTCCTAGTGGATCTAATGCCTGCCACCTCCGATGGCTTGAGGGCCAGGGACCTGTATATCAGCGCGTTCAAGTCATCAAGGCATGTGGTGACAGCGTGCAAGTCGGGTCTTGCCAATTCCTGGGCTGAGATAATGGGGTCTGCTGCCTCGTCCGGGAAGAGGATTCTTTACGAAGCAACGGTAGCAGGCGGAGTCCCGTTTTTCAGCTTCATCCGTCAATGCATCCGGTCCTCGGTCGTAACGAGGATAGTGGGACAGGTGAACAGTGCCGCAAATTTTGTCCTTCTAAAAATGGCAGAAGGCACGAGCTTCGAACATGCAATTGAAGATGCGGGAAAACTTGGAATTCTCGAGGCAAACTATCATTTCGACACCCTCGGTTATGACAGCGCCTGGAAAACAGTTATCACTGCGAACTCCGTCTTCGGCGGCACCCTAAAAGCCGGCGATATTCGATTTGAAGGCGTGGAAGGAATCGATCCCGATCGGCCAGGATTGAAGAATACCCGCCTCCTGGCAGATATCGGCAGCGAATCCGGCAATTTGGAGGCGTCATCCACCCTGAGGGAACTGGAGCCGTCGGATCCGCTTGCATCGCTCAAGGGAACCGGCCTCGGCTTTACCGTCTACATGAAGGGGAGAGCTCCGCTCACGGTGCTTGAGTTCAAGGACGGGCCTATAGAGACTGCTACTGCAGTCATCAATGATTTACTTCTTCTTTGATTTCTTAACCGGCTCGCTGCCCTTCAGGTATTCGTTGAACCAGTCGAGTTTCCTCTGCAGCCTGTCAAGCATGTTCTTAGGTACGCCATGCCTGGCGTGTTCGTGCGAATCCCCTGGATACCGGGCAAGGACCGTATGCACTCCATTCAGCCTGAGAGCGGAAAACATTTGCTCCGACTGCTCTATCGGGCACCGATAATCCTCCTCGCCGTGGATGAAAAGCGTAGGTGTTCTTGCCTTCTTTGCATGCGTGATCGGGGACATTTCAAGCAGCTTTCGCATCCCGGATTCCGACCATGGATCCTGCACTCCTGATTCGATTGCATTGAACCAGAACCCGATGTCGCTGGTACCGCACATGCTCATGAGGTTTGATACACACCTCTCAGCCACTGCCGCCCTGAATCTTGTCGTCTTGACGATGGCTGCGTTCGTCATGTATCCGCCATATGATCCGCCGGTTATTGCAAAGTTTTCAGCTATGCCGTGCCTTGATACCGCTGCATCCATGAATGCAAGTATGTCCTTGAAATCCTCGCCTCCCCAGTCGCCCACGCACTGTGATGCGAAATCCTCCCCGTAGCCGGAGGAGCCCCTTGGGTTTCCAAAGAGGACATTGTATGAATTGTTCGCAAGGAAGTTGAACTCAATGGAGAAAGCATAACCATATGCAGTGTGGGGTCCGCCATGAACGCAGACAATCGTGCCATTTGCCTTCCCTTTTGAAGGCATGAGCCATGCATCCTGTCCGTTCACCTTCATCTCCTTAGGCTCGATTCCCGAAGTTCCCGGGTTAAGATCCAGTTCCTTGCCGAATACGAGAACCGACGGCCTGGCCGGTGATGTGTAAACGTACGCAAGCTTCCCGCCCGATACGTCAAAAGACCTGACGCTTGCCTTATCCTTAGTAAGCTTCTTCGTTCCTTTCCCGTATGAATATATGGCCGAGGAGCCACCATCCTGGCCGACCATGTAGAAAAGGCCTGCATCATACACAAGCGTCTCCGCAGGCCCGACAAAGAGGTCGCAGCCAACCGAACTGGATGCGCTTTTTCCGACCTCGATGCTCTTCCCCTTTTCAGGAAAGATTAGTTTTGCTGGAACCCATGGTTTTTTGCCCTCCCTGTGGCCAATATATGCGACAATACCGTCGCTGGAAACTGCAACGCTCGATGCAATTCCTTTTCCGGATGTTATTTTCTTGTATTTTCCAGTCGTAACGTTGAGATCGTACAGATCCTGCAAGCCTGTGTCGTCATCCTCCATTGTTGCGATGAAAACTGTTCTACCGCCATTGGATGCGATATCAGCGATGTCGAAATCACCATGTACAAGGTCTCTTGTCTCCGGTGAAATTTCTGCAAGCCTCTTCCTCGTTCTCAGGAAGCCCTGGGTGTCGAAGCGATACTTCAGCTTGTCTGCTATGAAGGGCGCCTCCTTGTCTCCCTTGTCCTGCACTATCGCCAGTATCCGCTCCCCGACGGGAATGTACTTGCCAATTGACTTGTTGGAATATATTTTCCTGGGTTCGCTCATTTCCTGTATAAGGTAGAGTGATTCCTCCTCCTTCGTATACGATATGTAGTACAGGGATCCATTGATAACCCTGGGCTTCTTCTCGTGGCCGCCAAATGTAATCCTCTCCTCTTTCCTGCCGTCGAACCTGAATATCGATGATTTGTATTCATTGCCCTCAATCCAGGTAACTGTATAGTATACCCATCGATTCTCGACGAAAATATCTGAGGCCAGCCTGATAGAATATGCTTCTTCCGCTTTCATGACGGGGTTATTCAATAATCCGTTTTAATAGCTTTCCTCCTTCAGGGCTTTGCACCTAAAAGACACTTTTTGGTCGACTTTAAGTGCAAAGCCGAAGTTTTGAGACTTTCAAATTTTCGTTGATTCCATGTGATCCTGTATACTGTTCTTTTTAGTCCCTAAACTGTCCTGAACATCCTTTTTAACCCATCTGATCTCACGGTGAAAGTATGCTCTGCAACATAGTTTGCCATGTTCACCCAGTTTTAATCTTGCAGTTTGAAATCTCCAATTTCTCTGGCTTTCCATATCACCAACAGAAGAGCTGCACTAATTATGGCCATAAGATAGAATGCCCAGTCAAGGGATATGAACTGTATTACTGCCCCGAAGATAAGGGCTGAAAGCACTGATGGAAATAATGCAAGTGTTTTATGCGCACCAGCTACCTGAAGCATGTAGTCCTTTGGGGTTGCTTTGTAAAAAACTGTGCCGAATATCACATTTACAATTTGAGATGTGAACATTAAGAGGAAAAAATCTGGTATGATGTAAATGTACGATGGACTGAATGGAACAAATAATACAATTGGCACATATGTCAATGTAAGTAATCCCATTACATTCCTTGGATTTCCCTTTATCTTATCTGCAAATTTATTTCCTAAGACTCCTCCAACCATGGCTCCCACAAGCAACAGCGTTAATATTAATGGAGAACCACCGTATCTGAATTTGACAAGCACCTCCGTAACCAGGATAGTTCCGCCAAATGCAAGGCTTACCAATAGCGCATATATCATCAGATACCTCAGAGCCTTGTTTTTCCATATGTATGAAATGCCTTCACTGAAAGAATGGGGATCATCCTTCGGAGCGCCTTCCAATTCGGATTTGGGCTTTATGAATGATCTGATAACTGTTGAGATTGCAAATCCCAATATGAGTACGGGAAAGGCATAATCTATACCGATTGCTATAAACGAACCCGCAAGAATGTAACTTATGAGTATGATAATCATACTTAGAAATCCTTCCAGAGAGAAGCCTTTCTGATACTGGTCCTCGTCAAGAAACTCCTTGGTCCAGTAATTTCCTATCTGCCCAGTTACATCCTCCGTCCATGACGTGAGAAAGTATCCAATCAATAGGGCTACTATCTCGTATAGATGATTTCCGGTCAGAAATACCACAAATATGAACAGCAGAACGAGTGCCCTGGATGCAGTGGACAAAAGATACAGTGTCTTCTTCCTCTTCACTCTAGTAAGATAATATCCAATCAGGAAGCTCATGGAGAGAGGCAGGTCGGCCATGGCAAGTTCAAGACCGGTTAAGAATGAGGAATTTGTTATGGAGAGGATAAGCCATGGGAATAAAACAAGCATCATGGAGCTTGAAATATCATTAACCTTTGATCCTGCAACTTGGAGTTTGAAGTTCCGTGAATAAGGCTTATCCTGCATCTCTATCAAAGTAAGGCTATTTTATTTTTATTTGTTTGTATGCATAAGGACACGCCAGTTCATTTGCATCAACACTGAACTGTCTTCTAACCCAGTATCTTAATTTTTCCTGGTCAATACCATTCTCATGGGAACATTGTACTGCGAAACTCATCAAATCATGTATAATGTTAAAAGCTAATAATGGTTCTCTTCCAAACGGCTTTGCACCTAAAAGGCTCTTTTTTCATGTTTTAAGTGCAGTTTGGTTGTTTTAGGTGCAGAATTGACTTTATGTGCAAGGCCTGGTTTTTGCAAAAGGTTAAATTTAGTCAAAAAAGATATATATTGTATACAATTTCTGTATACAATGCAAGATAGACAACCAGTAATGTTCGCGAAGGATGTATACGCGAACCTGGTTAAATTAGCTAAATTGCTATCCATTGATTATGGTAAGAAGCTGACGTTCAGTGAGACGGAACATGAACTGCTTAAGCACGTTTTCATGCAGTACTTTATTGATAGGCCAATAAGGGATTACATCCTGACTTTCTTGGACCAGGTAACTGTGAACGAGAAAATAAGAGGTATTGCATTGTTCGGCTCGATCGTTTCTCAAACGTACGATAAATACAGCGACATTGATCTTGCAATTCTTTCATCATCAGATTATTTCGACACACTGTCTTTTGTATCTGCGGCAATTGAAAATGTAGAGTCACAAAGAAAGGAACTTTTTCACTCTAATAATCTCTACTTGAACATTAGCCCTTTTATTGTCACTGTCGAAGATAGGAGCATCCTGAAACCGGTGTACTTTGACATTGCAGATTACGGTGTTATCCTCTTCGAAAGAATGCTTGCTTTTTCAGAATTCCTCAATTCAATACGAAAGATACCACACAAACGCAGCATAAGGAAAGAGGGAGAGGTGATAGAGTGGAAGACCTGAGTAAAAGAGCCATGAGAGACGCAGAGGAATGGTTCAAAAGCGCCATTCTAAACAAACAGGCCGAGAATTACTCCATATGCGTTTATGCACTTGAAATGGCAATAGAAATTGCGCTTAAATCGATCCTGATTCTTTCAGGAAAAGACTACCCAAAAAGGCACGACATTTTCGATCTCTTGGAAGAGACTGTTTTGAGTAATCCTGGCAAATTTTCCGAAGAATTCAAGGAAAGTCTTCCTGAGATACGAAGAACCTTCAGGCTACTTCTTAGCTCCAGGGCAGCAAGTGGTTATGGTTTTGATTCAAATGGGAGGGAAGAGGACTTCCGCAATATTGTGGAGCACTATTACAAGGCATCTGAGCGGATACTCTCGCTTTGCAAATATGAAATAGAAAATGCAAAATAAGGACTGACAGAAAATATGCTGTGCTTTCAGATCGCGTTTAAGACCACCCGAATATATGAAAGGGTCAACAGTCTGTGAAAGAGGAGCATCTAATCCGGTGGGATGAGGAGGATCTCAGAGCAGAGAAACATGCTTGTTTTTTCCAACTTTATCTACGAATCTGGCGTCAGCAGTATAGAATACGCAGTCAGTGTTCACTGCAAGAGACAGGTACGAAGCGTCAAAAACAGTTGTACCATATTCGACTGCAAAATTGATTGCCTGTTTGTATAATCCGTCAAGGAGCGGAAACAACCCAATCTGGAGTTTTAAAAGGCTTTCAGCAACCTTCATGAGATTAATAGTACCAAAATTCCTTGCATACCTTAGCGCATTTATCACTTCAAAAGGCATAAGCTGAACTGAAATCAGGTCAAGTTTCCCATTGGAATAGTCATCAAGTATCCGTAGGGCTTTGTCTGTACCCTCCTCCTCTACATACCATTTTATAACCACAGACGCATCGAGGACTAATCTGTCCTGGCTCGCCATCTTCTGATCTCCTCTGTTGAGTTCCAGTCCTTAACTGTTTTCCTGACACTGACAGCAATTTTAACTCCCTCTATAATTAAACCCCTGTCAAGTGATCTCCCTCGGGATTCTTCCTCCTCTATCCTCGCCTTTAGTGTTTCTCGAATAACTTCACTCCAATTAATGTAGGACAGCTTCTTCATCTTTTCTTTTGTTTCTTTTTCTATCTTAGCTGAAACCACATCCATAATAAATAATACCATGGCGTAATATAAATATTACCATTTACTGAATGCTGGTCTTGAAGTATCCAAAGTGTATTGCGATCGCCGTAGAAGTCCTAATCTGTGTAATCGAATGCTATCATCACCGGTTCACTGTTTCCGGATACGGAATTAATGGATAGTGATGATATCCTGGAAAAGAGGGAATCCCTTATCGCACTTACTGTGTCTTTTAGAGAATAGTGCTCTATTGCGATAGGTATGGAATCCGGTCTGTTTCCAGCCGTTTTAAGATGTGTGTTTGCAACAGCTGCCCCCCGGAACTCACGGTTAAAATGGAATACGCTGAGGTATCCGGAGTGATGCTTCTGTTTATGTGCGCCGTTCGTGTATCGTTCCAATGCACTCAGGGATGTGAGAAGCTTTCCGGTGTTGATCATACCACGACTAAGAACTCCGTTCTCCCCATGAATTCCTTCGGGCATTCAACCTTGGCGTCTGTCCTAAACCTTGCAACCGACTTGACAAAGAATCCCTGTATGCCCTCTATTTCAAGTATATTTGTCACATTCATTGGTACCTTTTTCATGATATATCTAAAAGATTTCTATTACGCATGAATTAATATTTTGGTGAACATAGAGGGACTATTCCGTTCAATTATTGGGATACCTAAATACTTATCTTCGGCGATACTGTGAGGATAGCAAACTTCTTAAGGAAAGAACTGTGTTGCATAACTACCCATATGTCCTCGTATTTTCCCTCATCATGTTGTAATAGAGCACCTTCAGTCCCACTTCCTGGATCATGTAATCTGTTCTTCTTGCCCTTATTATCTCACCCATTACTCTCTTCAGTCCCGAGAAATATATCTCCACAGTCCATCTCCTTCCATATTCATGGATATTTTTCCACTGATCCTCTCCCAGCTTCCTGATCTCCCTTGCTGTCTTTCCTCTCAGGGGAGATGTTCTTGATAATGTGCTGAAGTTCTTTCTCAAGGGAATAATGGCCTCGCTGCCATTATTCCTCAAAATGTTGAATATCTTCCTGGAATCATATGCCTTGTCTGCAAATACCCTCTGTTCATGGCCAGTTATGAGCTTGGTGAATTGTGTGGCATCATGGCTGTGCTCCATTGTGATGGAGATGCGTGATGCCATGATCCTTTCTGTGTCTGCCGAGAC
>DAHXNF010000059.1 GCA_027366585.1 Thermoplasmatales archaeon | reverse complement strand
GATCCTGCCATCCTTCGAATAGACATGGAGGGTCTTCCTGGATATCTGCAATAAATTCAGGACTTCTTTGGCTTTCATTGTTAATGATATATATATCAGAAGTATGTATAGTTATCCGTTTACTTAACCATATAAAATTGGATCATGGAAGGGTAATGAGTCCAAGACCCTGCAGTGCGAGGAGCATGTACTGTATGGCAAAGCCTGCAACAAGCAGACCAAAAATCCTAGTAATTGCCTTCATGCTCTTTGCTCCCATTACCTTGAGTATTCTATCGGACAGTGTGAAGAATATGAACACGATGATAAACAGGAGGCCCACGGATACTAAAGTAAGGACCTGGTCCGGGTAAAAGGGTCCGTTCATAAGAATGATAACAAGCGATATTGCGCCAGGGCCGGCAAGCAGGGGTGTTGCTAGTGGAACAATGCCCACATCTGGCTCAACGTTTCCTCCTTGCGATTTTGGGCGATCCCCCTCCCTGACCATCTGTATCCCCATTATCAGGAGGATCAGTCCGCCTGCAAGTTCAAGTGCTTCTGTGCTAATTCCGAAGAAGAGGAGTATATATCTGCCAACGAGCGCAAAGAATACCAGGATCACAAAACCGTAGAATGAAGCGTCCTTTGTTATAGTCTTCCTGGCCTCAGGAGTCATTCCGGAAGTTATACCCAGATATAAGACAAGAGATCCAAATGGATCTATTACTACGAAAAGCGGCATGAACACCGCCAGAAATACATAAATGAAGCCAGAGGACACAGCTTTGAATGGAAGCAGGATATTTATTGTTGCTGCAACTTGGAAAATATGTCATTTAATCCATTGTTTTAAGCCTAAAAGGCCTGAGGGGAATCATTATAATTCAACTAGCAATGATCCAACTATGCGTGTTCTAATCCTGGGAATAGATGGATATATTGGATGGCCACTTGCTCTTCATCTGCTAGAGCGTGGACATAATGTATCAGGAATTGATAATTTCTACACCAGGAAGAGAGTCAAGGAAGTCCACTCGGCTTCTGCTATCGGAATTGGGACAATGAAAAGCAGGTTAAATAAAATCAGGGATGAGACAGGAAAGGATATCGGGTTCGTACGGGGAGACGTCAGCGAACCGCGAATCGTTTATGATTCTGTAAAGAAGTTCAATCCGGATTGCGTTGTTCATCTTGCCGAGCAGAGATCGGCTCCTTATTCAATGATAGGCCTGAAACAGGCTACAGAGACGCTTCAGAAGAACATGATAGGGACCCTGAACCTGGTATATGCACTGAAGGATCATGCCCCAAATTGCCACCTGCTAAAGCTTGGGACGATGGGCGAGTACGGCACACCGAACATCGATATTCCGGAGGGGTTCTTCAATATCGAGTACAATGGCAGGAGGGATTTCTTGCCCTTTCCAAAAAATGCCGGCTCCTGGTACCACTGGTCTAAGGTTCATGATTCAAACAACCTAATGTTTGCCAACAGGCTTTGGGAAATAGGCGTCACAGACGTGATGCAGGGTGTCGTATATGGTACGCGGACAGACGCGCTCATGCATCTAAAATCTAGTACCCGCCTAGACATCGACGAGGTGTGGGGCACTGCTCTTAACAGGTTCTGTGCACAGGCTGTGGCCGGCCTTCCCATTACCCCTTACGGAAAGGGGGGGCAGACACGCGGCTTCCTTTCTCTTGATGATAGCATTCAGTGCCTTACCATTGCCGCCGAAAATCCACCCGAGAAAGGTGAATACAGGGTGTTCAACCAGTTTGATGACTATTATTCTGTGATGGATCTAGCTAACGAAGTAAAGCGTATATATGACATGGGTCATAAAGATCCTGCTGTGATAGAGAATGTTCCAAACCCGCGGATTGAGAAGGAAGCACATTACTACAATCCTGAGATGAAGAAGTTGCGCGAACTTGGGTACCGGCCCAGGAGGAGCCTGCAGGAAGGGATATCCGAGATAATCAGGGATCTCGAGAAGCACAGGAAGAGAATCCTTGGCCTCCGTGAGGTAATAATGCCCAGGACCACATGGAAAGAGAGTAAAGGCTTATCCTGATTTTCTTGCTGCATTGAGGGTACGATGAAGGGATTCAGTGTAGTCAACTGCATGCCCCACGCTTATCCAGTCGTCCCTCGCAATTTCTACAGCAAGAATGGTACCGCCTGCTGAAATAAATTCCTGAATCGCAGGTGTAAATTCAATGTTTCTGCCTTGTTTTGAATCGATTTTCTCAAGTATTTCACTCCTGAAAATATATGTTGCACAAAGCGCAAGATCAGATTTTGGGTTTGCCGGTTTCTCCTCTACTCCCGAAACGCGCATGCAGCTGCCCTGTGACGTGACTTCTGCGACACCGTACCTGCTTGGGTTTTCAACCTTCATCAGATACAGTAAGGATGAGCCGGTTTTCCTGTGAATTTCCAGGCCGGTTGAATATGATCTGTCATCCAGGATCAGGCCGTCGCCTGCATTCAGGAGGAAGTCGCTGTCGCCGATGAAGTCGCGTGCCTGCAGGACTGCATCGCCGAAACCATTCTGCCTTGGCTGGTGAAGTATTGTTGCGTCTGGGAGATTTGCCCTGACATATGCATGTGTTATCTCGTCCATGGGATTGAGAACTATAGCGATGTCATGTATCCCATGGGACACCATTCTTGAATATACCGCATCTAAAATTGGCCTCAAGACTATACTGTTACCAAGCTTCAGGTAAATTGGAAGCAATTCTTTCCTCAGTCTTCCCTCGAGGCCGGACCTTGTGCCGAGACCTGCTGCGGTTATGACACCTTTCATTCAGCATAGTGATCTCCAAGCAATATTTAATTTACAATATTTTTTTCTTGTTGATTCCTGAAAGTTTGCCAGGAATGAACTTAAAGATAGGTTCCAGTATAGATACTGCATATGAACCGCCTGCAGATCGTTTCAGAGCGATTTGTCTTTTGTTCGGCATTTCCTGCTTTACAGAACACAGGCTTTAATTTGCTCTGATGTAGACGACCGAACAGAAAAACAACAAATAGTGCCACGGCATGATCCGACGTGGAAACTGCCAGAAAGGATTTTTTCACTCTTGATGACTTCAACTTTAATGGAAAGACGGTCTTTCTTCGCTTGGACGTTAATGCCCCCATAGAGCCGTCAACAGGCGACATACTTGATTATTCCAGGTTCAACGCGCATGTTGACACCATCAACGAATTGAAGGGATCCAAGCTGGTCATTATCGCACACCAGAGCAGGCCTGGTAAGGATGACTTTGTAAGCCTCAGGGCCCATGCCAGTCATCTAGGAATGCTGATCAAGAAAGAGATAAGGTTCATCGATCAGCTCTTTGGGTCCGCAGTGACGACAGCAGTTCAGAAAATGAAGCCGGGCGAGATCATAATGCTCGAGAACAGCCGTTTCTATTCTGAGGAGGTTTCCCTTGATGGAGCGGACCTCGAGACTATGGTATCATCGAACATAGTGAGAATGCTTTCTCCCTTGATGGATTATTACGTAATAGACGCGTTTCCAGCAATCCATAGGCCGCAGATCACGCTGACAGGATTTAGATCACTTAAGCCAAACGTGGCGGGCAGGCTTATCGAGAGGGAGATAAGCGCTCTTGAGAAATTCAGGGCGCCATCTACCGGAAAGAAGGTAGCCATACTTGCGGGTGCAAAGATAAACGAGTCAATCACTGTTGCAGGAAGCTTCCTTGAGAAGGGGGTCGTGGATCACATCCTGGCAGGAGGAGTTGTCGGGAACGCTTTTCTCTATGCGATCGGGAAGAATATTGGAGAGCGTTCACTTGCCTTTATAAAGAAGAACAACAAGAACTACGCTGAACTGATCAAGAAGTGCTCGGATCTATACAGTAAATACCCTGGCAGGATAATACTACCCGATGATGCAGTGCTTAACCCTTCCGGACGCAGGGTCGAGATAGGATCAAAGATCCAAGACAGTGATCTCATTGCGGACATCGGCGTTGACACCATTGTCAAATTTTCCGGTTATATAAAAAAAGCAGATGCAATCTTCATGAACGGCCCAATGGGAATGTATGAGATAGATCAGTATTCAGTCGGGACAAGGGAAGTTTTCAGTGAAGTGGCAGAATCCGGGGCACTAACAATAGCGGGTGGAGGGCATACCCTGAGTGCCCTTGAGAGAATGGGACTCATGCGAAAGATCACGCATGCTTCCACGGGAGGCGGTGCGTTGATAAGCTATTTATCGGGTGAGCACATGCCTGTTCTCGATGCTCTCAGGGAGAGCCTGAAAATATTCGCAGGTAAGTAATATGGACTCAGATAATCAAGCAAGTTTAGTTGACGAGATAAACCTGACACGATCTCTACTGGATTCCACTGAGAGGCAGATCTCAACGGTTGACAAGGCTTACCAGGATCTTGCAGTAACACTTGCAGTGGTGAAAGAGAAGCCGAAGCTCTCGGGCAAGACCGTAAAGATATCAATCGGATCGGGTATGTACGTCGACGGAGAGATTGGTAACTCAGACAAGGTCATCGTACCGGTGGGATCTGATGTTTTCGTTGAATCCACAGCAGAGGATGCCGGGAAGAGGATCGAGGATAATATGGAAAACCTGAGGAAAACTCTGGATGAGTTGATCCAGAGGCAGGCTGATCTCAGGATCAGGTATGATAACCTTTTGGCCATTGCCCAGAATTCATCTTCCGAAGGGAAGTAATAGATGTTTGAGGCATTCAGGAAAAGACTTGGCTCCGTACTTTCGTCAAGGAATGCTGACGAGACCTTCCGGAAGAGCGAGTTGGGCGACCGGGTTCTAGAAGCACTTGTTGAATCTGACGTTTCCGTCTCTGTAGCAGAAAGAATTTCAGAGATCACTGAGAAGACAGCAGAAAAAGCAGGCGGGAAAATAACTCAGTCCCAGATGTTTTCACTGGTGAAGAGAAGCGTGAAGTCAGTCTTTGATGCAGTGGAACCTGCTGTGGATATCATGTCACCACAGAAAAAACCGTACATCGTCATGTTCTTGGGGGTGAACGGCGGCGGAAAGACCACCACGATTGCAAAGCTCGCTGCCTACCTGAAGAGAAATGGTTCAAGGGTGGTTATATCCGCCTCCGATACTTTCCGTGCAGGTGCAATAGATCAGCTTATACACTGGACTAGCGAGATCGGCATAGAATTGATCAAGCATGACAAGGGATCGGATCCGTCCGCAGTGGCATTTGATGCAATAAATCATGCCACTGCCAGAAAAATGGACTATGTCCTTATCGATACTGCAGGCAGGATGCAGAATAACAAGAATCTTGTGGAGGAGATGAAGAAAATCAAGAGAGTGGCAAAGCCTGACCTCACACTGCTGATACTGGATGCTATGATCGGCCAGGATGCGCTTTCCCAGGGCAAGACCTTCATGGGAGATATCGGGTTCGACGGGCTTGTTATCACCAAGCTTGATACTGACGCCAAGGGCGGATTGCTCATATCATTGTGTTACGAATTGAAGAAACCCGTCTATTTTATAGGCACTGGACAGAAAGTTGATGATATCATGGAATTCGACAGTAAATGGTATCTTGACCGCCTGTTTCCGGAGTCATCTTAATGATGACAGGACTTCCGAAACCTGTTTTACATCCATTTCAGTGGTTATCAGGGGTATATTCTCTATCTCTGCAAGCTTCACCGCGAGATCGTCGATCCTGCCTGCCTTGATGTATACAACGGCTGCCGGTTTCAGCGGATGTACCCTGATGGCAATCATCGGGCTCCTCCCGAGCTTGACTTCGGTAAAAAAAATCGCCCGCTGACTTGACCAACCATAAAGCAGAGAATATTCGGAGTATGAAAATGAGAGAATTGCCTTGATCCCATCCACTATCGTATAACCCATTATGTGCCTGGATGTGGAGACGGGCGAAACGTTTTCCCCATCAATGAGGCCAATTATCTTGTCCAGAGAAATCTCGTGATCGTAATCGCGTATGTCGATGAGGGCGTCAGATGGAACTCCCGAACTGTAGCGCCTGATCAGGTGTCCACCTCTCGTCTTGTCTATCTCAATCATTGCTTCCACGATCCTCCTTATGGAAGTAACTCCTGGAGATCGCCTTCGCCCGGATTCGTAATCGCTGATGACAGACGGGGATATGTGCAGAAACCTGGATAGTTCAAGCTTGTTGATCCTGAATTCTTCCCTCCACTTCTTGATCGTTTCGCCAGGATTTTCTGATATGGTTATTTCGCCCGCTATCTTTTCTTCAAGCTTCAAGGTATCACAACGTAGTGGAGAGATATTCCAGGTCTATTAATCTCTTATGCGGTCACTACCCACCTGCCTGTCCTGAAAAGCATAACTGTCAGCGGTGAAGTCAGCGAGCCCCCTGATATCCTGCTTCCTGCGAATGCCCTTATCGATGTCATCAAATCCAGTAGGTTACCACGCAACTTTGTATGAGTGCGATCAGCCTCATCAAGGACGGAGCGGATCGCATCGAGCAAATGGGTACCCCTCTCCGCAGTTACAACAGAGGCGAGGCCTCCTTCCTGGATCAGCCTGATAGTGTTGGCTGCCCTTTCCAGTTTCCTGTGAATCGCTGACTCGATGATGATTACGTTTTTTGTCGTAGTTCCTATACTTGATGCGATTTCAGCGGTGGATAACGCCTGAGATCTCAAACCGAGGATTTCAATCTGCCTTGCTGTCAGTATGGTTTGTTTTGCTTGCATCAATATCTGCAATGCACAAAGTAAACATTAATGTTTACCTTTTCTCAAAAGTAAAGATATTTATCGATTAAACGTTCACCGAATGCATGAGACGGGGGGTTCTCCTTGTAATTGTTGCTTTGGTTGTAGTGCTACTGGTTGGAACCTACCTGTATCTGGATAAGCCCTCTCAGCCGCTTGAGGTTTTCACCGCTGACGCATATGTCGGTGAGGCTAATTACATGATTTCCGGATTCAGGAATTCAACCGGAATGTCGATAAATGATGCAAAAGGAGGTGGATCATATACCCTGGCAAGCGAGATAAGCCAGGGAAACCCGGCTGAAGTGTTTATTTCAGTCGCCCTCAGCTCTTATGATAAGCAGTACCTGGGAGAGCAAAGATACAGCGGATGGGCTGTAGCTTTTGCTGCAGATAGTTTGGTGATCGCGTATAATAATGCCACACTCACTTCGCCAGCCAGGGCAATTGTCTCAGAGTTCAATTCTGCTTCAGCCTCAGGATTATCCGTGGAATATGCAGATGCCTTCGCAAATCTTACGTCTGGAATCGTTAAAGTTGGAATTTCAGACCCAAGCGAGGACCCAGCAGGCCTCAGGGCAATGATTTCGCTGGAGATCGCGGGATCGCTGTATCATGGCGGAAATATTTCATATTACACCGGTAAGATCCTCTCAGATGGCGGAATATCAAGTGCCAGCAGTGCTGCGGAACTTGTCGCCCCACTCGAGCAGGGAAGCATCTCTTTCCTTTATATCTACAGGTCTGCTGCAATAACCAAGGGACTGGACTACATTATGCTACCGCAGAAGTTGAGCTTCAGTAACGCTTCGCTGGCCAGTTTCTATTCACAATTTTCATACAATACGACAACTGGTACCCAGGCGGGTTCCCCAGTGTTTCTCTTCATCACCGCGCTTGCAAACGTCTCATCCCACCTGGATGCCCTGAAGTTTGTATGCTATGTGATCAATAACAGCGGACAGATGACATTATTTGGGATGGAGACATTAAAACCTCTTCTTGTATTCACGAACATAACATTGCCAGGCTGCCTGACGGCTTTAATTTCTGATGGAAAGTTAACTAAGGCAGGTAGTATCTGAGGCGGGAATGTCTATGGCCGGTAGCAGATCTAAAGATATAATCTGGTTTCTTTCTATGCTTGCCGGAGTTCTCCTTATCATTCCCATACTGGTTCTCCTCTATTACGGTTTTGTCGTATACAGGTCTGCCACAGGATTCAGTCCGCAGGTCTTTGAGTCGATTGCATTGACTCTCTTAACATCCGGCCTGTCAGCGCTGATTGTCTTTGTGGTATTCACTCCACTTGCCTACGAACTTGCTTTCTCAAAGCATACCGGGCTTGAGAGTATTTCCGATATACCTGCAAGCATACCTCATCCGGTAGTGGGAATAGCTTTCCTGATTCTTGGCAGCCCGTTCACGCCTACCGGCAGATTCCTGGCATCCATTGGAATAAACTTCTTTCAATCAATCCAGGGAATAGTTATTGCTCTTTCATTCGTTTCTGCGCCGATATACATACGGACAATGCAGTCAGTATTCTCTTCGAGAAATCTGGATTCAGATCTTTACACAATGTCTCTTGGCACTTCAAGATTCTGGACCCTATATGGGACTATACTGCCTTCGCAGAAGAGGGAAACGCTCTATGCTGCTCTTACCTCCATGAGCAGAGGGATGAGTGAATTTGGATCAATAGCCATTCTCGCTTATTATGTGACCCAGTATCCTTTCGCAGGGGCCAGCAATGCATCTGTCCTCATATACAACTACTATGGATATCTTGGTCCACAGGTAGCAGTTACCGCTTCTGCGGTCATGATAGTGGTATCGATTGCGGTCCTCGCTGCAGCAAGGCTCTTCAGCAACTCGTACAAGCGCAGGAATCGTGCCGGGCGATGATAGAGGCCAGGTTTCAGAAGAGGCAGGGCGAGTTCACGCTCAATGCATCGCTGTCCGGGGAGGGCATGATGCTTCTGAAAGGACCCAATGGATCTGGCAAGACAACGCTCCTTAAATCTGTCGCTGGCTACATCCCGGTAGACTCTGGTTCAATCAGGCTTAATTCGATTGACGTGACAGACATGCCGGTATCCATAAGGAAGGCGGTATATATTGGGCCAGACTCATACATCGGCTCTCTGAATGTACAGGATCATCTTTCCTGGCCAAGATCACCATACAGCCAAATTGAGAAACGGGAAGTCGTTGATGCACTTGGCATTGATTATGATGGAAAAGTTGGAAACTTAAGCCTCGGCCAGAAGATGCGGGTAGCTATTGCAACAGGAATAGTGAGTGCGCCTAGAATAATTTTGATTGATGAGGTGCTGGCTAACATCAGCGGCATGGCCGATTTTGCAAAAGCAATTGGAGAAGTCACCTTTAGGAAAAGGATTGATGTGATAGCTGCAATGCAGACAGATGAACTGAAGGATGTTTTCAATTTGTCTTATTCAATATCCGGTGGCATCCTAACGCGGACAAAATGACTCATGTGGGTTCAGCGTTTCCTAAATCTGGGCCAGCGTTTCGGTTACAGCATGATCAACTGCTGCATCGCTTCCCATGCTGTTTTTCCATCCCAGTGAAGTGAGCTTGTCTATTGCTAGTTCGGCGATCTTCACGTCTCCCTTCCAGCCCCGTCCTTCGAACCCGCCCGTATAGCGGTATGCGACATTTTCAAGTTTCATGGCTTTAGTCACCGAATCTGCAATCCTTGTTACAGAAGTTGTTCCCAGATTACCAAGGTTCACGATGTCCGTTTTTTGAAGCTTCTCATGCACATAGATTATTGATCCAGCGCAGTCGTTCACATGCATGTATGATTTTCTCTGTGTACCGTCTCCAAGAATCTCAAGAGACCGGTTGTCTTTCCTCAATTTGTTTATGAAATCGAAAATCACGCCATGAGTTGAGTTCTTCCCGACTATGTTGGCAAACCTGAACACCGTTGACCTGAATGAGTAATAGTGGGAATAAGCAGCAATGAAACCTTCTCCAGCCATCTTTGATGCGCCGTAACTGGATATAGGGAGGTATGGACCATAGGATTCAGGTGTTGGAAGCTGTGTAGCTTCGCCATAGACAGTTGAGCTTGATGCAAAGGCCATCTGTGAAGTATCTGACAGACGCATGAATTCAAGAACGTTCATGGTGCCTTGAGCATTTACCCTGAAATCCAGCATTGGGTCAGAAGAGCCACCCCTGACATCAGAATTCGCAGCAAGATGTATAACCAAGTCGAATTTACCAAGCCCCTTCATGAATTCAAGATCATTTATGTCTCCCTTCCTGAATACAAAATTCCTGTTCTTGCTGAGGACCCTTACAAACCGGTCATCAACGTTTGAAAAGTTGTCGATTCCGACCACTTCATTATCATTGAGCAGGAATGTGGCCATGTTAGAGCCTATAAATCCGGCTGCGCCAGTAATTAATATTTTCTTGCCTCTCATATGGGTTCCCCGCTATCACCAATCGTTTAATCATTTTTTCCTTTGAGTCCAAATCTAGTGCTTGTATCTGTTAAAATGGATGGTCATGGGTCATCCGGGTACCAATGTAATGGAACTTCCCCTTGTGAAATACAAGGGGTTTCTTATCCGGGTCATAGTATCCCGCTAACACTTTGCCGATAAAGGCAGCATGATCACCGGTTCTGAACTCGTCCACGACCTTGCATTCATAGTTTGAAATGCACCCTTCAATCAGCGGCGGTTTTATGTGGCTTGAAGGAAATGTGGTGAACTCAGCTATCTTGAACTTGTCATGTGTCTTGAAGGAATAGTTTCCAGCAATATACGCAAGATACCCCTGTTCATCAGAACAGTAGCTGACGCCGAATTCTCCAGAAGAATGAATAATTTGGTAAGTCGCACGCTCATATCCAACGAATACTGCAATGAGGAATTCATCTATGGAGACCCTGATCGACCACTCTGCTGACATGACATTTACTCTACCATCCAATTCTGAAGTTATAAGCGCAACTGTAGTTGTCGTATAGTTTTGTGATTCCAGGATATCATTTACTCGCATCAACTGGTATTCATGAATGATATTAATTGCTCATGGAGAAGGATCCCGTCTCCATTATAGCTTGATCCCGAATAAAGAAAATGATATAAAATGCAGGAAAATGCGAATATGTATGCAGCTTTCCTAATATACATAGTTATAATAATATAATGTCTGATAAATAATGGATTCTAGTAAGAGCATATACTCATCCAAACCCTTACTTGTGTTTTGGGAAACGACCAAGGCGTGTGATCTCGCATGCAGGCATTGCAGAGCGACTTCTATGAAACTACCTGCCAGAGAGGAATTGAACCTAAATCAGTCAATTGATTTCCTTCATCAGCTGACTCAGTTTGAAGGCAGGCCACCTGTTCTGATAATGACGGGTGGAGACGTAATGAAAAAACAGCACCTTCCTGAAATTATGGAAGAAGCCCGGTTACTAAAGATACCATTTGCCTTGAGTCCAGCGGTGACTGGCCTCGAAAACGAGGAAGCCATCGAGCTTGTAAAGCACTCTGGATCATCGTCTATATCAATCAGCCTTGATGGGAGAAAGGATTTCCATGATTTCATACGAGGAGCAGGAGTTTTTGAATCCACTCTTAAGATATTAATGTCAAGAGAAGAAATAGGTGTCAACATACAGGTCAATACATTGGTTTCCAGCGACAATGTAAAAGACCTCCCATGGGTACTGAAGATCCTTCTAGATTCTGGCATCAGGACCTGGGAGATATTCTTCCTGATAAAAGTAGGGAGGGGTATTGACATTGATGATGTCTCTGCCGAGGAATATGATGCAGTATGCAGGTTTCTGGTCTTTGCCTCTGGATACGGAATCAACATACGTACTGTGGAGGGACCATATTTCAGGAAACTCTCCTATGATCACAATAACGCCCTAGAAAAGGGCAGGAACAGCCTATATAATTCACTCAGGGACCTCACAGTTAAGATTTGCGGTGCACCGGATCATGCTGATGATAAGATACCTATTGCAAGGACTTCAGATGGAAATGGAGTGATATTTGTTTCCCACGATGGTAAAGTGAAGCCAAGCGGTTTTCTCCCTATCGATCTTGGAAGCATTACAGGTCAGTCTCTGCCCGAAATCTACAGAAGCAATCCCACCCTGAAGCGACTGAGGGATCGAAATAACCTGACAGAATCATGTCGTGAATGCCCATACCGCGAATTATGCGGAGGTAGCCGTGCCCGTGCATTTTTCTATGAGGGCAGCGTCTTTGGAAAGGATCCAGTTTGCCCGTTGCTCCTTAGTGGAGTGTAGAACCCCGCTATTTTATTGCTCCTGAAATTGCAGTGCACAGGATTCAACTTAATTATTTCCCTCTATTCGTGTTCCAATCGGTTGATGTGCTTAGATTCAAGGCCTAAAGCAAAAATTTATTAACAAAAAAATTGTCCATGCTCTGATCTATCATGTCAGCTCATGAAACAGAGTCTAATTGGAACTATGAGGCAAAAGGAACTACGACCCAGAAGTTAACAGTGGCAATATTGCTTGTTTTCCCGATGTTGATATTTGGACTGACGCCTATATATAACATTGATAAGCCTATATTGCTTGGAATTCCATTCTTTTATTGGTTTGAGACGGTATGGCTGGTCGTTTCCGCAGTAATGTATGTTTTTGCAGCTTTGCTACTGAACAAGATGGAAGGAGCTGATGCCCAGTGAATAATTATATCATCCTCTCGGTTTTTGTAGCCCTTTTCCTCGTCTTCGTTGCCCTTGGTTTTGGGTCCTCGAGATTCAGGAGAGGTGACATGAGTGATCTCGGCGAGTGGGCCCTTGCAGGAAGAAAACTTGGCGGATACCTCGCATGGTTCTTGGTCGGTGCAGATCTGTACACAGCATACACTTTTATAGCCATTCCAGAACTGGTGTATGAAAAAGGCGCAGTTTACTTCTATGCAGTTCCGTACGTAGGGATGACTTTCGGCATTGCAATGATTACAATGCCCAGATTATGGAGAATGGCAAAGGGCAAGAATTACGTTACAGCGGTAGACTTTGTTCAGGACAGGTTTAACAGCAAAACCCTTGCGATACTCCTTGCATTCACCGGGATTGTAGCTGAGCTACCGTACATTGCGCTCCAGATATATGGAATGCAGGCGGTTCTAACAGTAATGATTGGACATCTTACTGCGACCGATGCGAATATCGTTACCGAAATTGCGTTGATTGTGTCATTCATAATACTGGCCGCTTTCACCTTCACAAGCGGATTGAGGGGTGCTACAATTACAGCAGTAATGAAGGATGCGATAATATTTGCAAGCGTGATTGTTATAATTGTCGTTGTCCCAATCCGTATTGGCGGGTTCGCTGTCGCTTTCACTGCCGCTAAAACACTGGCAACAGGAACCAATACTTTGGCCGGACTTTATCTTAATGGCTTCATTTCCCTGACTATAATGAGCGCATTGGCCTTGTACCTGTATCCACACGCAATTAACGGAGTCCTGAGCACAAACTCGACAAAGAGATTAAGGATGAGCACTGCTCTTCTTCCAATGTATGGAATTGGACTTGCACTTCTTGCCCTATTTGGAATACTGATCTATGCGGTTCCCTCAGCTCTAGCTGATGTTGCAAAATATGGTGCTGTTACGGTTGTCCCATCCCTTATCTATGCTGAGTTTCCAGCTTGGTTTGTAGGTTTTGCCTTCCTTGGCATCTTCATAGGCGGACTTGTTCCAGCGTCCATAATGGCGATTTCCCAGGCTAACCTCCTGACCAGGAATGTGATTAAAGTTGCAAGACCAGGCATGAGCAGCAAGACAGAAGCGAGGCTTGCTAAGTATTTTTCCGTGATGTTCAAGTTCATTGCCTTGGCCTTCATCTTCGCCATTTCAGCGACTTACTCACTCGAACTACAGCTTGTCGGCGGAATAATAATACTTCAAACTCTTCCTGCAATCTTCATCGGAATGTACACAAACAAGTTGAACAAATATGCTGTTGGTGTTGGCTGGTTGGCTGGCATGATTTCAGGAATATACCTGATCCTTGATGCAAACTTCTTCATTGCACACCTTCCAACTTTAGAAACAACATTCTTCAAGTTCACCACTCCATTCAGCTTCATCTACATCGGACTGATTGCTCTTCTGATCAATCTACTGATCGCGATAGTTGGAAGCTTGGTCCTGGGTCCCTCGAAGAAGCCAGCAGCTGAAAGTTCTGCAGCATAATTTTTTTTATCTTGATACCTCCCCGGTATCATAAAAATTTATTTTTTTGTTTTAAATGCGAAGCTTTAGTTGTTTAAATGCGCTTATATTTGTTTCCAATATACAGAGAGAATCAGTTCAGGGACAGACAATGATGCAATTCTCATATGCTACACGCTCTTCAGAACTTACAAAGGCAAAAGGATCCATGTTTGATGTTCTCATAGTGGGGGGAGGTATCATTGGGGCAGGGGTTGCCAATGCACTATCACAGGCAGGGATCAGGGTCATTCTTGTGGAAAAGGGAGATTTTGCGTCAGGAACCAGCTCAAAGTCGTCAAAGTTAATTCATGGAGGGCTCAGGTATCTGGCACAGGGGAGGATTAGGCTGACAAAGAGCCTCTTAAAGGAAAGAAATTATCTTGTAAAACATACCCCGGTCGTTAAAGAGGAGAAGTTCGATATCCTTGTGGGCGGGAATCAGTTCGGAAAGCTGAGCATCCGGCTTGGCTTGATTCTATATGGAATGCTTGGTGGTGGTAAACCCAGCCGGCTTAAGAAGAATGATGGCTTATATCCGGTGGAAATAGAGGGATACTTCACTTATACAGATTGCGTGACTGACGACTCATACCTTACTATATTGAATGTTGTTTCCGCACACCAAAACAATGCGATCTGCCTGAACTACGTTTCTTGCCTGGGCATGGAAAAGAACGAGAACGGAATAAGGGCAAAACTCCAGGATAAACTGACAGGTGAAATTTTTGACATCAGATCCAGAATGACAATAAACTGTGCAGGAGCATGGATTACAAACCTTCTGCCTGAAACTCTTTTGGATCTGAAGCTGGTCAGGCTTAGCAAGGGAATTCACCTGATATACCCCAGAAATGCTTTCCCTGGGAGCCATGCAGTAGCCTTCAAGTCACCAATTGACGGCAGGCAGATGTTTGTTATTCCAAGGGAAAAAGTTGTCATAATAGGTACAACAGACACCTTTACTGATTCGCCTGACGATCTTTCGGTGAAACCCGGTGAGCGAGATTATGTCATAAAGAGTTGTTCGTTCATATCCAGTGGATTTTCAAGCGTTTCTCCCATTGGTGAATACGCAGGAATCAGGACACTTTACGGAAATGGAGATTCGCCCGGAAAATTATCCCGGGACTTCAAGCTGATCTCTGATGATATCTCGATAACCGTTATAGGTGGAAAGGTGACAGACTATAGGAGGGTTGCCCACAAGGTTGCTAAAATGGTTACCTCGAGGATCCATGCTGGAAAAGTAACTCCAGATTTACCCAGGCTTGATTATGCAGGCCTCCCTGGACTGAATACTATAGAATCTGCAGTCAATTTTGAATGCGCGATGACTGTTGATGACATACTGTACAGAAGAACGGGCACCTGCTATTTTGATCCTGAAAACGCAGAAAAAGTAAGGGATCAGCTGCAGAGCTTCCTGGAAAAAAATAATGTGAAATTGGAAAAAGGTTATTTTTGCGAATAAAAAATAGGAAAAGGAGGTTTAATCCTCGTCTCCGCCAGCTCCGCCGGCTCCACCGCCTGGTGGACCGCCTGGTCCCCTGGATGCTTTGGTAGCAATAACGTCATCAATCCTTAGGATCATGACACCGGCCTCTGTCGCTGACTCTATTGCCTGAATTCCAACCCTGAGAGGTTCTATGACTCCTGCCTTCTCCATGTCCTCAACCTCTCCATTGTACACGTTAATACCGTGGAACTTCTTTCCTTCAGCGTGCGAGCTCCTTATCTTTATCAGCACATCTATTGGGTCAAGGCCTGCGTTCTCAGCAAGTGCTCTCGGGATCTCCTCCAGAGCATTGGCAAACCTCTCAATCGCGAGTTGCTGTCTTCCTCCAACCTTTGAAGCATATTCCCTGAGCCTGAAAGAAACCTCTGATGCAGATGAGCCTCCGCCTGTTGTGTACTTTCCATCCTCGACAGCAGCTGCAACCACATGGAGTGAATCTGTAATCGATCTGTCGATCTCATCCACGACATGCTCAGTTCCTCCCCTGACCAGGATGCTTACTGCCTTCGGGTTCTTGCACCCAGTTACAAATGTTAGGTAGTCGTCGTCGATTTTTCTCTGCTCAACTAGCTCTGCGTATCCAAGATCGGAAGAGGATATCTCGTCTATTGAAGACGCGATTGTAGCCCCCGTGGCCTTGGCAAGTTTCTCTATATCGCTTTTCTTTACACGCCTCACGGCATAGATCCCTTCCTTTGAAAGGTAGTGCTGGGCAAGGTCGTCGATGCCCTTTTGTGTGATGAGGACGTTTGCGCCAGTCTTCTTAACCTTTGATACCATTTCTTTCAGTAAGTCTTCTTCCTGTGACAGGAACTTCTGTATCATGCTCGGGTCATCGATCCTGATGTTTGTATCGAATTCAGGTTTCTTGATTTCAAGTGCAGCGTTCAATACAGCGATCTTGGCCTTCGAGACAGAGTCCGGCATTCCAGGGTGAACCTTTTCCTTGTCCACTATAATTCCGGAGATCATCTCAGTCTCCTCGATTTCCCCGCCCTTCTTCTTGACTATCTGTATATTGTCAAAGTCAACGGTCAATCTGTCTGAAACCTTTTCAGCAACACTCTTTACAACATCGTATGATATCTTTGAAAGCTTCTCTTTGCTACCAGAGGCGCTCTTGCTGCTCAGAGCAGTTTCAGCCATTTTCCTCAGAAGCTTTTCGTCGCTGATGCTGACTTTCTTTGCCATTTTCTCCAGGATCTCTTTTGCCTGTCTTGAAGCGAGCCTGTATCCTTCAGATATAACCGTTGGATGCACGTTCTGTTTTATCAGTGCTTCGGCTTCTGCGAGTAGTGCTCCTGCGATGATCACGGCGGTTGTTGTTCCATCGCCGACAAAGCTGTCCTGCGTTTTGGATACTTCAACCATCATCTTGGCAGCAGGGTGCTCCACATCCATTTCCTTAAGGATTGTAACACCATCGTTTGTTATGACTATGTCCCCAAGCGAGTCTACCATCATCTTGTCCATTCCCCTGGGTCCAAGCGTGGATCTGACTGATTGGGCAATACCCTTTGCTGCCTCAATATTGTTTTGCATCGCGTCTTTTCCAGATTCTCTTTTTGTTCCTTCTTTAAGTATGAAGATTGGTTGTCCACCCATCATGTTAATCGAATAGTAAAAATAAACTTCTATATAACCTTTGCTTGTTTTAACCTGACCGTGCCGAACAGGCGAAATCCGCGATGTACCTTTCAATCAATTACAGTTCTGGCTCCTGCCCGCTTTTGCATATTATATACCGTGCTCACAGCGGGTACAGGGCAAATTATTCCGGAGAATGTTGAACGAACTTACAGCTTGAACTTTTGATCGTATAGATTCATGGACCTCCTGATTTCTTTTAGCGCCTCTTCCCTGCCAAGCCACCCTTTCACCTCGGTCTTCTTGTTCTCCAGGAGCTTATAAATCTCAAAGAAATTTGAGATCTCTTTTGGAAGGTGCTCCGGGAGCTGGTCAATTGACTCATAGTCCCTGTAGATAGGGTCCTTTGTTGCAACTGCGAGTATCTTGTCATCCTGCAACCCCTGATCAAGCATCTCAAGTATCCCAATCGGCCTTGCCTCGATTACAATTCCCGGAAAAGTCTGCTGAGACATCAAAAGGATGACATCCATGGGGTCGTTGTCCAGGTAATAGGTTTGTGGGATCAAGCCGTATTCCGCAGGATACATGACCGAATGGTGAAGCACCCTGTCCAGGTTTATACCTGCAAAAGACTTGCTTATCTCGTACTTACATTTGCTTCCCCGCGGGGTTTCCACTATCATGTTGAAGAGCTCTGGGCATTTTTCTCCTCTTGGAATTGTGTGCCAGAAGCTTGTTCCTCTATCCATGTGCATGGATTGCCAGCGGATTCATTATCATGATCATGTCCTTGATTCATGCAGAAAATATATGGATGAAAATATAACTGTGCTTGCGATCTGCCTTCATGATTTGCACGGAAACAGTGAAGATCGGAAGCAGGATGTACTCGTACGTGAAAGTTGACATGGGGGCTGCACCGCTTGTCCTCCTGAAAGGCGAGCGTGGCTTTGCGATGTGCGGATACCTTTCACTTGAAGCCGCTGAAAAGTTGGGTGATATTGCTGTCAGGGCAACTGGCGTGAAGGATCTTGCTACACTACTTAACGCCAAGGTTGCAGGAGTCACCTCAGGAGCACGCAATGCAGGAATAAGGGAAGGAGACAAAGTTTCCGACATTGTCTATAAGCTGTAGACCCGAGGACTATAAGAAAAAGAATTTTAAATAATATATTATCCCGTTTCAATGTATGGAACGATTCTGGGATGGGAACTGTTTGTTCTTATCTCGTCAATTATCGGCTTGGTTTATGCTGGAATCCAGAGCTACCTGTTGCTCAAGATAAAGGTAGACGACCAGAAAGCACAGGAAATCTCAGACTATATCAGGAGGGGATCAAATGCCTTCATGAAGAGACAATATACCACTGTTTTCATCTTCGTGATTGTTCTAACTTTTGTGATTTTTGGGGCGTTTTACGCCGCACAGGGTTTCTCGGACGGCTGGAAGATTGCACTTGGTTTCTTCATCGGCGCCCTAGGTTCCGCTGTTGCGGGCCTGATAGGGATGAACATCTCTGTCAGGGCAAATGTCAGGGCAGCTGTTAGGGCAAAAAATGGACTCAATGCAGCACTGGGTGTTGCGATACGGGGAGGAAGCGTTACCGGATTGACGGTCATTTCGCTTGCCCTTCTGGGACTGGTCTCATTCCAGATTCTCTATGACAATCCAAGATTGATGATTGGTTTCATATTTGGAGCTTCTATTGTATCGCTTTTCGCAAGAGTTGGCGGTGGCATCTTCACCAAAGGAGCAGATGTTGGCGCGGATCTTGTTGGAAAAATCGAGCAGGGGCTGCCGGAGGACGATGAGAGGAACCCTGCCGTTATAGCAGACAATGTTGGTGACAACGTAGGAGACTGCGCGGGTATGGGGGCAGACCTTTATGAAACCTTTGTCGTAACTGCACTTGCCGCGGTCCTGCTGGCTACTCTCCTGGACCTTGGTACCAATTTCCTGATATTCCCGCTTGTTCTTGGAGCAGTTGCGCTTCTATCGACGATAGCCGGCATTTTCTTCGTAAGGAAGGGACCGAAGCAGAGGATCATGGGCGCACTTTACAAAGGCCTGATTGCAACTGTTATTCTATCCATAATTGGATTCTACATCGTGATTGATCTGCTGATGAATGATGTAATTGTTCTATTCGTCGATGCCGTGATTGGGATCATCATAATGCTCATATTTGTCTATGTCACTGAATACTATACTTCCGAGAGGTTTTCCCCTGTCGCAAGGATTGCAAAAGCATCAACCACTGGAAGCGGGACAAACATCATAACCGGTCTCTCTTATGGATTGCAGGCAGTTTTCATACCTGCAATTGTCATAATAACCGGTATCGTCATATCATACGGAATCACATCAAACTATTACTATGGCGTAACCGGTATCTCCACTGCTGCTCAAAGTTATGGGCTGTACGGTATTGCGGTTGCCGCTGCTGCCATGCTATCAGCAACTGGAATAATCATTTCCATCGACTCCTATGGTCCAATCACGGATAATGCAGGTGGTATAGCGGAAATGTCTGGATTTGACGAAAAGACAAGAAGGGAGGTCACAGACCCACTGGACGCTGTGGGAAACACAACAAAGGCAGTCACTAAAGGATATGCGATAGGTAGTGCAGTGCTTGCAGCCCTGACGCTCTTTGCTGCCCTTAAGATAGAGATAACCAATGCCTACCCTAATGCAGTAGTCGCAATTGACAACCCGCTGGTACTCGTTGGCTTGATTATCGGCGCAATGCTTCCGTTCTTTTTCACATCATACCTGATGAATTCAGTTGGAAAGGCAGCATATGCAATAGTCGAGGAGGTAAGGAAACAGTTCAGGGAGCATGCCGGTATCCTGAACAGGACTGAAAAACCGGATTATGGAAAAGCAGTGGATATAGTCACGAAAGAGGCGCTTCATGAGTTGTTGGTACCGGCTGCAATTGGCATCCTTACACCAATACTGGTCGGTTTCATACTCGGTCCACTCGCCCTTGGTGGCGTTGTAATTGGCGTTATTCTCTCAGGCTTCCCGCTTGCCATCATGATGACTGTTGGCGGAGGTGCATGGGACAACGCCAAGAAGTACATTGAGCAGGGAGAGTATGGAGGAAAGGGATCAGATGCGCACAAGGCCGCCGTTGTGGGCGACACGGTCGGGGACGCGACAAAGGATACCGCAGGACCAGCGATAAACCCACTGGTCAAGGTCGTGAACACAGTTTCTGTTCTCTTTATAACTATAATCCTGAGTCATTTTCTTATAAGCGGTGTGGCGTTCACTATTTTCTAGTCACGCCGAAACAATATTTATTTTATCTACTGCTAATATAGATTTATGTCACTCATCACATCAATACTCCTTCTCCTCGCCCTGGCACTTGTGCTCGGGGAACTCCTGCAGCGCTTCGGCATGGCTGCCGTTATCGGTGAAATACTGGCCGGTGTAATTCTGGGCCCGATAGTCCTTAACCTGATACAGCCGAGCACGGTTCTCGGGGCAATTTCAGAAATATCGCTATTCTTCATCATACTGTATATAGGAGTGGAATCCAGCACCGATACTTTCCGCTCTGGCTTCGGAAGGAGCCTAATTCTTACAATCACAAGTTTCCTCATCCCATTGGGATTCCTGGCCACCTTTTCATTCTACATACTTGGTTTAAATTTTTACCAGGCAAGCTTACTGTCCATAGCGATCGGGGTGCCATCGATAAGCATAGTCTCTGTGCTTATCAAGGATAATTCCCTGGTTAAAACAAAGTCCGGTAACCTTATTCTTTCATCTGTTGTAATCACAGATCTTCTGGCTCTCGGTGCAACATCCATATTGATTGCACCGAAGGAAGTGTATGTTGAGGTTCCGGGCATTATTGTATTCCTTTTACTTCTCGCAGGTATTGACAGGCTCATAAGAAAAAACTCTGAAAGAGTTTTAGCTTTTTTTAACAGAATCCATGCCATGGAGAGGGGAGAGAAGCTAGTGCTTGGAGCAATCATAGTTGGGGCTCTTTTTGTATCCCTCATTTTTGAGCTGATTGGCGTTTCTTTCGTTCTTGGTGCTTTTTTTGCAGGCCTATTGATCAACGATGTCGTGCTTGGTGAGGATCTGCATGGAAAAGTTACCCGCACACTTTCAAGGCTCGACGACAGCTTCTTCATACCGGTTTTCTTTAGCATCGCAGGTATAGAAGCTACCCTTCCTACGAGCAATTACATCTTGGATATCATCTCACTTGTAGCAATTGCCGCTGTAAGCGGAGGGCTGCTCACTTATTTTGTATCGAGGCGGATTGTTCATGGAGTAACGCCACGCATGTCGACAGGAATTCTCGGATCCAGGGGCGCAGTCGGCATTATAATTGCTACTTTAGCCTTTGAACCAGTTGTCATAGTTCTGCCAAACCAGTCAATCGATTCCAACCTTTACTCTGTGTCACTGTTCGGGACACTCCTGCTTTCAATCATATTTTCTTCGCTGGTCAGACGAGAGGACGTGATTGATCAAGAAGAAGGATAGTTTACTGTGCTGTTATCCTGGTGCCTTCACGATCGAATGATACCCTGACCGCGAAAGTTGAGAGGTTCAGCATCTCTTTCTGCAGCTCGAAGTTCCCGGGTTTTGAAAGCACCAGAACGAACCCCTGGGAACCGCCGCCGAGGAGACGGGCAGCCATCGCCCCTTTTGAAAGCGCTGTATCAATTATCCTGTCTACTGTGGGATTACTGACTTCCTTTCCAAGTTTCTTCTTCAATTCCCATCCTCTGTTAACTATGTTGCAAATAGATGGAAAATCTTCCTTCTCTATCGAGGTTTTCATTTCAACCGCAAGTGCCTTTACCTGATCCAGTCGCTCTATTGTCGTGCGATCACCCCTGACAGATTTGGAAACCTGATCCCGTAATATCCTGCTGCTTTCCCTCGTCTTGCCCGTATAGACGAGCAGCATCGAAGATTGCAATTCAAGATCGAATCTCGGAGATGTGGCAAAATAGCTTAGCCCAAAGTTGTCCCCCTTGAACTCCATGTACTTGAAGCCACCAAAAGCAATGGCATATGGGTCCTGTTTACCCAGAGTTATACCGAAATATTCCCTTTCAAGCCTGTACGCCTCAGCTGCCAGTTCATCCCTTGCGACGGATTCGCCCCTGATGCTGTGAATTGTACTGAGGGCAGCGAGAATAAGAGAACTCGAGGAGCCAAGTCCTGAGCCAGGAGGGACGTCGCTGTTGATGAGCAGCCTCCCGCTGTTTATGCCGAAATCAACAAAGAGGTCAGCCAGTTTTTCCTGCATCCCTTTTCGGCTAGTCTTCTTTCCAACAACTGTGCTCCTGAAGAAATCTCTGGATGATATCTCAAGTGGTTCCTGATCGAACTTATATTTTACTGTAACGCCACGATCTATTGCCACATTAACTACGGCGGATCCATAGCGATCAGAATAGGGTGGAATATCAGTACCTCCGCCTGCCAGGCTGACCCGCAGGGGACTGTATGAGGTTATATCCCACATTGTTCCATGAATCTTAGTTGACGGATAAAAGTATGCATTAACATGTCGCCTGAGATTCTTTTTTCTTCTTCCTGGCATTCAGGTCTCGGCAGCATAAAAGACTATGACCGGTAGATTCTCAAGAGCGATGTTTACTGACAACAAGCAGTTCTGGGCTGTGTCACTCGCTTCATGCATCAGGAGCATTGGGTTTGGTGCAAGCTGGCCATTCATGGCAATATATTTCAACATTGATCTTAAGATCTCGATCTTCTATGTTGGAATCATATTTACCATCCTGGCCGTCGGTTCCTCTGCCTTCAGCTTTATAGGCGGTATGATGGCTGACAGGTTTGGTAGGAAGAATACCATCCTCGCAGGCTCAGCTTCAGGCGTCGTCATATATCTGGCATTATCTGTGCTTGTTCTTACAGACTCATACTACCTCTTGATTGCAGCGGTATTTGTACTAAGCTCAATGTCAGGCGGCCTGGTTTTCCCTTCGGCTTCTGCACTCGTCGCAGATGTAACAAGCGTTGAGGAGCGTAATTCTGCATATTCAATTTACAGGATAATGGCAAACGTCGGGTGGGCTGTAGGGCCGATCACTGGAGGATATATTGCAGGACTAAGCGTTGGGTATATTTTCCTCCTGGTATCAATCACGAATCTCATCCAGCTGATAATAATAGCCAGGGTGCTGGTGCAGGGAGGCCGCATTTCCTCCCGGAAGGAAGGCGGTGCCTTTGTATTCGACTGGAGAATCTTAATGTTCGCTGCTGCAACATTCTTCGGTACGCTTGTAGCATCACAGTTTTCGGTAACTCTCCCGGTATATTCCACCAAGGTTGTTGGTATACTCGAATACCAGATTGGATATATTTATGCAGTTAACGGGCTCGTGGTAGTCATAGGGCAGTACCCGATGACCTGGATTACCAGGAAACTCAACGTAATCACAGTGATGATAGCAGGGTCAATGTTCTATGCACTGGGTTATCTACTGGTTGCCTTTTCTGGATCTCTATACTCACTGATGGCCGACATGGTTTTCATAACAATTGGTGAGAACCTGACGACTCCGGGAATGAACACAGTCGTCTCCAGGATTGCCCCCGAGGGGAAAACAGGACGGTATATGGGATTCCTCAGCATGGCAAACTCTGCCGGCAGGTCCGTGGGGCCATCGATAGGATCATTCCTCATGTTTATCTATGCATATAACGGACTGAGGGTCTGGGGAAGCATTGCGTCGCTGGAGATAATATCTATAAGCATTCTGGCGCTATTCTACTTCATGGTATACAGATCATACAGATCCGGGTATGTATGATAATATAACGCCAAGAAGGAAAAGGAATCCAATCGCGGAATTGGCGCCGAAGAATGATGCCTTTACAGATGCTGGGTTTTTAGGGTCAATTATCCTGTGCTGTATGATCATCAGGGCAAGTATCGGCACAAGCATCAGGAAGTACCAGAATGAATCAATGTAGAGACCAAATATAAGCATAGCGGCGAATGAAAGCGCATGCGTTAGCGTGGAAATAAGAAGGCCCCTGTCGGTGCCGAACCTGGTCATGACCGTTTTCAGGCCCAGTTTCTCGTCTGTCTCGATGTCAGGGATAACATATAACATGTCAAATCCTGCTATCCATAGTGTGCTGGACAGGAAAATAAGGTATATCTGCGGCGTAGATGGGATGAATGGTGTAACCGCCAGATAGCCACCCATAACTCCCATACCAATTGTGGCTCCCATGTATATGTGCCTCCATGGAGTTATTTTCTTCAAGATGGGGTCGGTTATGAACATGAAAAGCACAATAGGAGAAAGCATGAATACGAGGAAATTAAGAGCATAGGATGTAATCTCGAAGATTGCAGAGAACAATATCGTCAGAATAACGGCTGTCCTGACAGATAGAGACCCGTTTACCAGGACCCAGTTCCTTTTTCTGGGATTGGTAGTGTCCCATCTTCTTCCTTCGATCCTGTTGATTGACATGCCCGCAGCACGAGCCGAGACGGCCGCAATGAGGATAAGCGCAAAAGTAACAGGCAGGAAAGTTCCCCTGGATGCTATCACCGCACCGCTGAATATGAAGGGCAGATCGAATACGGTATGTTCTATTTTTATCAGCTGGGAAATCTTGTGCAGGAAATCAAAGGCCAAGCTTAACCCACCTCTCCTTTACCTTCTTTGCGACCTCTTCCGACATCTCTAAAACGTCCGGCCATTTTCTGTTATAACCTTCAGCGCTGGATTTCCTTGTTGCATCTATTCCCATTTTCGAACCGTAGTTGATGATGGGTGAAGCATGATCAAGGGTATCTGTAAGTGTTCCCGGTACTATAAGCACATCCCTTTCCGGATCTACCCTGGTGCCGAGAGCCCAGATGACCTGCTTTCTGTCATGGACGTTTATGTCGTCATCAACCACAAGTACGATCTTGGAAAACATAAGCTGGCCGAAGCTCCACATCGCAAACATAATCTTCTTTGCATGACCGGGATACTTTTTCTTTATTGATACCACAACCATGTCATGAAATACGGCCTCCTCCATAGTGTTGAGATCGACTATCTCGGGAAGCTGCATCTGGATGAGCGGCAGGAACATCCTCTCTACCGCTTTCCCTATTACAACGTCCTCATGCCAGAGCTTGCCTACTATCGTAGTCGGGTACATTGCATCCTTCCTCTCGATTATCTTCTTTATGTGAAATACAGGAAATTGATCTTCGAGGGAATAGTAACCAGTGTGATCTCCAAACGGTCCCTCTGTCCTGGTTTCAGAAGGATCGATGAAACCTTCAAGAACGATCTCCGCGTTCCTTGGATACTCAAGATCTACGGTAACTCCCTTCGCGAGTTCGACGCGCTTCTTGCCAACCAGGCCCACAAATGAGAATTCGTCCAGGAATTCAGGCAGTGGTGCAACCGCAGAAAACATTGTCAGTGGATCTGATCCAATGACAACTGCTACGTCCATTTCCTTCTTTCCCTGTGCAAGAAAGTGTGATGAGCCTCCCTTGTGTATGTGCCAGTGCATGCCTGTAGTTTCGCTGTCATAGACCTGCATCCTGTACATTCCTGCATTGCGTGCACCAGTAACCGGGTCCTTTGTAATGACCATGGGAAGTGTGATGAATCTTCCGGCATCCTGTGGCCATGTCTTTGTGATCGGGTATCTTGACAGATCCACCTTTTCGAGTTCAGAATAGCCTCCAGGCATCGATCCTGCAATCTTAGGCCTTACTCCGCCAAGTTCCCTCCACATCTCGAAACCACGGGATATCATGGATTCCGACTGATCAGGCATCCTCGTGAGGTTTCTAAGTCTCTCCCCAATGTTTCCGGGTTCGTCTCCAAGAATCGCAAGCATCTTATCATGTGTGGAAAAGAGGTTGCCAATCGCAGGTACCCTGGATCCGGTTACGTTCTCGAAAACAAGCGTATGTGCACCTCCAATGCGCTCTTCTTCGCTGAGGATTTGAGTCAGTTCCAGGTCGGGGTTGACTTCATCCCTGATGATCCTGAGGTCATTCCTTTTTGCCAGTTGCTGAACGTAGTCGTGCAGATCGTCGAAAGGCATTGTACAGATATCGCATGCTGACTTATGATGTTTATTGACTTCTCATCCTGTATTGCGAGACGGCATCCAGTGTATGATCCCGCAGGCAAAACACCTATTACAGAAGTGTCATTTTGAAAATATGATAAAAAGGGGTCAAGAAGTGCAAATCAGAGCCGGGTAATCACTGCTTTCCGGCTTCCTGATACATCATGCTTGCCCTCGCTGCGCAAAGGATTGCGACAGGTATCCTGAAGGGCGAAGATGAGACATAGTCCAATCCAATTTCATGGCAGAAATAGATCGTCTCCGGGTCTCCTCCCTGCTCGCCGCAGATACCTATTTCCAGGTCCTTCCTTGTTTTCCTCCCCCTCTCAACGCCAATGCGCATCAGTTCCCCGACCCCGTCCCTGTCGATTGTGTTGAATGGATCCTGTTCGATTATCTTCTCTTCAAGGTACCTGGAAATGAATTTTCCCTCTGCATCGTCCCTGCTGTAGCCATAAGTCATCTGGGTAAGATCATTGGTTCCGAAGGAGAAGAAATCAGCGTATTCTGCAATCTTGTCAGCTACAAGGCATGCTCTTGGGACTTCTATCATTGTTCCGATCTTGTAATCGATTGTCTTCGGTCCAAGTGTTTCATGGATCGTCTTGATAAGCCTTTCCTTGATAATTTTCAGTTCGTTGGGATGACCAACAAGGGGAATCATGATTTCGGGCAGCAGTTCACGCCCTTCAGACTCGACCTGCTTGGCTGCGGACATGATTGCCTTGACCTGCATTTCGTATATTTCGGGATATAGCAGCCCAATCCTGCAGCCACGGAAGCCGAGCATCGGGTTGAATTCCTCAAGATTCTTCACTGTCACCAGCAGCTTCCTGAGCTCTTCCAGTTTATCCTTCTTTCCGCCAAGCAGGGATCTCGTGTTTTGCAGTGCATTGATCTCATTAATCAGTGATTCCTTGTCTGGAAGGAACTCATGCAAGGGCGGGTCAAGCAGCCTTATGGTCACGGGATAACCTTCCATTACCCTGAAGAATTCTACGAAATCTGCCAGCTGCATTGGTAGGAGTTTGTCCAGGTATTTCCTTCTTTCCTCTGTTGTAGTGCTCAGGATCATGCTCCTCACTATAGGTATCCGATCGTTTCCAAGGAACATTCTCTCGGTCCTTGCAAGACCTATTCCCTCCGCACCATTCTCCCTTGCGAGTTTCGCTTCCTCAGGCGTATTTGCGTTTGCGCGAACGCCAAGTTTCCTGTACCTGTTGCACCATGTGAGTATTGTATCCAGATCCTCTGAAGCTTTTGCATTTTCCAGCTGTATGCTTCCCTTGTACACCGTACCACTTGTACCATCGATGCTGATAGTATCTCCTTCCTTCAATGTAAAACTCCTCGTCTTCAGGATTCCCGTTTTTGAGTCGACGGTGATCTCTTCCGCCCCAACAACTGCAGGTTTTCCCATTGCCCTCGCTACGACGGCCGCATGGGAAGTCATGCCGCCCTTTTGCGTCAGGAATCCCTGTGACATTGACATTCCCCTTACATCATCGGCAGTTGTCTCCGGCCTGACCAGTATGAGTTTCTTTCCCTCCTTTGCAAGTTCGACTGCTCTCGATGACGAAAAGACTATTGTTCCGATTGCTGCTCCCGGGGACGCTGCCAGTCCCTTTGCCAGTTCTACCTCGGATCCCTTCAGCTTAATCTGCGGATGAAGAATTGAATCCAGAGTCTCAGGCCTGATGCGCATTATTGCAGTTTTCTCGTCAATCATCTTCTCCTTTACAAGATCGACGGCAATCTTGAGTGCAGCCCTGGCGCTCCTCTTACCAACCCTGACCTGGAGCATGTATAGCTTGCCCTGCTCAATCGTGAACTCAATGTCGAGCATATCCCTGTAGTGATCCTCCAATATGCCGATGAATTTGACCAGATCAGCATAGGCGCCGGGAATTTCCTTTTCAAGCTGATCTATGGATCTTGGCGTCCTGGACCCAGAGACAACGTCTTCACCCTGTGCATTCGTGAGGTATTCTGCGAAGAGCTTCTTCTCCCCGGTGTTTGGATCACGTGTGAATGCAACGCCCGTGGCTGAGTCGTTACCCATGTTGCCGAAAATCATTGCGACAACATTGACGGCCGTACCCATTTCATCTGAGATGCCATTGATTTCCCTGTAAGCCTTTGCCCTATCTGAGTTCCAAGACTTGAAAACAGCCTCTATGGCAATTTCCAGCTGCTTGTTTGGATCCTGTGGAAATTCCTTGCCATGTTTCGTGTAAATTCCTGAGTATGAGGAGATCAGTTCACGCAGGTGAGCTTCAGTAAGATCTACGTCACTCTTCAGTGAGTATTTTTTCTTCAGGGAGGAAAGTGCTTCCTCAAAATCTTCATGATGTATGCCAAGGACCACGGTGCCAAACATCTGCATCAGACGCCTGTATGAGTCGAGGGCAAACCTTGTATTTCCGGTCATCTTAGATATTGCCTGGACCGTGCTGTCATTCAGACCAACATTGAGGATTGTGTCCATCATACCGGGCATACTTATCGGGGCTCCGGATCGGACTGAGACCAGTAGGGGGTTAGTGACATCGCCAAACTTCCTGCCACTCTTTGACTCAACTTTTTTGAGCGCCTTGATGGCCTGATCAAGCATTCCATCAGGGAATGCATTCTGTTTCATGTAGCGCCTGCATGCGTCGGTAGTGATCGTGAAGCCAGGAGGAACAGTTAATCCAAGGTTCATCATTTCAGAAAGACCGGCACCTTTGCCACCCAGGAGATCAACCATTTTCTGGTTTCCTTCCTCGAACATATAGACAAATTTTACGTTTTCAGGCATAAGTGATCATTCTGTGTTATAAATAATGTATTTGTATTGCTTTACCGAAATCCGCGTAATTCATTTCCAATTATTTTGCCATTCCCTACAAATATCTTTTATCATTTGAACATGAGTGCCCATACAACAAATAATACCTTTGTTTGAAGAAGCAGGACATGCATCCTTCGTGGAAAATCAAAGGAGTTTCTGAAGTTTAAAAAATCTCAATCTGGTTTCCTCAGGTCGCTCTTTGGATTGTTAGAGCAACCTGCTATTGTAACACTTGCTCTAAAATTCAATGGAAACAGCTTTCAGATTGTTGAGAAGTTCACTGCCATTGACCATGGCGGTAGACATACAAAAAAGTAAAGAAAGCTCCTGAAATGGTACAAGGTTGCGTTTGAAGGACTCGATTCGTTGAGGAATAACCTATCAGCATTTACATATTTCATGTTTGAATCGTTGATGGTATAGAAACTCCAGCAATTCTGGGGCGCCAAGAATGAAATATTGGTGTTGTTATTACGAAGCATCCTGTCAGCCACGAGTTCCGGAACATTTGGAGTTTCTACGTCCAATAAAATGTCATGTCCAGATGGATTGAGGTTTGAAGACAAAGAACCATTTACGAAGGCGTGAATGAATATATTGGGACCGCAGGGTAAAAGCACAGGGAAACCTAATAATTCTAGGGATACTGTTGAATTTTTAAATCCACTCCCGGAAACTATGACATGGGATGTGGCGTTAGATAGAAAACAACAGCGCTCACATAATGCAGTCTAGTTTAGATTGTATCTATAAGTGTGGTTAACAGCCTGAATAGATATCGGGGTATCTGGGGTGGCTTTGGCAACGAATACTCGATGAAGTTGATTGGGGCAGCTAAGAGGATAACTACAGGCACAGAAGGAAGAACGATTTTCTTGCTGCCCATCTGCCGTATAACAAACAATACTTGCATTGATATTTAATTTTTACAGCAGGCCAGTATCAAGCAGATGGCAAATAATTATACTGAATCTAAAAACTTGCCCTTTTGCCTAAATTGCCCCGATCAACTGGGTTAAAAAACCATATCTGCTATGCTGGCATCATGAAGCCAACAATGGAAAGGCTAAACTATGAATCGTCGCTTGGAAGCGTTTCATATTTATATCGAGCAGGAAGTATTCCTCTGATATTTTTACATGGCCTGGGAGGTACAGGGAATACATGGCTAAAACTCACCAGCCTCCTGGATGACCGTTTTGGATTGTATTATCTAGACCTACTTTGCCAGGGACGATCGCAGATAAAAGAGGGTGGCTGCACGATAACCGACCAGTGCAGGATGATCAACGAGTTTGCCCAAGCCCTCGGATTTAAAAAATTTGGCCTGGTTGGAAATTCTTATGGCGGATGGATATCCCTCAGATACGCACTTGAATATAAACCGAAACCTGAGTACCTTGTGCTGATAGACTCTGCCGGGCTGAATCCTTCTGTGGGAGAAGGAGATCCTGCATTATCTGCAGCCTTTGTTGACAGGGTCATGACGATGAGCCGATATAACAGACGGGAAGTGATTGAGAAAATTATAGAAAACAATTCAAGGCCGGAGGAGCGTATCAGACCGCAAGACCTGGGAAAAATCATGAGCAGAACGCTGGTGATATGGGGAGAACTTGACGCACTAATCCCTCCGGCATTTGGAAAGAAAATGCATGAATATATTCATGGAAGTTCCTTTCATGTGATACCAGGAGGAGGACATGTACCACAGACTGCCCACTATACTGAAATTGCTTCGCTGATCACGTCATTCATTCGTGAATGAATAGATCCCGGGATCCTCGTTCATCCTTCTCTCAATCATTGAGGATGTGCTTTCCATGTCCACTTTATACGATATAACCGATTTAGCGGCCTTCATCTTCCTTATTCTAACGCCTTTTTCCTCTTCATCGAGGAATGTGCCGATGGAACCACCTCCAAGAGGAGGGCTCGATGAATTCACCGAAAGGATCGGTATGCGGTTTTCCAGTGACCTGCCGGTGACGTAGATGTGCCACATACTGTGGAAACTTGCACGTATAAGCGAAGGGTTCAACAGCAACCTGGCACCTTTTCTTATTGCAACTTTCGTGTAGTAGGGGAAGTCCAGATCATAGCAGACAGGCACGCTGAATTTTACTCCGGCTGATTGAAATACGTTTATGCTCCGGCCGGAAGTAAATTCGTTTTTCTCTGTCATGTACAGGGAGATCTTATCGGACCAGCCAAGGATCTTGCCTTCGCTGATAACGGGAGAAGAATTGTACAGCTTGTCCTTACGCACTATGCTAAAGCTACCTGGGATTATGGTGCATCCATTCTCCTGCGAAAGCTCGCTGAATAGGTCCAGTACATTGTTGAGCTGCGTGCCTTCGGCTTCATAGCGCTGCATTACCCATTTTTCCGGAAGCATCATAAAGTCTGGTTTTTCTTTTGCCAGGAAAGGTGATATCCTGTGTTTTATTAGATCGAGCGCCTCATCGTGACTGCTGAGTGACATTTCCATGCCGGCAAGCTTTATTTCGCTGGTACCCAAGATCTCACTTCCAGGCTACGTGCAGAATAAGACGCATTGTCGCTTCCTCCTTCTCTCCTGCGATAATTTCCGTCATACCCTCTTTTCCGAAGACCTTGTAACCGGCACCGTTTTCGCCAAACGTACGATCCTGAGGTTTAATCTCATTGAACACAACGTATTCCTTGTCGGTCTGCGGATGCTTCACCCTGCTTTCATCATGATCCAGCTTGAACGATACCATGATTCCTGTATGCTCTTTCCTGATGGCATCAAGCAGCTTTGCCCTGGGTTTAAGCGTAATCGAGACCTCCTCTCCACTCTCAATCTTCTTCTTATACTGATTGACGGAGAAATCTGAGAGGGCAGCAGGCACGAAAACAATATCATATGTTTCGGATCTGAGTTCCGCCCTTGTCTCTTTATAATATTCATCGGTGGAACTGGCGGGAATGTGGTTTATATATGGCGGCAGAGGCTGGTTGGTGTTTCCTATCACCGTAACATTAGAAGCACCGAGCCTGTAAAGATTCCTCGCCAGCCAGTACCCGGTTGTTCCCGAGGATTTGTTGCTTATTATCCTAACGGGATCTATCGGCTCCTCGCTTCTACCAGAGACAACGAGCGCCTTCTTCCCTTCCAGAATGCGGTCGCTTAGCGCCCTGTATATTTCATCAATGATGCTTATGTTTTCTGAAATCTTCGCCTTATCGTCTTCGATACGCGGGGAGACAAACCTTACGCCGAGAGAACTTAGCTTGCGGATGTTGTCCACCATGATTGGGTTCCTGAGCATGTCCTCGTGCATTGCTGGTGCTATGACAACCGGAACTCCGTGGCCAAATGCGTAAGCAAACATGAGTGGTGGTATCTCGTCGGAAATTCCAGCAGCAATCTTTCCCAGGGAATTATAGGTAGCAGGGGCGATCACGAGCACAGTGTTTCCTGGATCATCGAAGAGCGAGATGTGCTCAACCCTGCCCGTGATCTCAGTGACAGGATTATTGCCGGATGCCCAGCGAAATATTTCAGGGCTTATCAACTTCTGAGCTTCGGAGCTAATTGCGCTCGTTACTGAAGCGCCCATCTTCACGAGTTCCCTTACGAGATCCGGTATGCGGTAAAGCGAGATGCTGGCAGAGACTGCAACAATGACTTTTTTTCCATGCAGTCGCATGAAGGGTTTGGAACATTTATCACACATTTCAAAGATCACCTGAATATGAACCAGGTACCAAGTGCTGTCGCACATAATACCTGATCGGAGTCATGAATGTCGATCTGTACGAAGGAGATGGTTTTCCCCCTCTTCAGGATTTTTGCATCCACGGTTACCGGTCCCTTCGATACGGGAGAAACATACTGTATAGAGAGGTTTGTAGTGACTTCGTTAAGCACCGATTCATCGTTCATGACAGCCAGTCCCCCGGCAAAGTCCATGATTGTTGCGATTGCTCCGCCGTTCATTATGCTGCCAACCCTGAGCAGGTTGTCAGTGAGCTCTATCAAAATCTGGACAGAGTCATGCTTTATCGTGCTTCCAAGAAGCTTAAACGATCGCAGGAAGCCGTCTGTTTCCAGAACCGAAGATACAAGATCATGGTTAAGACGCATATTTACATAAGAGTGGCGGGATATATCACTGATTCGGTGACCACTGGTCTTTTCCAGGAATGCCACGATCTTTTCCATACATCGCATGGAAAATGAGCATGAGAAATGCAGTCACGAGCTGGACTCCTCCGAGAACAATCCACATTATGATGTATGAATGCGTTGAGTCTCGTATGTAACCGGAGATTGGAGTTCCAATTATGGTACCCAGGGAAAGTGTGATAAGCCCGACTCCGCTGTAAAGACCAACTTTTTCCTTTCCCGCCATCTCAGAAACAGCAGTTACGAACGTGCTGTTCCACCCTGCTGCATTCATGCCCAGAAATATCGAGTATGGTATCAGCAGTATCAGATCATGCGGAACCAGCGTGAGTAGTATGTACAGGCTGCCTGAAAGTGACATTATAAGCAATGTCGCATGCCACCTCGATCCCGCATGAATCCTGTGACCAAGCCTTGCCCAGAAATTCCTGCCAAATATTGCACCAGCAAGGAATGAACCCAGCAATATCTCTGCCGAATAGAGAAGAAACCCATTACTTTCGAAGAAGAGTACATAGAAAGTAAGACCGGTCTGCTGTCCCCATGACAGTACGGTGCTGAATGCGCTGTATGTCAGGAGTCGGCGATCTCTTGCTGCAGAAAAGAGGTCCTTCATATAACTGCGGAGATTGAAGCGGGAAGAGACCCTGGATCCACTCCTGACAACAGCTACAATGATAAGTGACGTAACAAAGAGGATCAGGAATGGCCATCTTAAGCCGAACGTTATTGCAACCAGCGGCAGTGCCGTGACCGCAGCGATTGAACCGATTGGAACCCCGGTCTGCTTTATTCCCATCCTCCCAATGTGTTGCGGAAAATATTCCTCCATTATGAGCGAGTTGGTAGCAGGAGTTATGGTTCCATATCCAAAGCCAATGAAGAAGAAGCCGGAAAGAAGCAGGGGGTAGGTTGTAGATAAGGCACATATCAGCGCACCTGCGGAGATGAACGTGAACGCTATCCTGACTGCCATCTTATTGCCAAGGCGATCTACAAAGAATCCAGACATGAAGGAAACTGAAAGCGAACCGATAAAGATCGTGCTCGTAATGAGTCCAACCTCTTCAGAAGTCAGAGAATAAGCTCCCTTTATGACCGACGACAGCGGTGAATAGGCTGAGTCGGCAAAATTGCCAATAATCATGAAGAGAAGAGCCTGGATCACGATTGGAAACCTTGACCTGAATTGTTCCCTCAGAGTATCGGTCATTTGCAGGAAAAGTAAGCGCTACATGCCTTATATTCGTAACATTCCGACTGAAGATGGTAGTCCATCTGTGGCGTGCACACAAACATCCATACTATAGAAAAGCGTAGCATTGAATTTAGATATTTTCCTGCTCATCCCTGAGCTAAAAAGGATTGAGGAAAGTAGGTTTAAATTATTCCGCAAAAATATGGGCCGATAAAATCTAGGTACGGAGATTAAAAACCTTGATATAAATAAGTCCAATGTTAGGGTATGGAAATTAATCCCGAGCTGATGAGCCGAACCACGGAAATGCTTAAAATGCTAGGTCTCTCATCTTATGAGGCCCAGGGTTTCGCTGCTCTGATATATCATGGCGTGGCTAACGCTGACACGGTAGCTGATACTGCAAAGATACCTAGAACTTCCGCCTACAAGGTAATGGAATCCCTCGTAAGAAAGGGCCTTGCAAAGGAGACGGAGGGCCGCCCGAGGATGTTCAAGCCTGAAGACATGGGCAGGATCAGGGGTGACATTGAGAAAAAGCTTAATGATCTCTTCATAGATTTGAAGAACCTGCAGGACATTCTGCCTTCGAAGGGCGAGCCACAGCTCGTTTACACCATTTACGGTTCAACCCAGGTAATGGAGAAGCTCAAGGAAATGATCAACCTGACGGAGACAGAACTATACGTTTGTACTCCAAGAGTTAGGGAGATCAGGACTGAATTGAAGAAGCAGCTGGAGAATGCAATAAAGAGAAACATAAGGGTGGTATTCGTCACGCCGCCAAACAAGAGGGTGCCTGCCAATGTTGAAGTCTTCAGGAAAGAAGGGTTGATAGCAACCGATGTTGTCAGCGATCAGAAGAGGGCGATGCTTGCAGGACCCGACCTTGACGCATGTGGCTATACGGATAATCCCGCACTCGCATTGCACGTATATCAGTTCATCAACATGATGCTTGCGTCCGACAGCAAGGAGCAGCCGTAATTATAATTGCTGCGGAGATTCCGGGTAATAATGAAAGTAACAGAACGCATCCTGCTCGGAGGTCATATTTCCACTTCTGGTGGGATTTCGAAGGCGCCTGCGAGAGCTGCAGCTTTTGGTTTCAGAACGATGCAGGTATTCTCAAAGAACCAGATGCAATGGAATGCGAAGCCATTGCCAGAAGAAGAAATCAACTTATTCAGGGATGAGTACAGGAAAGTCGGGCTCCAGAAGACGATGTCCCATGCATCATACCTCCTGAACCTCGGCTCTCCTGCTGAGGAGATGAGTAAAAAAGTAACTGATGCAATGAATCTCGAGCTCAGCAGGGCAAACTCACTTGGAATCGATTACCTTGTGCTGCATCCCGGATCTTATAAGGATACTACCGAGAAAGAAGCGATAAAGCGGATATCGATGATACTTGATTCGGTTCTTTCAGGATCAAGGTTCACAAAAGTCCTGATTGAAACTGCCGCTGGACAGGGATCCACAATAGGATATGAGTTCGGGCAGCTATCTAGGATCATAGACGGGGTCACTTCAAGCGACAGGATAGGTGTCTGCTTCGATACCTGCCATGTTTTCGCTGCCGGGTACGACATCAAGTCTCCCGAAGGATACTCAGAAACAATGGACCTATTCGATTCCGAGGTTGGCCTGAAATACCTGCTGGGTTTCCACCTGAATGACTCAAAGAAGGATATGAACAGCAGGGTTGATCGGCATGAACAGATTGGAAAAGGATTGCTTGGCCTGGATGGAATAAGGAACTTCGTTAATGATGTGAGATTTGCAAATGTTCCAATGGTGCTTGAAACCCCAAAAGGGGAAGCAGGTTATGATGACGATATTCATGCAATAGAGAGCATAATGGAGCGATAACAATGGAGATGGAAGGCTTCAGGCCTTTTCTTTTTTCTAGCAAAGTCGAAAATTTCTGGTCTCCTCCGTTTGACACTATATCCCCGGAGGAAGAGCGCGAACTCAAGAAAAATGAGCATAACATAACGCACATAACACTCCCTCATGGTAGCGGCTCAATTGCTGCTTCGGCAGCGACATTCCGGACCTGGGCCGAAGAAGGAGTGCTCTCACAGCCTACCAAAGATTGTTTAATTTTACTGAGGCAAAGGTTCAGCCATAATGGAAAAGCTGAAGAGAGAATCGGGGTAGTTTCTCTTGTTCGGGTATACCCGGATGACGGATCAATCAAGCCGCATGAGATGACATTCGAGGGCCCAAGGAAGAACCGGGAAGAGGTCATGAATGGGCTTGGGTTGATACCGGAACCGATATTCCTTGTTTCACCTGGTAACGCTTTAAGGAATGCTCTTTCAAAATCAATTGATAAAGCCAGGAAAGTATACAATTTTTACCAGCCAAAGGATGTAGAAAACACCGTTTTCCTCCTTGATACAGGGAAGGAGATGAAGGAGATCATGGATAGTACAAGCGGAAGAGTAGCGATAGTGGCAGACGGCCACCATAGGCTTGCTGCGATAAAGGAACTTGCCAAAAAATATCATGGAGGCTGGGAATATGCAATGGCGTATATTGTATCTTCAGATGATCCTGCGCTCTTTATATCCGGTATTCACCGCATTGTAACCCTAAATCAGAGGAACGCTGATATCATTGGTTCCCTGCGTAAATTTGTGACGGTCGTGGAAGAGAAAACATGGAACCCCCGGAAAGGTATCTTTCTTTACTCTGATGGAAAATTCTATTCTATTTCCATCAAGACGGATGATGCTTTGCAACAGAAAGAATATCTTGATGATCCAGGAATGTTTGTAAGACGGACTGTTTTAGAGGAAGCTTGCACAATGAATAAAGAAGAGATTGAAGCAGGGACTATTTACAGCCATGATTCTGATTACGCAATAAAAATGGTCGATGAGCATAGGGCAAGCATGGCGATACTGATGCCGGACTGGAACAAGAAAGTCTTCACGGAAGTGGTTTCATCAGGGCGTATACTCAGCCAGAAATCCACATTCTTTTACCCCAAGCCACCGTCAGGGATAGCAATATACAGGCCATGTTACCACTGCATCCCCACTGGGAAACCTGTTGACCTGTAATCTGCATGACGATAAATCGAGGCCTCTACAGCAATTCTAACCTGACTTTAGAATTTTTGTTTGCTTTCAACGACCGATTGCGAGATTGCTTCTAATATTAGTCTCCCGCAAGTGCTCTCGACCCCTATACTGTAATTTCCTCCTTTCCTATTATTTTTGATAGTGCGTTTCCGCCTTCCAACCGTATTATAGACCCACTTTTTCTTACCATTTCACTTTGAATTACATTCAATGTCTCTCCACCTTGATCTCTTTTCCATTTTATAGAAGGTCTTCTTAAGTTGTATTCTATTGTTCATTTGACTCGGATGTTACGCCTTTTCTTTCCTTCATCTATCTACTATCTTCGATGAATGAATCTTGATTGCTGCATCCTAGTAATAATAATGAGTGCATCCCCTAGACATAATTCCATTGGCCTCAGCTGTGAAGCAATTTACCTTTAACGTCGACAAATTGGTTCAGATAGGGATAAACCGCATCCACCTCCAAAGTGTTATAGCACTAATTTATTGAACGTGAAAAACACGAATAAAAAGCTTTATTAGTAAAATCGCCCCACATAATGTGATTCTGCCTAGAAGAGGGGATTTAAAGTTTGGATGATGATTATTTAAATACGGCATTCTTCTCCCGAGACATAGTCAATGACTGACATTGTGAGGAAGTCTTTAGCAGAACTTGTAGGAACGTATATTTTTGTCTTATTCGGGCCCGGTAGTGTTGTGGCATTTATGGCCGCTTTTAATCAGACACTGAACCCTTCAACCCTGTTTTTCTCGGCTATAACTTTTGGACTTGGAATTTCCATAGGCATTATGGCAGTAGCAAATATATCTGGAGGCCACGTGAATCCAGCGGTCACTATAGCTTTGTTTGTCGCTGGAAGGTTCCCAGGAAAATACGTGATTCAGTATATCGTAGCTCAGCTGATAGGTGCTGTCCTTGCATCTGCTTCCGTAGGACTGTTGTTTGGATATAATGTAGCCAACTTAGTGCAGTTTGGTGCAACTGTACCTGGGATTCGCGGACCCTGGATTGCATTTTTTGGGGAGTTAGTAATGACCTTTTTCTTCCTCTGGACCATAATGGGAGTAACTTCAAGGACCAAAAACACGGCAATAATTGCCCTGACAATAGGGATCTATGTTTCTATTATGATCTTTATGCTTGGAACTATAAGCGGAGGTTCAATCAATCCAGCCAGATCGTTTGGGCCTGCAGTTTTATCTGGCATCCTCTTTAAAGGTCAATTTTACCAGTGGATTTACTGGGTCGCCCCGATTATTGGCGGATCTCTTGGTGCACTTGCTTACAAATATATGTATCGAGAAACAACCAGGATACATTATGAGCCAGTACCGTAATGTAAGTTAATAAGCTGAAAGTAGGATTCCTACATTTCACTTTGTTTTTATTGCCAATAAATTATCAAGATCTGTTATAGTTTTTCTCTCTTTCTTAACTATTTATATGCAGGCTCATTAGAAACATACTAAACTAAAAGGTCCAACAATACGTAGAAAATTTCAGCTAAAAGTGCAGTTCGAATATGAATCGCTGTTGTTTCGAGCAAAGGCTTCATACTTAAGACTCAATTATTCTAGATAGGTCTTATGCAAGATTGTGATATTAAATTGACTCCATACTTGATCTAAGACCTAATAATTCCTACGTTTAAGATCTCTGCATTTAAGGTTTATAGAACTGAACCTAGGGGGCATAACAAGGGTAGTGACTTTAAATCAAATTTTTAATTGCGTTTGGATTCAAATTTGGTTCGGTTTTATAAGCAATTTCTAGTTGTCTGAGCACTCTAACTTTTTGAGAATCACTAACCTCTTTCATGCGATGTAGATTGAAAAATTTATGACGCTCCAGACAATGTGGTTCCGCAGCCACTGTAGCTCAGCAGGGAGAGCAGCTGATTCGTAATCAGCAGGTCGGGGGTTCAAATCCCTCCAGTGGCTTATTAATGGAAATGACGAGCAAGAAAATTGTTGAGATTTGATGGAAAGTCTCTAGTTTATTGAAATTCGATCAGCTTCCTGTATTCTTCCCTGATCAAGGATATCAGGTCAGGGCCTATGTTCAAAGGCTTCGAATACAAGAATAGCATGAGACGGTCAAGCAGAATGTGATTGCTTGACATTGGTTCAAGTCCTTCTGATAACCCAAGAGCTGTTTTTCTTGATAAATTGAAATGACTCAGTCTAACGGTGGTTCCTTTTCCATTTTCCAAAAGCTCCCAACGCACGATAGCCCTCTCGCCTTCTGGGAGCCCTACTCGGGGATCAATATTCCACTCATATTCTAAGACTCCTGGTGGTTCCCACGCCAAAATTGTCCCGTAAACGTGATCTTTCCCGAACCATAAGTCAATTCTACCTCCCGGCCCTCCAACAACTTTTACCTTACAAAGGTACCACCTTGCCAGCTGTTCCTGATCTGTGATTGCGCCCCAAACGCGATCACGAGAGTGTTGAAGGTACCTTACAAATTCAATTTTTGCAGTGCCATCCGTAACGGTGACTCTACCCATGCTCTCATTTAGTGCTTCTCTCATTGTTTACCTTTCTTATCTGGTGCGTCATCGTCTAGAAAATATTCCAGCGCGTCAAGTTTCGTGCTCCAGAATTTTTGATACTTATCAATCCAATTACCAATCTCATGGAATCCGGAATCATCCAAAGAGTAGAACCGCTTCTGCGCTTTTATAGATACTTTTACGAGCCTTGCGTTCCTGAGCACCTTGAGATGTTTGGATATTCCAGGTTGCGAAATAGCTGGAAATTCTTCAGCTATCTCTCCCACAGACATTGGACGTTTCAGTACTAAATCTAGCATTGCTCTACGTGTTGGGTCCGATATTGCGGAAAATACACTCATTCTGTTCACCTTTCAGGTTATCTGGGGACTTGGCTAAATTTTCAAATTAAGGGTGATTATTGATATTTCGTCTTCACTGAAGGTCTTCAGGAAGTATTACTTTTCAGTTTTTTAGGCATTGACAGTTTTCTCCTTTCTCTTCTCAGCATTCCTGGAATGAAGCGCTATTTCGCAAAGGCCGTCAGATCCTATTCCGAGGGCAATGTTAGATAAGTTCGTGAAAGTCTCTACTGCGACCAGGTATGTTATCTCAATGATTTCTTTCTCGCTAAAAAGGTTCTTCAGGTTATCAAACGCCGAGTCAGATACGTGTCTCTCCTTAGTTAATTCTTCGACATAAGCGAGCGCAGCCTTTTCCCGGTCAGTAAACAAGTCGCTATCCCGGTAATGCGATATTTCATCGAACTTGCCCAATTCGTAGTTCGACTTGACTATGAAAGCCTTTCCAATGTCCATGCAGAAGCTGCAACCATTCAGTGAGGAGGTAAAGTATTCCACCAAAAACCTAAATTCCTCGCCGAGGCTGACTTTTTTTTCAACCTTATACATGGTCGTTGTCACTTTTATGGAATCCGGCATTCTAGCAGCCAGGACCTTGATTGGCGTTGGGGTCTTTCCTAACTGCTTACGCATTACACTATACGCTATCCTGAGCTTAAGCCCTTTTGGTTTCTCTATAGGTTTCATTCTCATACTAACCACCAGTTAAGGCATAATACTATCTGGTTATATAACCATTTAGTTCTTTACATTTCTGTAAGCTTCCTGATGCCTGATTACCCTTTAGCGTTGCTATAGCAGAAACGTATGACTCATCTACTCTAAATTGAGAATAATATAAATGAGTGTTATATCACAGATCATAAGTTGCGCAGAAATCTTTAATTACTTTAGTTTCCCTCTCAGTTGATATGAATAATCAGCGTCTTGCTGGGGTTCTGGTTTTTATTGGAGCCTTCCTATTTACCTTGGCAATACTTGTTGTAGAAGCATTGAGGCCCACATACTCGCTCAACCTTGATTCCATCAGCAGTCTTGGCGTCGGGAAGTACGGAGAGATCTTCTATTATTCCATTCTTATACTGGGTGCGCTCATAATAATCGCAGGCATGCTATTGTTGAGCGGAAAGAGAAGGGAAGCATGGCAATTTACAATCATACTGACAGGGGTTGGAGCTTTTGGCGTAGGAATATTTCCCTATCTGGTTAACTACCCTTTGCATGGTTATTTTGCACTAATCGCTTTTGCGTTTGGGGGTATAACCGAAATTCTCTTCGTAACCCACAAAGGTACTCCGCTCAGGATAATTTCTCCCATTGTAGGCATTATAGTTTTGGTCTCAATTTATTTCTATGAAGCAAACATGCTATTTGGCCTTGGTCCAGGAGGAATGGAGCGCATGATCGTGTATCCAACCCTATTTTGGGCACTGGTACTTTCGGGGTACCTTATGAGCCAGAAGGAGTGATAAATTGAATATCCATCGCAACAATGAACTTAGCCTCAAAGACAATCTTCTTAACGCATTGAATTGATTTCATTTCACTGATCCAGTGAAGAACCACTGGCAACCGGAATTTTCAATGCTCGCAAGTGACTATTTTACCCAATTATTTGTTCCCTGGCTATCTATACAATATCGGACATTTATGATCAGTCTATCTGGAACTTACTGTTCCCAGCAGCATTTATAACGAGCAGTTACTTAATAGAGATAAAAGTTAGTAGAAGTTGCCTAAGTTACTGGTTTAGCAATTAATAATTTAGTAAATTTTTCCGAGGTATATCCTCGTCACGTACCTGATGTTAACCAACCCGTTTGTCTCGTATTTCTGAAAGGCCTCGCTGAATGCAGTGACCAGTTCTTGGTAGTTTTGATCAGTTGATCCAATTGCGTACGATGAAGAAAAATATCTTGAAAGTACTCCGTCCAGATCCAGGTATTGTGCATTTTCCAGGAGATATATATCGGGCGCTTCGACGAAAAATTTAGAAATATGTTCTTCGTCGAGAGCTGAACTCCCGGTTCCATGATAATTGCTGCTGTACTTCTTGCATAACCTGTCGTATTCCTCGTTAAATGTAGACGTAGTGCTTTGTACCCTGTCATTCCATAATAGGCATACGTATCCACCAGGCTTCAGGATTCGCCTGAACTCGACGCGGGCCCTGCTCCGATCAAACCAGTGGAAGGATTGGGCCGCCGTAATTAAATCGACAGATTTTTCCTCAAGGCCGGTACTTTCAGCGGTACCGTCTCCTTGTACAAAGTTATGGAAAAAGGCTAAATCCAGAGTAGCCCGATTCCTCATGTCCGTGTTTGGCTCTATCCCAAAAACTGGGCAGCCAAAAGCGAGGAATAACCGTGAGAGCAGCCCAGTTCCTGATCCAATATCCGCGACTACGGAATTCTTCGAAAGTCCGGCGTTCTTTACAAGCAGTTCAATCAGGGCAGCGGGATATCCTGGTCTTCCACGTGAGTAATTGCCTGTTCGCCCAGTAAAGAGTTCTCTCGTATTGCTATCGTCGCATGCACTCATAATATACAGTCTTTCGAAATAGTTCTTGGCTATAAAGTAGATCTAAAGTTCATCTAAAATATGCGCTTAACATAATCCAGAGGCAAAGTCTGTACTTCAGGTGCTATTATAACGTAGAGTCAAAAATAAAGCGTCTCTTTTCGAAGCTTGAACTCCGACAAAAGACGAATTAGGCATTGAATTGGTCATAGCAGTGCAAACTAGACAAGTAAAACATATACATTTAGCAATTCATCATCCCACTGAAGGTCGAGACATTCTTGTCAGATTATCAATAAACGAACCTGGAACGCGCTTCCTTATTAATCAATTACTATAATCCTTGACAGTAACTTGATTTCAAGATAATCTTCAGGAAATTCCCCAGCCACCTGGGAGCAGCGCGTGTAATTTCTCATGCTCCTCGATTTCAAGAGGATCATATGACTTAAAATCATGATGATCGCAGTAAAAAACTGTAACCTGCTTCTCATGATGAGTTCCCTTTTTCCAGAAGCTACCAGCGGTCTTGCCGTGCACCTTCATGTGTTCTTCCACATGGGCTGCATCTGAAGCCTTGAAGCCGTGTTCATCACAATGATATGTCGCAATCTTTTTCTCCGGATCATATTCCCTTCTGAAAATAGACATCGAAAATAGCATGCACAAACAATAAATAATGCTTTGTGTGGAAGGTCGCTACTCTTTACCGGGATCGACGTTCGAATTCTCCTGGATCTTTCCCACCCGTCTGAAAACAAATGCGAAGAAGATCAAGCTCATGAATCCGGTGCTCGTTGTTATTCCCCATATTAACAATGGCGCCGTAGTAATAAAGAGAACAGTTCCGCCGATTAGAGGGCCGAAAGCACGTCCAATGGAGATGAAGCCGTTGAAGATTCCCATGTTACGGCCTATATTTTCGGGTTTTGAAACAAGCGACACCATGGCGGAAGCTGACGGGAAAGCCAGGCCTTCACCTATTGTCAGGATAATTGTTGATATTATCATCCCGGTCAGGTTCGTATCAAATGCGTATGAAAAAAAACCCGCTGTATAAATAAGGCTTCCAATCGAGAATGAGAAATAGTTGCCTATGCGCCTGATAATCTTATAAAGTGGGCCTTGGGTTGCAACAACCGCTGCCCCGTTGACCAGATAGATCAGTCCAAGCTGGAAGTAGTTGAGGCCAAGGATTAGGTTCGAGTAGTTGGTAAGCGTGACTGTTTCCTGTGCCTGCACCATGAACAGGAGAAGTGCCGATATTGATAGTGCTATGAGCAGGCGGTTATCAGTCCTGAATCCTTTGAACTTCTCGGTTGAAAACTTGACCTCCCTTAACATGACGGATATAAAGAGCCCAACGGCACTGGATGCAAGTCCAAGCACGAAGAGATAGTAAAAACCAGATGTATAGATTGCAAAGCCACCCAAGGCTGGACCTACCCCCCATCCAATGTTATTGCCAACCCTGAGGATCGAGAATCCTTTTGTTTTTATCTTGCTCGACTCAGATACCAGTGCATAAATTGACGGCATTTGGGAAGAGTTGGAAATCATCAGAGCAATAAATGCAGAGATAAAGTAAGTAGGATTATTCCTGACTGGAGAAAGAAGGACGAGCAGCAGGTATAGCACGGTGGATATTGCAACTGCAATCAAAACAGTCGTCTTGTGACCAAACCTGTCGCCGAATGATCCTGCGAACCTCTGAAAGATTGCTCCAGCGGCAGTTCCTGAAGCAATTACAACGGCGTCTATTATAACGCTGAGTCCCAGATAGGATCTCATGTATAGGGCACTGAAAATCCAGAGAGAGGAAAATGCGAGCCCTCTCGTCATTGAAACAGCGGTAGCTACACCCGTATTTCTCAATCACCTGGTGAAGTAAATGCTGTTAAATAAGGAAGCTGTGAACCAATGCAATTCCATGGTTTCAACCCATAAGAATACTCATTCATGCGCTTCATCCTAAACCCTTGTCTGCCGAAAACAAACAACAGAAAATGACGCCTCATTAACAAGGTATCTTCTTCTTAAGCTGCAACTCAATGATATAAATGGAAGTGGGGCATATGGCTGAAGGGAACTCATTTAATATTGTTGTATCAACTGGAACTGCCGAGAAACTTTTGATGCTCGGTGTTCTCTCACAGACAGGTGCAAACCTCGGAATACCGGTCAGGATATTTGTTACCGGTACTGCGATAAAGTCTTTCAAGAAGGACGGCTACAAAGAGAAACCAGTTTTACCTGCAGGCTTTGAGAACTACATGAAGGACATGATTTCTGGACTTGAGAAGCTTAAGACTGATAGTTGGCATAAGATGCTTGAAACTGCAATGGAGATAGGGGACGTCAAGATATTTGCATGCTCTCTGATGACCTCTGCTCTTGGGTTGAAGAAAGCTGATCTTGATCCGCTGGTTGATAGCATAGTTGGTGCGACTGACTTTATGATCCAGTCTGCCGGGGGCCAGATTGTCATATTCTAGGAGCTGTTATGACTACATATAATATAGACAGCAGAGGGACTGCATGCCCAGGTCCAATCACGGATCTGATCAGATCATATAGGAAGGCTGCAAATGGAGACATGATAATCCTCCTTGCAACGGATCCCGGCGTCATTCCTGACGCAAAATCCTGGTGTGGAGCAACCAGGAACATGCTTGTGGACGCAAAGGAAAAAGACGGCGAGTATGAGGTTACAATAAAGGTAACCGCAAAAAAATGAGTAATAGCGTAAGGATGAATCGGTTGAATTGACAAGATATCGTAGGTGATGAACTGTGAAAAAAATAGCAATGATCGGCGGTGGTGCGGGAGGACTTATAACTTCGAGCAAGCTGAGTGCTGAGTTATCCGAAGAGATAAAGCAGGAAAAAGTATCCATAACTCTGTTTGAGCGGGCTGAAACACAAGAATTCCAGCCCGGGTACCTGGAAGTTGCATTTCGCGGTACCGAACCTCAGAAGCTTAGAAGACCCACGGAGAAACTCGTATCGCCAGGGGTAAAGGTAGTCCATGCAAAGTGTGCCTCGCTCGATCTTGATAATCACCAGATCGTTACAGAAAAGAACCAGGAAAAATATGATTTTGATTATGTTGTCGTATCAACCGGCTGTTCACCAGATTATTCGCAGACTCCAGGCCTCAGGGAAGAAAATATGGATTTTTACACGGATGCAGATGTTTCATCGAGGATCTACAAGACGCTTCAGGGGATCAAGTCAGGCCGGGTTGTTGTGGGAATTGCCGGGTTGCCTTATAAGTGCCCGCCATCACCCAATGAGGCAGCATTCATGGTTGATGAGTACCTGAGGAGGCATGGCATCAGGAAGAACGTGGATATAACGTTCGTAACACCTTACACCAGGATCTATACCGCAGAGCCAATAAACCAGGTAATCGCTCCACTGTATAGTGAGAGGGACATAGAGTCGCGGACTGTTTTCAATACAGACTCCGTGGATCCAGTGAAAAAGGAGATATCTTCTCTCGAAGGCGATACTGTAAAGTATGACTACCTTTTCCTTACACCACCTCATAAGCCAGCTTCTTTCCTCAAGGGAACAAACTATTCAGATGAGGATGGATGGGTCAAGGTAGATAAGCTGGATATGCACATTACAGATCATGATTTCGCCTTTGCAATCGGTGACACAAATAATATACCAACTTCAAAAGCGGGTGTCGAGGCCCATCTGGAAGGGATTGTTGTTGCAAATAACATTGCCATGAACATAACAGGAAGAGGAACAAAACACCTCTTTACAGGAAGGACACAATGTTCCATGGAAACCGGCTTCCACGATGCTACGTTTGTTGTCGGGACATACGATCGCCCAGTTGAAAAGATAAAGCCTTCAAAGATCAACTACGCAGAGAAGAAGGTAATGGAGCACATATACTGGGGATCCCTGCATGGCCACTACGAGTGGCTCTTCAAGTACCACTTCAAACAGGACTATTTTAGCGAAAGCCCTGCCAAGGATTGAGTACTACTTTTCTCCTGTAAGCACATTGATCCTTCGTTAGTCGGATATTTTTCAATGTCCTCACGTAAGCATTCTTTCGTTTGACATCAGTTTTGTAACAACGACAAGGATTATTACGAACGCTGCAAAGACCGCTATGGAGAATAAACCTCCAATCAGGTCTAGGTTTCCTTTGAATAGACGAGAGTCTACGCCAACAAACAGGAATAAGAGCGGTGGAATGATGCCTATCAATGAGCCGATGCCTCCCGGGGAATTCACTCCAGGATATCTTTTAGATAGAGATGACCATGTGAGCATCGCAAGAACAGAGATCAGGGATGCGAAATACGCAACCGGAATCGAGTAAACCAGGACAAGAAGGAACAGCCCATGTAAAAGTGATGGCGCCTTCAGCATGAGTACGATATATATAATAAGCAAGTCAACTCCAAGTACCAGAGACACTATCACGGCATCGATAAGCGAGTAGGAAACGAATATATCACTGATCTTGATCTTTCTCGTTGCGATCAGGTATTCGTAAACTCCGTTCGATCTGTCGGTGGAAAACAGGTATGCCACTCCAATGCTTCCCAGAGTGGCAAACATGGGAAGAAGCGCAGGGATTATAGAGGATATAATTGGCACTTGTGTCACGCCTGGCTGTTTTCCGATCTCACTGGAGAATATAACTGTAAAAACTATTGGAAGCGCCATTCCGATGACCAGATAAATCCATCCATATACCGATGTGAAGGTTCTCCGAAGGTTGAATCGAATCATTACAGAAATTCCGGATCTTGCTTTATTCGTTGCTTTCATCGTAAAATCTCTCCAGCGGATTGCTGATGTCCTTAACCTCAAAGACCCTGGCACCTGAACTGGTCAGCCGGGACACAAGGTCAGCTGCTTCGTCAGGCGATTTCAGATCGAATACGTAATATTTTCCCTCCTTGGTAAATTCGGATGTAACCTGTTCTATTCCTGTACCTATAATTCCTATCCTGTAATGACCGGTTGAAAGGCCGCTCATTTCACCGACATACAGAATCTTTCCCTCGCTGATCGCAATTACCTCAGAACCGATATCGGTGGCTTCATACAGATTATGCGAAGAGTATAGTATTATGCGATCCTTGGACTCGGTCATCATGAATTCCCTTATCTCTGATGATACCTTTGGATCGAGGCTTGCTGTAGGCTCATCAAGTATCATAACCTCCTTATCGCCAATCAGGCTTTTTGCAAGCGATACCCTCTTTCTCTGACCCTGACTGAGGTTCTGGTAGCTCCTTGGCAGCAGCTTCTTCAAGTTGAATCTTTCTACCACGCCATTCACGACCTCATCAGACACGCCTTCAACGCGTCCAAAGAATCTGAGGGCAGCCTGAACGGTCATTCCAGTGGGTATTGCATCCTTGTGCCCAAGATATGCTATCTTTACATCTGTTTTTTCAAGATCCACATCATTGTATCTTATTGTTCCAGAGAATGGTTTAAGCATACCGGTGAGGGCCCTGAATAATGTTGTTTTTCCTGCTCCGTTTTTTCCCAGTACTACATATATTCCGGGTTTGGAAACATTAAATGTCATATCGTGAAGAACCTCTATTCCAGAATAGCCGGTGGAAAATTTATCTACATTTATTTTCATGTTTCACCATGTATCTTTCCGTAATAGTAAAAGGATAAGGGACCATTGGCAAAATGGACTAGTTCCAGACCTACTCTTCAGAATCATCGGCTACAGGATATTCGCTTCTGGGTGCTTTGTTACCGCAAGAGGGGCATTTGATTATGCCCATCCCTGGAGGGCTCCAGCCAAACCCGAACTTTTTTGAGTCCATTCTTGGTCTGTCAAATTTATTTCCACACTTTGGACAAACAATTTTCACTTTCATGATTTCTGTAGCATAGCAGTAAAATATTTATCCCTTTCTCGGGAAAAAAGGATTTCTGGAGGTTTATTATGCGCTGTTTCAACGATCCTTAGTGTTTAAGTAAAGAGCGAAAGAATAGTTTGCTGTTTTAGATAGTTCTACACGCAGACTTGCGGAGAAGCATCTCCCTTTTTGTTATACATCTCGTCTGGTCATGGGACTAACTCAAGAAGCTACCAGAAATCAATTAAATCATCAGCCTCCGGAATAAATGAAGGTGCAAATGAAATAATAATATCAAAAATTAAATGATAGATGCATCAAAATCAGAGCATGAAGAACCGTAAATATTAAAGCAAAAGAGCAATATGAAAATTATGTACGGCGTAAATGGTAGAGTTCTGCATGTCGATCTTTCAACGGGAACAATCAGGGAGGAAAAAATACCTGATGAAATATACAGGAAATACCTGACCGGGTATGGGCTGGGTGCATATATCCTTAATAGGGATATGAAGCCGGGCGCAGACCCTCTGGGAGAAGATAATATCCTTGGTATCACAACAGGTATTTTCAATAGCCATTCTGTTCCTCTGGGAGGAAGATTTCAGGTAGTGGCTAAATCTCCCCTTACTGGAGGATGGGGCGATGCCAACTGTGGAGGAAAATTTGGGCCTGAATTGAAGAACTCCGGTTACGATGCTGTCTTCATTCGCGGCATTTCACCAGCCCCTGTTTATTTGAAGATCACAGATGGTACAGCTTCAATAGAAGATGCTTTGGGCATCTGGGGCAGGGATGCCTACGAAGCTGAGGATTTGCTGAAAAAGGTTGAACCTAAAGGACAGGCGCTTGTCATAGGTGTTCCGGGAGAGAAGAAACTATTTGTTGCATCGCTTATGAATGACTATGGAAGGGCGGCAGGAAGATCAGGATTGGGCGCCGTTATGGGTTCCAAGAAGTTGAAAGGGATCATCGTGAGAGGAAAACCAGGCTTCAAGCCGTTTGATCCCGACCTGCTTAGGGAAACTATAAAGGAAATCCAAATCGGATTCAGGAAGAACATAGATCTTGCAAGACCATGGCAGATGTTTGGAACAACGGCGGGAGATGAATCATCTCATCTTAATGGAGATACCCCTATAAAGAACTGGGCTGGTGTGGGCATAATAGATTACGGATCTGAAAATGCCAGCAAGATCAGCGGTGAAGAAATAGCCAAGGATAAACTGATGTCATATGGGTGCGCGCAGTGCACACTTGCCTGCGGGGGACACATAAGGAGAAAGACTCGTTTCGGAGAAATTGAAGGGCATCGGCTTGAATATGAAGGTGTAGGAGCCTTTGGCGGATTAAACATGAACAGTGATCTTGATTCAATTGCAATGGCGTTTGAGATTTGCAACAGGTCCGGGATGGATATAATTTCAGTCGGATCAGCTATAGCTTTTGCAAACGAGTGCTATGAGAGAGGCATCATCACGAAGGATGATGTGGGCTTCGAGATAGGTTTTGGTAAACCGGATGCATTGGTTAAGCTTACAGGCATGATTGGTAGAGGTGAAGGTATTGGATCTGTACTCGGTATGGGAACCAAGTATGCTTCACAGAAGTTTGGCAAGGGTAGTGACAAATTTGCAATGCACGTTGAAGGGCAGGATCTTGCAATGCATGATCCAAGACTTCTACCGAGTCTTGCGACAACATATATTGCTGATCCAACGCCTGGAAGGCATACTGCAGGCGGGCTTGGATTTGACGAGGGTGGGATGATGACCCTGCCGTTCGAATATGACTTCCCTAACAGATCGGTTCAGAGGTACTCATATAAGGGGAAGGGTAAAATGCAGGCACTTTCTGTTTTTGGGACTCAAATCCTTAACTCTACAGGGATGTGTTTGTTCTCAACGTCCGTGTGGCCAAATAGTTACCCTTACTACAAGCTGTTCAAGGCAATAATGGGCTGGGACGTATCGCAGGAAGAGATTATGGCAATGGGAAAAAGGATACAGCTTCTGCGTCATATGTTTAATTCCCGTGAAGGCATAAATCCAAGAAAAATAGTGCCGCCACCCCGAATGGTTGGAGAATCTCCGCTTAAGGCCGGGCCCACAGCAAACGTGACAGTTGATTACAGAACGATGGTAGATGAGTACCTGCAGGAAATTGGCATTGATGAGAATGGAAAACCGTCTCCTGAAGAGCTAAGAAACCTGTCCATTGAGCTCTGATCCCGCAAATAAACCTATCTTAGCCTGCATATATCGATTGCCAACATTGTTGTACGGCATAAATCCCACTTTTATCTTTGCATGTCTACAAACGCACTGAGTCGAGAATAAAACGCGCAGTTAATAAAAGTTGAAGAATCAGCGCAGAGTGTCGCATGAACCACTGTTTTTAGTATAGTTTTACTTCATTGCAATATCTGCAGCTATAATTATGGGGTCCCATACGGGACCAAATGGTGGGCTGTACCCCAGATCAGCGAAGTATAGATCCTCTGCCTTCATTCCAGCTTGAATGGCGGCGGCGATGGTGTTGATCCTCCATGCGCCACCATCTTTCGAAACAGCCTGTGCGCCTATCACTTTACCACTATCGGTATCGATCACAAGGTTCAGGTACACTGGTTGTTTGCCCGGATAGTAGCCCGCCCTGCTCATTGCCTTTACAAACACGGTCCTGGCCGGAATTCCTAACTTCCTGGCGCTTGATTCATTCAAGCCAGTATATCCTATTTCGTAGTCGAAAATCTTGACGAGGACTGTGCCCAGGGAGCCTGGGAATATCGCCTCATACCCGGCTGCGTTTGACCCTGCAACCCTGCCCATCTTGTTTGAAACCTGAGCAAGCGGATGCCAGTCCGGCTTTCCTGTTATAACGTTAGTAGTAGTTGAGCAGTCGCCAACTGCATAAATATCAGGATCACTGGATAGCATTGATTTGTTAACAAGGATCGCCCCGGTTTCATGCAAGGCAATGCCTGACTTTTCTGCCAGGCCGGTATTAGGCTGCACTCCAGTAGCTGAGATGACCATATCTGCAGGCACCTCATATCCACGGCTCCTGAGCATGTAGCCTTCACCCTTCTTCTGTATGCTTAGATCGCCTGCATTCAGGAGCACATCGACATGGGACATGAAGTCATGCCTGAATTCTTCCCCAACCTTTGAATCCAAGAGCCGAAGAATCTCGCTGTGTCGTGACACAAGTGTCACGCTTTTTCCGGATTGCTTCAGGGAAGCTGCAATTTCGAGTCCTAGAACCCCGTCTCCTACGATTGCCACTTTCCTGGAACCATCAAGCATAGACCTTACCTGCTCGCCTGATTCCAGTGATCTTATTCCAGGGATTCCCAGAGATGCGAATTGTTCCGGAATCTTCGGAACTGCCCCGAGGGCAAGTATCAGCTTATCGTACTGCATGATCGAGCCGTCGGAGAGAACAAGGCTGTGTTCTTTCCTCCTGATTTCGACAACGCCTGTTCCGGTCCTTACGTTTATTCCCCTTTTTTTTGTAAATTCCTCGACCGGATAGTGCAGGAGTTCTTGGGGCGTTTTCACGATTCCCTCAAGAAGGTAAGGAATTCCACACTCTGCATAAGACACGTATTTGCCTTTCTCAAGTACAGTAACATTGATGGATGGTTTCACCCGCTTAGTTTTCGATGCTGCACTCATGCCAGCAGCACCACCACCGACTACTACTATTTCCATAACAATCCGTTGGATATCTAATCGCCATATTTATGCAGTGAGCAGTTGAAAAATTGTTTACATAGCTTGATGATATCCACCCGTATGAATAAAACAGATCTGCTTCTCTCCGCAACCAAGTCCATCAGATCTTTCATATTCATTACGCTTTCAATTTCAGTTCCATTCTTCCTTTCAGAGCTTGGCATCGATCCACTCTTCACTTCCCTGATTCTTCTGTTCGCAATGGCGACGTCAACTTTCTTCATCTATCTGTACACGCTGCTCAAAATAAGGATTAAGGCAAAACTGCTCCTACTAGGATCACTCCTTCTTGTCGCAACTGCTATCTTGTTCTTCGATCCTACCCTGCCTGGATTACTGGCCGCAATCATCATAGGTGCAATATCATTCTCTGGGAAGGATATAGCGACAAATCAGTCCCTTGAGCAGTACACGATTGGACACGCCACACGAAGCCAGAGGGAAAAGAACCTTGCCTTCACCCTCTATAATTTCCTCTCATATGCAGCAGGAACAGCTGCTTCCGCATTCCTCTTCCTTGTTCACGATGGGTATCAAAATATATTCCTCATAGTTCTTCTGGCATCAGCATTCCAGGTATTTTTATACCTCTTGGTATCTTTCCCTGAACAACTGGTCTCACACCCCGCAGCGAAACTGGAGCCTGAAGTGAAAAGCAGGATACGCTTGCTCGGGTCGCTTTTCCTTGTAGATTCGCTAGGGGGCGGCCTTGTCAACACATCCATAATCTCCCTGTGGTTTGAGGTTGAGTATCACATAACTCTTTCACAGGCTGGGTTGATATTCATTGGAGTCAATGTTATCACTGCGATCTCGATCATAATTTCCGGATACATCTCGACCTCGATAGGGCTCGTCAGGACCATGGTTTACACACACATTACAAGCAACATTTTCCTCTTTCTGGTGCCTGTCCTGCACTTCCTTACCTGGAGTGAGATACTGCTTTTCATCCGGCAAACAACAAGCCAGATGGATGTACCTGCCCGGGACAGTTTCGTCAATACTATTATACCTGAAGATTCAAGAATCGCAGGGAACTCATCTTTCCTTGCGATAAGGAACGTTGGGCAAGTTCCGGGACCTGGCATTGCGGGGGCACTGTTCGAGTTCTTTCCATCCGGTGTTTTTATGGCTGCAGCGCTGACAAAGATATCATATGATTTGGCTTTCTTCCTGAAGTTTAGAAAAATTAGAGTTTAGCGAAAGCTCACTGGATGCTGAAGTCGTTATCCTGCTCAATCTTTTTGCGGGTCGGATACTCATCACTATTGATCCTCCTGTAGAGAATTATGAGAAACACTATAGCTACTACTGCCGGAATCCAGAGAAGAAGCGGTCCATAAAGATCGTAAGGGCTTGAATATGTAGACTCCATGATGATTGCTGCCGATTCAAAAGTAGCTGCTACCAATAACTCAACAGCGGCAAACAGGTAATTGAGCAGTATTTTCATGGAACGTTGCCTCAGTTGCGATCTCCTTCGTATGATAATATAAAGAAAATAGATGCTGACGCTCGAAGTAACTGCATATGAAGGGAGCTCAATCCAAGTGTCAGGTAACAATGCCAGGCCGAGGAAGTAGACGATACCGAGGGTGCCGTTATATGTGCCTTCAACCGCGAGTACAAGGGATGTTGAGACCGCTGAAAGTATATAAAAAAATTGTCCAAATACGGGAATGACCTCCAGGCTGGCAACTTCCAGGTTGTGCGGGAATATTGAAAAAATCATTGGTATCAGTGGTAGTGCGGTAATTGATGACTGCTGCTGCTTGAACTCGTTGTAAAGAGCTGCATCCTTGATTGGAAGCGACGAGACGACGATAAATATGGCTACCTCTAAGATGAAAAGCAAAAGAAACAGCCTTCGTATTTGAAGCTCTCCGCCGCGGAAAAAAAAGCCGTCTTTTCTCATTGCAGGATCAGTCAGGCCAGATACATAAATCAAACTATTAATCTATTCTTATGCCAAATTCCGGTTCAAGGATGATCTAAATCATGATTTCTGGGCATCGCAATGTTCAGCCCTGAGAATATTTTTAACCTGATTGTCCTAAGCAGGTATGATATGCATCATGACGCATTACAGATCACCAGAAAAGAAGTTGCAAGGTTTGCAATAATGAGGCAGCATCTTTCGGGACGCCCGGCACACTCGCCGGATGATAGTACCCGGATCCTAAATGTGTTTACAGATATCAATTATTTACAGCTTGATCCCACAAGCACAGTTGACAGATCTCAATTCCTTGCGTTGTGGAGCAGGATTGGCAATTTTGACAGGAGGAGCCTGCTTGACCTGATCTATAGGGAACGGAGGTTAGTTGAGTCATATGCTTATGCCGCGTCAATTTGCCTGGTTGAGGATCTGCCCCTGCTCCGGATGAAAATGCTTGACCTCAAGTTACAATACATGAAGAAACACCCGGAGATCAGGACACTTTTCATGGAAATGAAGGATCAGATCAAGTCCAAGGGCCCGACACTTTCCAGCCAGCTTTCTGAGCTGGAAACTAAAAGCTGGCTTTCGGGATGGGGTCATGAAAGGCAAGTCAACCTGCTCCTGGATCGTATGCATCGCAGCGGAGAACTTGTTATTTGCGACAGAACGAAGGCAAACCAGAAGCTCTGGGACATACCTGACCGCTTTTTCGATGGTCTTCGGGTGCCGGATCCTCCGGATATAGCTGATGCTGAAAAGCTTGTGTTCATGAAATCCCTGCATTCTTTAGGCATTGCATCGATAGAGCAGGTATCTAGGCATTACGTGCCGCTTAGGATCAGGGACGCATCTTCAACTGCTCATGAGCTACAGGAACATGACATGATTGTTCCGGTTGAAGTTACCGACCTTGAAAAATCACGAAAGAAGAAGTGGTACATATCGACGGAGGATGTTTCCATCCTCGACAGGCTTGACAGGGTTTGGAAGCCGAGAGCTGTTCTACTTTCTCCATTTGACAACCTGATTATAGACAGGATGAGAACGCAGGAGATCTTCGGTTTTGACAGCAGGCTGGAAATGTATGTCCCGAAGTCGCGGAGAAGATACGGCTTTTTCACTATGCCATTCTTGAAAGGCGACAGAATTATCGGCAGGATAGACCCGAGGTTTGACAGGACTGCACGCGTACTCACGATAAATGCAATACACGACGAAAGGAAATATCTTTCAGGGCCTGGTGCAAAGAAATCAATGTCTGATGCAATTAGTTCGCTGGGAGATTTTCTTAAGGCCTCAGATATCAGATTGCCGCCATCGTTTTGATTTGGATTATCATATAGATCTAAGAAGCGTGATCCACTCCATCATTGTGGAGATCTATTGGGCCAACAGGTAGAAGCCCATGAATGATAAATGTCGATAAATACTTCTGGGCCTGGTTATATATGGCTCAGACTGGCGGCTATTGGAGATATTTTTGCTGTAAAGATGCCTGTTTGCCTCGTTATCATGGAAAAATTAACTTCCCTGTGAGTAAAAACACGCAAATGTTAATAATTATCTTACAATTATAATTCTGATTTGAATGACACTTTCAGAAGTCGTTGCGACCACACTGGAACTAATCGACAACAGGAAAGTGTCCAGTGACGGGAAGACTGTTACATACGATCTGAGAAAGCTGAGGTTCTCCAGCAGGAGAATAGTCTCAAAAACATTGTGCGAAACACTTTGGAAGCTTGATATTTCAAGGTGGATGAACAATATAGAAGACATTTCGGACTTCAGCCCGGACACTTACCTGCACCTCATAGTCTCTGAGGCTCAACTTCCAGGTATGAGGAAGGCCATAAGCAAAATGATGGAAAGCCTGGGCAGATCAAATGTCGATAGCTATATCAAATCGTTTATGCAGGACATCAATTCTTCTGATAGCGGGCTGCGTGCTATACTGCTGGTGGGCTTGGCAAATGGAGTGTTGATTCAGAACGGTATAATCAAGAAATTCGCTTCTGCCCGAATTCATGACATTCTGGAAAAGCTGCAGGAACACATAGATATAAAGCAAAATTAAAGATATCCATTCACCCTGTAGAGCGTCTTCCTTGCTCTTGCTTTTCCGGTTGCCAAGATATTTATATCTTCTTGAATTGCCGAGCTACAGTTACGAAGTGCGTCTGAAGGAAGATAATTAATGCCAACATTGACAACATATTCACTTATGAGGAATGGATGGAAATCACTCAAGGAATCTGAAATATACCCACTCCAGAAGGAGAGGATGATTTCGTGGAGACATGGTCCATCAATATGCAGGGTAGAATACCCGACCAGGCTGGACAGAGCCAGGTCCCTTGGATACAAAGCCAAGCAAGGCTATATTGTTGTTAGATCAAGAGTAAGGAGAGGAGGAAGAAACAGGCCAAAGATAATGGGCGGTAGGAGACCAAGAAGAATGGCCTACAGCAAACTCACTGTAAAAAAAAGCATACAGTGGATGTCTGAAGAGAGAGCTGCAGATAAATATCCTAACATGGAAGTCCTTAACTCCTACTACGTTGGCGAAGATGGTCTGTACAAATACTACGAGATCATAATGGTGGATAAGTCTGCTCCTGAAATTTATGGGAAAAAGCAAACCTCCTGGTTATCTGAGCAGCAGAACAAAGGTAGGGTTTACAGGGGTCTTACATCTGCAGGTTTCAAAGGCAGGGGTTTGCGCACTGGAAGGAAAGGAAGCAGCAAGAGCAGGCCATCTATCCGATCTAACGGAAGGCTGAGGAGATAAATTCTTTTCCGTAGCCCCTGGGGTGCTGCATGGAAAATGGAAGACCTCTTATTGTGTTGGGCAGGCGAGTTTCGCTTGGTATCATCCTGGAATCAGATGCCACCTTTCTCTTCAAGGTTATAAACGATCCTGAAGTGCACAGGTACCTTTCTAATCCTGGAAGGATGTTTTATGAATATGAGGAATTGGATTGGATCAGAAACCTTGGGAAGAGAGAAGTCGATAGCAGGCACTTCGCAATCATGGAGAACAACAGCCAGAAGATCGTTGGTGTCATCGGAGTCCGGGAGATAAATTTCTCCAATGGATCCGGCGTGCTTGGCTATTTCCTGGAGAAGGACTCCTGGGGAAAGGGATACGCTTCAGAGGCAATTTCACTGGCCTCAGACTTCTGTTTTGGGACGCTTAACCTGAGGAAACTAACCTCTGCGGTGTTTGAGCCTAACACAGCATCCAAGAAAGCATTGATCAAGAACGGCTTCAGAGAATGTGGAAGATATCGAAAGCATTCCTTTGTTCGCGGGCATGGCTTTGTCGATGACGTTCTATTCGAGAAGCTCAATGAGCAATAGTTGGCCCAACAGTATACAGCAAAGATAAATTAAGCTTCATGACTTTGCGGAAGTGATACTGCATTGCTCTGTGCAGAGAAGCCGCGGTGGCCCAGTGGTACGGCGCCAGACTTGAGATCTGGTTCCCTTGTGGATCGGGAGTTCGAATCTCTCCCGCGGCGCTTCTATAAAAGGTCTACTATTTCCTTAAGGGAACCGCTTTCAAGATGAGGATAATTGCTTAGAATCTGCGTCTCTAACCGGCCGATGCCCACAGGCTTTTGGATTTCACCTGTGACTATTTTATTCCACGATATGAATCAGAACCATTCCTGAGCACATCAATGGCTTTTCTGTTTATTCTCCGTATTCGAGACACTTTGTAACATGAACATTCAGGATCTATACAGTCTGAATTGAAATCTGAGATGATTTAAGATGATCTAATGTGAAAAACAAAGGATAAGAGAAGTTGATACCTGCTTTTGGCAGTTTATATATATCAGATTGCATTATTTATTAATTAAGAATTAATGACGAGGAGATAAATCTTGATTAAAATTTCAGACGTTGATGTCAGGCTTGATTTCATGATTACCCTGGCTATCAGGCCAAGAGCGCAGTGGTTCAAGATAGCGGAAAGCCTGAAGGATGAGTTTCCAGCAAGGCTTTTCGAAGAATCAGAGAAAAAGGTTTTACAGATATATCTTCCGAAGCATTCTATCTCCCAAAAAGACGCCTCTATAATCAAATCAATGCCAAAAGGCGTTGAAAAAAATGAATACTATACGCAGGCTTTTGTCGTTCAGGATACTCATGCATACAACGTTTTGTACGCGCTTCTTGATATTCGCTCAATGATAATTGCCCAGACTTTCGTACTTAGGGGAGAACTTTATTTTTCATTCCGTTTTCATAACTCCGTGATGAGGCAGGTCAATGTCGCTCTCGGTAAAATATTAGAAAATGGCAGGTTTAGGCTAATATATTTGGGCATGTCACCAGGTATCTTATCTTTAATTGACAACGCAAACAGGAATACACCTCTGTCTGTCATCAGGATCATGATGCCGATCACCGGTTTCACGAATCTTCCTGAGGGCATTGGCAGTATTGAATTTCTTGCTGAAGGTGAAATAAGGAGAATAGACGCTGCCGGTACGAAAGTCATCATATATACAGATAAAGAGATTCCTTCTTTGACCTCAATTTCAAAAGAGGACAAGATTTATGAGTCAATTATATCAGAGCCGTTTAACCTGAAGCTCGCTGAGATGGCTCACCAGGCAAGGATCCCGCTTATGGGTTTATTCGGTACTTTCAAGGATGGCAATATTGAGATAACCATGCTATTGCCAACATCTGAAACTGATGAGTACCTCCAACTGTTTCAAGCACTTAAGTCATCAATGAATATGGAAGATGTAATTCTGGTTATGTGTGCTCCCGTAAACAAGGGTGTATTGGAAACTATGTGAATTTTAAGGATCACATTATCAGAAAGCACTTTGTTTCGTTTTAAAAGTCGGAATCGATCGTTATGCCATAATTTTAAGGTTGGTATAAAAACCATAACAAGGGCATGACAATAGATTAGCTAATTTGGTCAGGCAGTTATTATTTATGATCATCTACAGAAAAGTACCAGCAAATGTTCCAACGATTACTGCGCTAATGATATTTATGAAATAAATTATGTTAATGGTATCAGAAACGGAAAGGATCTTTAATGCAATGTGCACCAGAAAATGTTCCTTTATATGTCAATCTGTTCATATCCAGCTTAGTGTGTCATCCGTTTTATGTTCGGCGTAAGAATAGACAAGTATAGAATTTTGTAGCTCACAATATAGGTGAGAATTACAGATCCGGTTCCTGAGGTTGTGGTTATTTTCCATAAATGACCCAGTCGTTGTTATGCGGATGGATCTGAGGACATTGTGGATAACCTCCAATAAATGAAAGCTATCGAGACGAGGACAAAAAGCAGCACAAGGATAAGGTAAAGCACACTGAACTTCACAATCGTAGTTGCATACACCATGCTTGCAACGCCAATTGCGTAATATGCCCAAACAAAAGCTGTTACTATTCTTACCGGCGATATGAAGGCATGCATCAGATATGATATCAATGCAAACAGTACCGAGAATAGGCCAATAACGACAAAGGCTTCCTGCTTGTTTACAATATCGATATAAGAAAGGTAGAAAACCAAGGCTGATATAACAACCACGATAATTGCGGCCACGAGACCGGTGACCTTTCTTGGTGAAGCCATGTTGTTAAAGTGCAAACTATTCTATATATTTGCCTCTTTGTTCCCTCAAACGATTGAAGCTTAACTCAGTCCCGCTCAGCCATCCAAAAAATCATTACAGAATGTGAATTTTCACCCCAATGAAAAACAGAACTGCGTCAGCCTGTTGTTTTAATAGATTTGGGGTTCCATAAGAGCCATTAAAATGATTCAAGGCTTCCTTTCGCTTCGGTAAAATTTTGAGAACACTGATGCGATCTCGGTACCATATTTCTCAAATATGAGTTCCGAAAACACATAAACAATAATAGAAATACAGTACCACACGACAAGATCAAGCAGTAGTCCAGGCCAGCTGAATCCGACTGTGATTGACGAGCTGGTTCCTATTCCCGGAACAGCAAGATGCTCATAGTAGTTGTAAAAGAACGGGTACCCATAAGAAAAATACCCACCAGCTGGTCCATATCCTAGTCCCGGATAAATAATAGGAGTGAAAACTTGTATTCCGCCTGAAAGTATGGTAGCAAAGCATGCAGAGACAACGGGAATCAGATAAGGTCTTACTCTAGGCGTGATAAATCTCACAGCCAAGAAGAACAGAAGTGGCAAAATAAACCACAGTACAATGAACGCTATACCCAGTGCAACGAAGCCTGTTAAAAAGAATTGGTATGCATAGATAGAATACACAAGAACGAAAATAAGTGCAATCACTATTCCTGCTTCATAATACTTCCTGGAACCAAGATATCCGTTCATTGAACTGCCTATCCCGGATCTATCCCGCCCTGCGCCTGATCTATTCAGTAACGAATTTGCCAGTGTCCTGTAAGTCGACTCTGAAAGACCTATCACAAGATACACTCCATGCAAATGAAGACCTGCGTTACCAGTGATTATTTTGCTGACCGTCTCCCTGTTTGCCCTACGGGAGAAGTCGATATGATCCTCTGTGATTACACGAATTGTGGGGGCGGTTCCTTCATTCCTTCGCAATGTACTCTCAAGACTTGTATCAAGCTCGGGTCTCTTTCCATCGGAAGCCAGCAACTTGCAGGCCTCAAAAAGTGTTGACTTCATTTCACCAAGAAGATACGATTTCACAAGGTAGTATCCACGATCCTCACGCGCCATAAGAGAGCGAATTTCTGCAACAACTGCTTCCGGTCCAACAGGTTCGCTAGTCTTGCTAATTTGACTGCCTGCAGTGACTCCGAAGTATTTGTTAAGTTCAGGGTCGAACTCTGAAGGCTCCGGTGGACCAGCTGGCATAATAATACAGATACTTGTCTGGTATATATTAGTGAATGTTCAGAGGAACTAAACATGCTCGCCGGTTGAAGTGGGAAAAAGGATTAGATTGACAGTGAGTTACGCGGGAGCTTCAGCTCAACCCACAATACATTTATCAATCAAAATAACTTCCGATCTACGATGGAAGATTCGGGGCCAATTAATGAAGTCCTGGAAAAGTGGAAGGTTTCCGGTGAACTGGAGTTACGCAAACTTGCCGGACTTCATGTAGAAAGCTGGAGAAACTACTTCAAGCAGGAACTCAAAGAGATTGATGGACTTATTGAAAATGCCGCAGAGGATGCACATGAGCGATTAATAACTCTGTTCTCTTTTACTACTACGGTAGCCAGGGACAGACCATTTATTGCCGCCCCATTTTTCAGGTACTTTTCAGATATCAAGGATCTTATTCACAAGATAGCAATGAATCTTGATATCAACAATGCCGACATAACAATAGGATTTCCATTCACAATAGAATTGACTTTTAACATGCCCATCTCTCGAACCACAAAAGGGTAAAATCGCATGCTTACGGATCGTCGATGAAGATCTCAACACGGTCAAGAACCCTCTCAATGAGGATTTCTTCTATTCCTCCATTGAATTCTTTCTGCTCTATCTTCTGGGCCCATTTTCCCTGATCAGAGACAAGTTCACTCATTTGTATCACCTACCGATTGCATAAAGGATCCAGTGAGATTTGATCACTTTGCGGGTTAATCAAAATCACACGGTTCCTTCGGTGCAAATGGTTTCAAATTGACGAATCTGACTGCCAGAATATATTTTTCTCTTCAATTTAAAAATGAGCAAATGGCTGGTAATACTGCTTCTGTTTGCATTTGTTATTAACCTTTCTGCTTCCCTGATCCTTCCGTGTGGAACCGACTGAGAAATTTTCAACAGGGATAGTGATGTTTATTCCCGGTTCTGCGTTACTATAGAAATGGATGGTGGACAGCAGATCAAGATTTGCCCAAAATGCGGATCGGTTTATGTTAACTGGATTGCAGGAGGACTTATCGGTGCAGTATACAAGTGCGATGACTGCAACTACGTTGGACCGTTCATCCTTGAAGTGAGAGCGAGGGACCTTGAAAAATTCAGGAAGGAGCTGAAAGAGGGTTCCGGTTTGCAAGATGATTCCAGCAAAAGTGATTGAGGGTCACTTCGGTTGATCAGGATTGGTTTCCAGTTGTTTCCCATGCTTTATTTTCCTAATTTCCCTATTGTAAGCATCGGCGATTTCGAATAATCCACATGTACCTACTACTTTTCCTTCGGGATCTGTTACAACTACCTTGCCAATAGGGCTCTTACTTAACAGGTCGAAGACCTGGTGGACATTTGCAGCAGTAGTGACCCTGGGTGGGTTAGGGTTCAGTACCTCCCAGGTCTTAATTTTTGAGAGATCCTTGTTCATATCTATGTCATCTATTGAGAGGAGACCTATGAGGCGCCCATCCTTCTGGACAACTACAGTTTTTGTCTTTGTCTCCCTGATCTTGGACACAGCTTCCAGTAAATTAGTTTCCGGGGATACAAAGGGATAGTCGGTGTTCACAGCAGATAGAACATTGACAGCATCGAGGACCGGCTTCTCGTATTCCTGTGCATGTGCAGGAGAAGCGGCCCGGTTATCAACCTGCTTGCTGTATATGGAATACTTGTCACCGCATACAAAGTACGCAACAAGTGTGGTGAGCATAAGGGGAAAGAAAAGAAGGTAACCGCCCGTCATTTCCGTTCCCATTATGATAATAGAAATAGGGGCCCTTGAAACGCTACCAAAAAATGAGATCATGCCAACTATCGTCAGATCGATAACATTAACTGTTGGGAAGTAAGGGCTGAACAATAGATAAATGCCTGCGCCCAGGAAGGCCCCGATAACCATCCCAGGTGCAAATACACCTCCAGACCCGCCGGAACTTATAGTAAAGGATGTTGCTACGATCTTGGCTATCACAAGGACAAAGAACATCCAGAACGGAAAGGCAAGTTCCCCGTAAAAGATGAGCTGGACCCATCCATAACCCAGGCCAAGTACTTCCGGTAAAAAGATTGCGATGATGCCAACAATAAGGCCGCCTATTGCCGGCCTGAGGTACTTGGATATTCTCTTCATGCTAGCAAAAAGGCGCTGGATGCCATAAAAGAAGATTACATAGAATCTCCCTACCAGGCCTGCAACCAAACCAAGTAGAAGGTATAGAGGTAGTGATTCAGGTGAGTGGAATCCAGTTATGCCTCCGACCGGGATGAGGAAAAGGCTGTTCCTGTAACCGAGCGTGAATCCAAAGATGAGGTAACCAACAAAAGATGCTATTATCGATGGTATCAAAGCTTCAACTTCAAAATCTTTGCGGTAAAGGACCTCGGTCGAGAGAATGGCACCGCCCAGCGGTGCAAGGAATATACTTCCAATTCCGGCACCAATCCCTGCGGCCATTGCGATTCTACGATCATGATCATCCATTCCAAATGCATCTGCGACAAATGAACCGAATCCCGCAGCAATCTGCGCAGTTGGACCTTCCCTGCCTGCACTTCCTCCGGAACCAATTGTTATGGCGGATGCAACAGTCTTGACTACAGGTACGCGCCTCCTGATTCTACCTTCCTTGTTGTGGAAGGCGTCGATCGCGGCATCTGTGCCGTGGCCTTCTGCCTCTGGCGCAAACCTGTACACAATGAAACCTGATAACAGTCCTCCCAGCACTGTTGATACGGGAATCAGCAGTCTCTGGAACATGGTCAGGCTAAGTACATACGATGTCAGGCCATATGTCCTTGGCAGAGTTATCCCGGTAATATCAGTAAGTATCAGGAAGCCAAAAACATTGATCAGGTTGTATAGGACGATCGCCCCGACACCCGCGATTATTCCTACAAGGCTTCCTATGAAAACCCACTTCCCCACATAGGCTGCGTTTATCTTTCCCTTCAATGAAGTAAACGCATCTCTTAGGTGGGATTCCACTTACCCCGTATAAGAAAAATAGATATAACTTTTTAACAACGCTTATTCTGCAAGATCTTCATTCAGGAAGCAGTCGAAGAATTTTACGCAGTCTAAAGCCGGGTCTTCGGTGAGAGTCATCCCAGCCAGCTCTTTCCTGAAATATGATGCCCGCTTATCCAGAATTATGGCTATGCCGATGTCGGATGAGCTCCGGATCAGGCGACCAATTTCCTGGCGAATCTTCACGGATGTAGGGTACTTGACGGAGTATTCCCAACCTTTCCCGTTTCTTGCTTCATAGTAGTCGTGAAGTGCCTTGTTCTTGGCATCGGGGCGCGGATAAGGTATTCCTGCTATAATGACAACCTCAAGTTGATTTCCCGGGAAATTGAGGCCTTCAGACAACCTTCCACCGGAGACCGCTAACAGGGGCTTCCGCATCTTACGAAACCTAGCCACCAGGGCAAAAACTTCGGCCTGTGAAAGTTCGCGCTCCTCCATCAGGACGGGGAAGGAAAAACCTGGACCATGTACCTTCTTCATCGCACTATACGAAGGGAAGAATACTATTGTCCCTCTTTGAGTCCTTGTTATTATTGAATCGATAAGGTCATGCATCTTGACTGCCTCCTCGTCGTTGAATGCGTCAAACTTTGTCGTTACGCCGTTGTAATACATGACTTTCCTGCGCTCAGGCGGGAATATATCTCTTATGCTCTTGCTTGGAATTCCGCTGAATCCTATAAGATCCAGGTAGACGCTTATAGGGGAAAGCGTTCCGGACATGTGGACCGTCTTTGATTGCCGCAGAGGCGAAAGGAGCTGTGAGGGGTCAAGGCAGAAAGCCGAAATAGAGCCCTCGCCGTTTCTGGAAAGAATTGCAACATATGTGTTCTCGGTGATTGTTTCCCATTTCAATATTGAAATTGCAACACTCATAACGCTGGAACGCGGAACCTTGCCTTCCCGCTCCCTTTTCTCTGCTATGGATTCGCCGAAAAGTTCCATATAGCTTGCCAGGTCATGAAAAAGCTGCGAGGATATCCTGTTCTGTATCATGATTGTCTCAATAAGGTCGTGAAAGCTTATCCTTACCTCCTCACTTTCCCCAATCTTCTCGTTCACCATGGAAATAATGGCAGATCGCATCATCTCAAGCACGTCAGAGGACTTGTATTTCTGGTAAAGCAGGAAGTCGCCCTGGTCACGGGCTTCGTTCTCCGCAAAGTTGATCTGCCTTATCGAAATGTCGAATGATGACATGTCCCTTGCAAGGTCCGGCAGGTTATGCGCCTCGTCCAGTATTATCACTAGATCTTCGCGGGAAACTCCCCAGTGCTGCAGGAATCTTTCACCAATGGAAGGGTTCAGGAAACTTGCATATGGAGCAAGTACTACATCGGCTTCCGGGAGTGCCCTCTTGAGTGACTCATAAGGACAGATAACTTTGTCCGAGCCATAATCCAGGAATTCCTCAGCAAATGGAATTGTGGAGAATATGTAGTTCTTTGTCTCTTCAGACCAGACATCGTAGTTGAAGTACCTGCATGCTTCTGCGTCGCCCTCGAGCACTTTCTTCTTTCTCAGCCTGCAGAATCTTGAAAGTGATTCAGAACTGAAATCCTGGTGACCTTCCACCTCGCGGTAAAGCAGGCAGAGATTGTGCCTGCCCTGCATTGGCATTGCATGTATCTTCAGGTCTGTCGAGATACGCCTCAGTTCCCTGATAACCTGTTCCTGCTGCGAGTTTGTCCTCGTCAGGTACAGGATTTTCTTTCCATTCTCTGTTGCATATTTCAGAGCACCGCGAAGGCCCATAAGCGTCTTTCCAGATCCAGTTGGTGACTCTATAGCAACACCAATGTTACCCTTCAGGGATTCCGTGATAAAAGAGATTATTTCACCCTGGTAATCCCTCAGCTCAAAATTATTCTCCAATCTTCCCCGTCGATCATTTTTAACAGATAGTTATATTTTCGCTACCTTTCTGGATAGTACCGTTTGTATCTCTATTTGTAAAGAGTGCGGGCAAACCGGTCAATTAGAATTAATGCACTAATCATGTATTTATATGAAAATCCAATGATCTCAGCGAAGTTAAAAGATGCTCATCCTGATCGAAAATTTTTTCATTGATAGTCCAACCAGGAGAAGAATTGCCGAGGGGCTGTTCAATATGGGTATATCCATACGCTCCGGGAGGTTCTGGATCGGGCAGATAGAGATACCGACTTCCGAGGTTGCCAAGGCGTTCAATGTCAACAGGCGAACTGTCTATGAGACTTTAAGGCAGATTGAGTCAAACCACGCAATTGCAACCGTGATGGCACATGTCGCGTCTGATGTTGATTGCACGCAGGTTGCACCATTGATTGGCAATGAAGTCATCGAGATCCAGGTATCAACGGGTCTTTTTCAGAGGGTCTTTGTGGAATTCAATCAGTTCATTTCAAGCAAGTCACTTTACATTACGGAGATGGTCTCGAGGACAGACGGGAAGAAGAAGAGCTTCATCAGGGTAGTTCTAAGAACCCCCCTGCAGGATCATGAGATAAAGGAAATTGCTGCTATCAAGGGCATCCTCAGGATTCATGTATCAAAACCTGACATTGATTCCCCTAATTATCTGTGCAAGACATGCGAAGTTGTAGTTTGCCCTAACAAGGTTTCTACCCTGCTCCTGCAGGAATCTGCTGAACCGCTAAAATTCTGACAATGTTTATATACGGAGATTAATACATATCTGCGTGGAAGATTTCAGGAAGTTCCTTTTGAAGGAATTAGCGATTCAGTTGCGAAACAGGGGTTTTGTATTCGCGGAGCCCGATCTGGATGGAATTTCCACCTTTGACATTGCTGCCAGAAGAGAGGATGATAAATTCCTGATCAAGATCCTGTACAATATCGAAACCATGCGCGAGGAAGGCGCGAGAGACCTGATGAACGTTTCAAAAATCCTTGGCTGCGTTGCAATAATCATAGGAAGCAGGGCGAGCAACGGCAGCCTTGAGGACGGGATTATATACTTCAGGCACGAAGTACCAATAATGACTTACGAGACTTATATTGCCTACCTTGACGGAGAGAGCCCGTACATATTTTCGGCACATGGCGGGTACTATGTATCAATAAACGGCGATTCACTCAGAAAAATCAGGGAAGAGCACCGCTTCTCCATTGGCGCTGTATCAAACCTTATCGGCGTTTCGCGGAGAAGCATTTCTCTTTATGAGTCTGGTTCCGCAGCAACTCTTGAAGTTTTCAACAGGCTCCAGCGCGTTTTTGCCGCTGATCTTAAGATGCGGATAAACCTGGCAAAACATCTCGAGGATTCATTGGTGGGAGAGAACCGGGATCCCATTGTCAACGATTTTTACAGCGCGGTCCTGCAGTTGATGAGATCCATAGGTTTCAGCATGTATCCTTTCCGGAAGACACCGTTTGACGCGATGGCCACTGATGTGACCGAGGATCAAATCATAATGGGCCTCTCGGAGGAACTGGATAATTACAGGAAGGCAAAAGCGATTGCAAGCCTTTCCCAGATTTTCGAGAAATATGCTATGGTTGTGACAAGGATGAATACAGGCAAGACAAGCATTTCAGGTGTCCCTGTCCTGAACAATAAGGAAATAGCAAATGCTGGAGATAAGGAGCGCCTTGTCGATATTTTACGAAAGAAAGCGGATAATAGATGATTGACCAGATTCGCGAACCGAATGGATCGGAAATACTTGTTTTTGGCGGAATCAAGGGCCTCATCAGCGAGGGCACACAGTTACAGGAAGAATTGCAGAATTTCCGGCCCGATCTTATCCTCGTCTCGATTCCGGAAGAATCGATAACTGCGCTTGAGAAATTCATGGAGGAGCCGTACGAGATCACGCTCTCCGACTATGAGCTGATCTATGGCACCGTGCTATCAGAATATGGTGAGGTCATGGTGCCGCCACCAATATACATGGAGCCAATCAAGTATGCCAGGCATTTCGGTATCGAAATTCATGGCATAGACATGGAAGAGGAGGAATATTCAAGGGTATATACCGAGAACGTTCATGCATTCGACCTGATTCGCCATTCCGTCAGGAAGCGCCTGATAATGAGGCATTCCTTTAAGTCTTCAAATGCAGAGCAATTCGTGGAAGAATGGACGACCATTGTGAACAAAGTTCCCGGCCTTGGGAAAGTGGAAGAGGAACGCCTCGCCTCGATTGAGAAGGCAGCTATTGCATACCTTAAGGACGAGAAGGCGAAGCGGGTCGCCATAGTTCTTGACTATGAATTCTATAAGGATTTTGTCGGTTACCTGAAGGACAATATATCAGACGACCAGCCTCCTGTAGCCCTTAAATAGGATGTATACTTCTGAACTCGTTCCCCTGGAAGCCCTTGGCTTTACTATCTTCGAGAAGGCAAAATCACCTTCCCATTTCCTCTTGAATCCAGGGGTCATATCACCCTGGAATTGCTTTACCAGAACATTTCCATTCGTTGCCAGGAATGGCTGGCACAGATGCATCACACTCTCGCCAATCATGTAGGAGGAGGAATGATCAAGTTCGTGGTGCCCGGTTGTCCTGGACATCGCATCTGAGATGATGGCGCCAAAGCGTGGCCTGCCGATTTCATTCAGGAATGCTGCTACCTTCGCTTCTATCCCCGGCCTGGTTATGTCGGCTCTTATGAAACGAACGCCTTCGACATCTTCCATCTTTGCTGTGTCGATAGCAAGAACCGGGGCATTGGTGAGCTGAACAACAATTTCAGACCATCCGCCAGGTGAAGATCCTATCTCCAGTACAGCGTCGTCCCTGTGCAGAATGCCATAATCCCGCTGGATTTGTTCCAGCTTGTATGCAGCCCTGCTTCGCAGACCTGCATTTTTCGCCTTGAAGTAGTATGTGTCCCGCCGATCCGTATCTACTCCCCGATGTGCTTCTTGTACTGGGCTGGAGTCATGAGATCAGGAGGAGGGGCGGATACCTTCATCTTGACCATCCAGTTGGTGTACGAGTCCTTGTTCAACAGCTCGGGAGAATCAACCAGTGCCTTGTTTGTTTCCAGTATCTCTCCATCCACTGGAGAGAAGACATCTTCGGCTGACTTAACAGACTCAACTGTGAGGAGCACGGATTGTTTCTTCCTTTTTTCTCCCACCTTGGGAAAATCGACGAACACAATGTCAGTAAGCTGGTGCTGTGCGTAATCGGTAATGCCGATGGTGGCAGTGTTTCCGCTTATAGAGACCCACTCATGCGTCTTCGTATACTTCAGGTTTTCAGGAACGTTAGACATTAGACAGAAAGTGGTTCTGGTTATATAAATTGAATATATGTCGCAGCGCATGAGATGCTTCATTGGAATGCGGGTTGCCCATCCAGAAAGGGTTGAAACTATCCAGGCAGGACTTGATCTTGGAGATGTCAGGTTTACCGATAGCCACAATGTACACTTGACACTCCTCTTCCTTGGAGATATAAGTGAAACAAGTGCCAGTGACATATGCGCATATATCATCCAAGGCGGATTCGGGGATTTGAAGGCACTCCCAGCGAAGATAACCGGTCTTCCTTCCCTGAGGAAAGCAAGAATTGTCGCCCTGATTGTTGAGAACGACATGATCAATGAATACCATGACTCTATCTGTAGTTCCCTGAACCTGCGGGAGGACCGGAAATTCCTTCCTCACATAACGATTGGACGAGCAAGGAAACCCGTTGATATTTCAATGTATACAGAAAGGAACAGTGATCTCGGAGAGCCAATACTTCTGGAGAGACCTGCGCTCTACCGTAGCACTCTTACTGCACGTGGACCGGTATACGAAAAAATTTGCTGACCTAGTTTATGTAGTTGGTTTTTTCGTGTTCGTCTGGTTTATCCTTTACTTTAAGGAGATCTTCGTTGTCGAACTCGATAGAGAAAACACCACCTACAGGAATCATCCTGAGGAAAGATCTATCCTTCTCCTTTACCCTGAAAACTATCGCGCCTTCTTCGCCCAGGACAGTGTATCCAACAAACTCTCCTTCAGTAGTTATTGAATCATCTCCACCACTGGCAGATAATACCCTGTACTTACCACCTTTCTTAATCTCAATCATGTCCATGCGTATTCCCAACCCTTTCAGAATCTTTGAAATTTCACTCAAACTGGAACGGCAAATGATGCTTTTCTTTCTATAAACATTTTGCAATCCTAAATGGTAAAAGCGGAGATCTTAGTGTTCTAGGCTTTCTGGATCAAACTGGAGATGTGTTCAACTGTCTTCCTGTAATTATCCATCGCCATTTTCATATTAACTTCCACCCAGCTCCACGCCCGGATAAGATCGCCTGACCTGAGACGGTACTTCTTTGTCTTTCCGTCCTGCGTCTCCTCCAGTATATCCATTCCCTTAAGCTTGTTAAGGTGCCTGTAAAGCGTTGTCCTGCTAGTTTTCAGATAGGACATGAGCTCATCACCTGTCCAGAACCTGTCAGATTTCAGAAGGAAACATTCCTTGAACAGCTTGAAATAAATAGACTGGGAAATCTGGCTAAAGTCAGTATCTGGTCTCAGGCGAGGTATATAGCCGATGTCTGAAAGGAAGTAAGCTATTGTCTTGTCCAGATCAGCATCCAGGATTCTCGAAGGGGCTGAAACCATTGTCATCTTGAACATTGTCACTCAATCGTAAGGTTTGAAGAGAATATAAATTATTATTCACTCTGCGGATGATCTTGCATGAAGAAGAACTGGATCTCGATTAATATTGGTGGGGTACCGGTCATCAATGGATCTCCCGCAATAATAACCTCATACCAGGCAAAGGATTCCAGGGCACTGCTCAGGCTCATCATGAAGATTCATCCCGGAAAGCGGGACCTGGTTGAGATAAGGTATGACCTCCTTTCCAGAAGATCGGAAAATGACCTGCAAAACCTACTTTCACAACTATCCTCGATGCAATTGCCCTATATCTTCACTTACAGGACGGAGGATGAGGAGGAAGCAAGGATATTTTATTCCATAGCTGTAGAAAACGATGCTCCAGCAATCGATGTTGACATGCGCATTTCCGGAATCGTTGCTGGAAGCGGTTGCATGATCCGATCATATCATGGGACACATCCGGATTTGTCCGAGGATCTGCTGAAGAATCTCTTGAAAATGAGATCAGATGTCGTAAAGGTGGCAGTCGCTTACGAGTCCAGGACTGATTTTCTTACAGATGTTTTCTTAATGCAGAAAGTGTTCAGTGGCATTGACCGTCCCCTGTGCTTTTCTCCGATGGGTAAAGACGGTTTCATACGGGCAGTTGCAGCTTATTTCATATCTGACTTCGTTTATGCATCCGGAGGCAGGAGCACAGCTCCGGGGCAGCTGGATCCGGATCAATACAGGTCTATTTTCAAGCTGTTCAGAACTGTAAATACAGGCCAAAGATCCCGCTAGCAATAAACTCGATCCCGATTGATGCCAGCAGTAGTCCCATGATCCTTGAGATCACCAGCGAACCTGTTTTTCCTAAGCGCTTGAAGAGAGCAGTCGAGAACATGAGGATGATGTAGGCTGTTATTATTGTCAACACAACGGCGATAAACACCAGAATCTGGTCATCTATGCCATTTGACTTAAGATTGAAATATATAATCGAAGTCGTGATCGTTCCAGGGCCTGCAAGCAGGGGCATTCCCAGTGGAACCACACCAACTGCTTCTCTCGATAATGTGTCCTCCTGTTCGGCTGTCGTGAGTTTCGTGTTTGAGGTCCTGCCCTGAATCATGTCGAATGCAACCTTGAAAAGCAGGATCCCGCCTGCAACCTCGAAGTCTGAGATGTTGATTCCTAGGCCCCTGAAGATATATGTCCCAACAAACATGAATGCGATTATGATGCCTCCTGCGACTGTGATGCTTTTCTTTATAACATGCTTCCTCTCCTCAGGGGTGTAGTTCTCTGTCAGTGCAATCAGTATAGGGATTGCACCTATTGGGTTCAGCACCGAGAAGACTGCGACAAATACGGTCACGAAAAATATTATGTTAAACAAATTCTCTGGTGAGTATAATAGTACATTATTTCACTTTTCCTCCTGCCTCTATAAGGAGTTATCAGTACTCGCCATGATAGAAAGAAGAGAGGGATACCATGACCCTGAACAGCCTGTATGCGTCAATGATGTCAGGGCCTTCTGTCTCCACAGTGTATGCATCCTTCCTGCTGGTCCCGGGAAGCAGCATGCAGTTGTCGGCCATTCCTGAATTCTGGAATTCTATTTTTACCTTCACCGGCTCCTTCACGATGAACTGCGTTCCATGGCGCTCTACGGCCCTTTCGGCGGAAGATTTGAGAAGCTCTAGCGCCTCTTTTCCGGAGAGGGAGTTTGCCGAGTATCTGGACAAACCGTCCTTTAAGGTTACGAATTCACAATCGGGTAGTATTGCACGAGCTTCGATTACTGCTGCTGTATCCCCGGCAACCATTGCGGATCTCACTCCAAGCTTACCTGCAACTGCTGCGCTGAGGCCGATTTCTCCCATCTCCTGCCCGTTGATCCATAGCCTGTGCACGTTGGTCGAATATGTATGGTCAAGCACGCCGTGGGTAGATCCGGCACGACTGTGATATCCCACCATGAACAGGAGGTCGGAATCGCGTGCCCCTTCCACCATGCTCAGTTCCTTGGGCCAACCTGAAATAAGTCTCGCTTCACGCATTATCTTCCCAGCGGGTATGTTCCTGTTGCCGTCATGTGAATCAACTATAGTTACAGAGGTGGCACCGCCCCTGAAAGCGCCCTCGGCTACAGCATTGATGGAGTCTGTCATGGCATCCCTACCTTCCTGATACAGATCGAGGTTCGGCAGTACCTGTGTTCCAAAAGTTATTCCCTGTAAACCTTCGGCATCCACGGAGATCAGGACTTTCATGCCTGCCATAAGGAGGAGGAGTGATATCAATTTTGCACCGAACCAGGCAGGTGCTGATCGAATCCTTTTGTTTCTATCATGTGCCGCAACATTCAGAATTGAATAAATGATAAATAGGAATTAACAATCCTGCGGCATGCCCAGCAAAGGATTTCTGAGGCGCCTATTGGTTTTAGGCGAAAGACAGGCTCTTCAGGACCTTAAGGTGTATGCAGAATTAGGGCAGAAGGCAACTGATATCCTTTCCTCTCAATTATCCCAGATATCATCTAAGCAGGATGGGTCTGTTTCACAGATAAGGGCGATAGAAAAGAAAGGCGATGACCTCACGATGTCGTTCAAGTCTGAAATTACACAGGGAGCAATAAATTCAACCCTGCTGGGGCATTTGCTCAACCTGGTTGAGACCTGCGATGACATACTTGACAAGACCCTCTATCTTTCCAGGGAAATACAGAGGATGTCACATTTCCTCGATGCAAACCCCGAATTATCAGGCTACGTAAAGGAAGAGGCATATGTCAAGTTTTCCACCATGCTTGAATACAACAAGAAAGCACTGGAGAACCTGAATAACATGCTGCTTGCCGGTGATCTTGAACAGCTCAGGGGTTTCCGCAAGGCCATAGAGTCCCTGGAAGAGGATGTGGATGACATCAAGGATGATCTGATAGACCGGGTTTATGTTCAGGCAACAAAAATGCACTATCTGGTTTTCACCCACATAATGAATACAGTTCACAGGATCGACGACATGCTGGACGACTGCGAGGATGCCTCCGATCTCGTCATGACGATATCGAGCTCAGTGAGCCGCTGAATGGACTTTTATTTCTTACTGTCAATAGGGCTGGAATTCCTGCTGGCAATGTTTGTTTCAGGTAACAACCTGTCTGCGGCTGTTGGCACGCTTATTGGATCAAAGATCATAAGCAGGGCAGGCGGTATACTGATCGGGGCTGCGGGATTTTTGGCGGGATTCCTCATCCAGGGAAGATACATGAGTTCTGTTGCACTATCTCTCCTGCCTCATTCCTTCTTCCTCGTAGCAATGCTCTTCTCTATAGTAATAGTCATATTCATAGTCGCACAACTGGCAAGGTCTCCGTTATCCCTGTCTATGGCCCTAGTCGGCACTGCAGTCGGTTTATCCATTCACATCGGAAGCAGAATAAATCTGGATTACCTTGAGCTCTTACTCTTTATATGGATACTATCGCCTTTAGCGGCAATAGGATTATCATATCTTGGTAATCTTTATTTCAGGAAGATACAACCGAACAGGACATGGAACATGGCAAGTGCCCTCAAGATGCTTCTGCTCGCAGTGTCAGCGTTCACAGCTTACACGCTCGGGGCAAATACTATTGGCCTTCTTGGAGGTTTTGCAGGTTTCTCTGCTGCCTCGATATTGGCGGTGATAGCTGGAATCCTCGTTGGGTCGACATTCCTCAGCGCCGGGGTTCTAATGCGGGTGGGTGAGGACATGTATTCAATGCGGTATTTCAATGCACTTATCTCACTTGTCATTTCGTCCTTCATGGTGGAAGGCGCGACACTTTTCTCCTTCCCTTTGTCGAACACCCAGACACTGACTTCGAGCGTTTTTGGGGCGGGCCTGTCCTACAAATACAAGGCCCTCTACGTCCGCCCATTCTTAATCGTCGTCATAACCTGGGTTGTATCTCCGCTCATTGGCATGTTTCTGGGTTTTCTTGTATAGTTATGTTAATATACGTAAGATCCAATCCTGAAAAATGGACGAAAAGGACAATGGAACTTCGATAATATCATCAGGCACATTCAACCACAATGTTGGTAAGTATTTCTCAATCCAGGAAAAATCCCTGAAGGACCCAGATGCATTCTGGAGTGAGCATGCAAAGCTGATTGACTGGTACTCTTCATGGACAAAAGTGCTGGATGATTCGGAAAAACCATTCTACAAGTGGTTCAAGGATGGCAAGCTTAACGTTTCATATAACTGCGTGGACAGGCACCTGAAGAATAACAGGAGAAACAAGGCTGCCTATATCTGGATTGGCGAGAACGGTGAGGAGAAGATTGTCACTTACCAGGGACTTTACAGGAGGGTTAACGCAGTTGCCAGGACCCTACTTGATTCAGGTCTCGGTAAAGGAGATCGTATTACAATATACATGCCCATGATAATTGAGACCATTGTCGCCATGCTAGCGGCTGCAAGGATAGGTGTTGTCTTCACACTAGTCTTCTCAGGCTTCGGATCCGATGCACTCGCGGAGAGAATGAGGGATTCAAATTCTAAACTGCTCATAACTGCCGACGGTGGATTCAGGAACGGGAAAATAGTTGACCTGAAAAAGATTGCTGACGAGGCCCTTGACAAGGCCCCGGATGTAGACACCGTTATTGTATGCAGGCGCACAGGGCATGATGTGGACATGAAGGAAGGCCGGGACTTCTGGTGGGATAAGATTGTCAAGAATGATTTTGTACCTGTTCCGCCGGAAGTAATGGATTCATCCGATCCTCTTTACATATTATATACATCTGGAACAACCGGGAAGCCAAAAGGCATAGTGCACGGAACCGGCGGGTATGCGGTTTGGGTTGCGAACACACTGAAGTGGGCATTCGATCCTGGAGAAGATGACAGGTGGTGGTGCGCGGCGGACATAGGCTGGGTTACCGGGCATAGTTACATCGTATTTGCCCCATTGCTTCTTGGACTGACATCGATACTGTATGAGGGATCGTTCCTCTATCCGGATCCATCAAGAATGTGGCAGATCATTGAGCGTTATGGAGTTAACCAGCTCTACACCTCTCCTACCGCAATACGTTCCCTGATGAGGCATGGGAATCACTATCCTGAGGCATATGACCTTTCTTCCCTGAAGGTACTGGGTACAGTCGGGGAGCCGATAAACCCTGCTGCATGGGAATGGTTCTACAAAGTAATAGGAAAAGGGAGATGCCCGATAGTAGACACGTACTGGCAAACAGAAACCGGCGGATTTATCATATCTCCAAGCGTGAGTTTAGGCCTTCCGAACCTGAAGCCTGGTTCCGCTACTTTCCCTATGCCATCCGTTGAGCCATACGTCCTCAGTGAGGAGGGATCAAACACACGAAACGGGGAAAAGGGATTCCTCTGCATAAAGGGATCGTGGCCCGGAATGATGCTGACAATAAATAATGATCCCGATAGATTCAAGGAAACTTATTTCTCGAGGTTTCCCGGCTATTATTACTCTGGTGACTATGCCATACAGGACGAGGATGGATATTTCTGGCTCCTGGGCAGAGCAGATGAAGTGCTGAAGGTCTCGGGCCACAGACTGGGCACAATCGAGATAGAGGATGCCCTCGTTTCTTCAGACGGGATTGCAGAAGCAGCGGTGTTTGGCAAGCCGGACGCAGTCAAGGGAGACGCCATAGTATCATTTGTGGTGCTGAAGGAAGGAAACCATGCAGGCCCTGATTTCGTCACGCAGACAAAGAAGGTAATAAGGGAATCTCTTGGGCCTATAACAGTGCCGGACGAAATACATATTGTGAAGAATCTCCCGAAGACAAGAAGTGGCAAGATAATGAGGCGCGTCCTTAAGGCAATATATCTGAACCAGGTTCCTGGAGATATAAGCACCCTGGAAAGCGGAGCAACTGTCGAGGAGATTAAGGAAGCTATAGAATCTTTCAGAAAGCAGAATAAGGGGGCCCTATAATTCAGGAAGTCCGATCACTTTATTTGGGTGGGTTCATCAGACGACACGATGGCACCAATCCTTTCAGCAGCCTGCTGTATGCTGGAGAGAATGGACTCTTCAACCTTGTTTCCTGCCCCCATACGTATGTTAAGCAGTCCAGATCCGCCTCCGATCCTTCCAAAAACGATCTTCTGATCCTGTCCATTGTAGAAGGAATACAATACAAATCCTATTGTATCGTTGGTACGGAGGAAAAACTTGGTTCCGCACAGGAAAATCGAGTCGACGTTTCCTGACCTGTTTCCTCTTGAATAGCTTACACTGCCAATGTTTTGTGCAAAAATATTAGACAATTCCTCGTCTTCTATTTTTTGCGACACGGATATGCTTTTCATTGTAGTTCCATGGTTTGAAAATTATTAATTTTTACCCTTCAGCATTTTTGAGGCAAGTATGCATGAAGATCCTTGTGTTTAAGCAGAAACCTTGTTTGATGTATATCCTTGATCCGTTTATTGTGGGACCGATTACATGAAAAGGAGAATTGGTCTGTATTTGTTATGAAATCTTGCATGATGGTAAGAAGATAGAATAATAGCAGAGAGATTCTCCGGAGATATGTGCGTATATGCAGCCTTAGCCAGCTTTCTGAACATAATATAATGAACGCAGGTTTTCTAAATCTCTTTTTGAACGCTACTTGATTAACAACTCTTATCGCCCGATTAATGCGAATACTGGGTCTCTCAATTTATTCATTACTTAGGGAATGCTTCTTTGCCAGTTCGTCCTCTGTGACCAGTACGACCCTGTCCAGCATGATCTTAAGGCCGATAATCGTAAGGATTCCCAGCATAATGACTACAATTCCGTATGGACCTACCTTTCCAATCGCAAATACTATTCCAATTGCTGCTGCAGGCGGGTGTATTGCCTTCAAAGAAACTAGAGCAAGAGCGATCAGTGTTTCTACTATAGCCAGGTCGAAAAATGTTCCCAGAACGGGGTATGCGTAGAACCCAAAGAGACCAATGACGGAGGCAATAGCATAGCTCTTGACGAATTTGTCAATCTTTGCAGTTGGAGAGGATGGCATCAGGTACATTATGAACGCAGTCGAACCAAATGAAGCAAAAATGAGGAATTTTCCATCGCTTACTATGACAAGTTCATTTCTCAGAATAAATAGAAGTACAGATACAGCAGAAATCGTTATTCCAAGAAATATAGATGGAACAAATGTGTTTTTCACGTATCTTTCTGCTTTTATTTTGAACTCTTTGCTTGCCAATCCACCCATGTATAAGAATAGAGTTATAACTTATAAGTCCGTGGGAAAGATTAAACTAACAAAACAATTACTGACTCGCTTTAGGTGTAAAACTAATGCCACTGTAGCTCAGCTGGTAGAGCAGCTGATTTGTAATCAGCAGGTCGGGGGATCGAAACCCTCCAGTGGCTTCCTGATTAATTACTGATATTATTGGTTTATATTCTGCAAATTTGAGTAAATCGTGTTTTTTACGTACTTTAATTTTCAATTCAGCCCGCTTTAGTACGGTCCCTGTTGCCTTCTTCTGCTTGCTGGATCGCAGTTGGTTTTCGGAATGCTCTCATTGGCGGCGGTGGCAATATTCTCGCAATTATGCCAGTCGCTTAGGGGAAATATCCCGGAGAGATAAACAAGAGGTTCAATGAATTGGCTTTAACACAAGGCAATAAAGAAGCAACCTCATCAATATGACCTTAAAGAACCTAACATCCTGCCTTTTCATAATGCTTCACATTACCTTCGATTATGAATAAGATTAAACGCAATCATCTAAAAATATGTCATGAGGAAGCATGAATTGTTTCATGGCTGTGCATATACGACTGCTCTTCGGATTTACGACACACGGATGAAAGAACGTAAGCACTTATGTCGGTATTCCACTTGATTTCAAAGTCGTTCTGTCTTGCTTAGAAATTTGTTAAATCAGCTATAGCCCATAGGTATGAGGTCGGCTAAATTGAGGCCGTTTGTTTCTTAAGAATACTGCAGGCAGTTTCCAGGTTGCGGCAATCATTAACAATATCGTTATGGCAATAATGCGGGCTCATCGATCCCACGGTACGTTCATCATCTCCTCAACTGCTTCATCAAAAGCCTTTGGCGCGGTAAGATTAAGCAGATGGTCCGCACCCGGAACGAGCTTCATTTTTGCATGTGGAACATGATCTGCAAGATACCTTGCAACGTGCGGCATGGCTGGATTGTCTTTGTCGCCTACAAGGACGAGAAGTGGCACATTGAGTTTTGCAAGCTGTGTTGCCGCTTTTGTTCCGACAGGACGTTCATGTTGCCCAGAGCGTTCCTGAAACACCTCGCTTGCGTTCTCATATACCATGTTGCGAAATAACTGAAGGTTCTTCCCTTCAAGCGCAGCGCCCCAGAGGCCCCGAAGGTGCTCGAATGCAGCATCTAAATTTCCACTAGCATATGCATCATAGGCCGCTTTGGAAGCTTTTTCATCGACTTCAAAAACTCCTTCTGGAAACATTGGGTAATCCATGCCGGAGAAACCCGGTGAGATCAAAAGTAGACACCGGACTATTCCTGGATGGGCAACTACAAAGTCGAGCGCAATCCTTCCACCTATGCTTGCTCCAACGAGCAAGGGTCGCTTAAGTTCCAGGTGTTCGATCAGCGCATTTAGATCGTCCACATAAGAAAACTCCTTCTCTGCGGGAGAGGAGCTGCCGTAGCCCCTGAGGTCAAATCGTAATACGCGATAATGCTTTGCAAGGTTCCGTAGCTCCCTGTCCCACATCCGGCGATCAGCAATGGCTTCATGGATCAATATAATTGAATGCCCGTTAACCGGTCCTGCAATATCATATGCAATCTTTCCGCCTTTAAACTCCAAGTATTTTGCCGAATCAGGAGCGTGCATTAAAAAGAAAAGGTTCTTTCTTTATAAAATCTTTGCTTGGAAAGGACTGACATACTCTCCATCCCAAAGGATTGGAGGTTCTAAGGTCGCTATCGCTCATGGCGTTGCCTCTCTGTGGGTGTCAGTGCTCCCCTTGCATGCATCCCTGTCTGCATGCAATCGATCCATGCCTTCCTCAAATACCGGACGCAATGCTATGTTGAACGAAGCATTGGCATCGGCATGATCAACGTGCCCACATTTGGGGCACTTAAATGATTTTCCTGAACGGTTGCCTATCTGTCCACATCTTGAACAGTCCTTTGACGTGTGATACGGATCGACATAGACAACAGGTATTCCAAGTAGCCTGGCCTTGTATTCTATCATGGTCTGGAGCTGATAGAATGACCAGCTATTCAGGGAATATCTGAAATTCCTGCTCGACTTTGCATTCCTTATTCCATTTAGATATTCGAGCTTTATTCCCATCCCATTATTCTTTGCTTCCTGCACTATCTTCTTCGATACTTTATGGTTTATGTCCTTTACAATCCTGTTTTCTTTGTTCTTTGTTTCCTTCACCTTCCTGTATTTTCCATTCTTCTGTAGATTTTTCCTGATATTCCTGTATTTCCTGTGGCTGTGTTCTGCACTCTTTCCGAGCTTCAGAACCTTTCCGTTCAGGGGGTTTGCAACAACGGCAATGTGGCCTGTTGTATTCCTGTCCACTCCGAGATATCCCTTCGGTTCGGTCAGGGCGCTTTCGGGTACTGTCACAGATATGTATGCAAATTTATTATCGAATTCAATCTGGTTTATTTTCTCAAAATCATTCCTGAAATAGTAGTTTAATGTCAGTTTCAGAGACGGTATGGTTATGATCCTGTCTTTATGGTCAAAATGTATCCCCTGAGCAGGTATGGTTAATTTTACATTATGAACATTCCTTGCTTTCCTGTTTCTGGAATATTTCCGGAGTATCTGGTTTGATATTATCGATCTAAGGCCAAACTGCCTGACATCCTTGGATGAAATGGATCTGTTTTTTATGGCAAACCCTGCTATTAACCTAGCTTTCGTTAGTTCCCCCGAAAAATCTCTTCCATGCTTGATCTTGTAGGTTAATATCATACGTTCTTCTGATCCTCTATGTACTTCGTGACGGCTTCAAGTGTTACAGCGCCAACAGATGAAATGAATTTTGATCTTGTCCAGAGTGTAGGGAGCCTCTTCTTCAGCCAGGGGAACTCCTCACGAAGGACGTGAGAAGTATAGCCCTTAATGAGGTTTACAATTTCTGTTATGTTCCTCTCTGGCTCAACATCAATGAGAAGATGCACGTGGTCTGACATGACTTCCATTTCCATCACCTTATATCCATACTCAGATTCTTTCTTATTTAGCAGTTCCTTTAATCTAATGTCCACACCATCAATCAACACCTTCCTTCTATATTTCGGGCAAAAGATGACATGGTACTGACAACTGAATACCATGTGATCATACGATTTGTAGATTTTATTAGTTTGCGTTATTTCCATATAACAAAAAAAGTATACGGTGCAACCATATTAAGTATTGCACTTCATCCACATCGCAAGCTCAGTGGCTTTCGTGCTCTAAACTGTTGTAATTTTCCATGCAGAAAATAGACTGTTTACAAGCTCTTTCCTTTACTCTCGTACTGCATCGGTTCGCTTTCTGAAAACAAGAACTTTCTTTCATGGGCATGAAGAAATTATCCGCCTATATGTTCTAAATGATATGGTTATTTGTCAAACCTGAAGAGTCAGCGAGGTGTATAGAGAAAATATAATGTCTCGAAACAACGAACACCATTTACGGAAGTGAACAGTTATCTTCGGGGATACCGTTATAAGTTTACGACGAAAACAAAATGTTGACTCGAGATCAGTCTCCCTTCCTTCGTGCAGCCCTTCTCCCTGCAAACCTTACAACATATGAACAAACTATAAGCACGAAAAACAATGTTAAACTCAAGTAGGTTGGTAAAAATCCAACGTCTATAGAGTACAGGAAGACGAGTGCTCCCAACGACAATGCCAGTGAGACCCCACGGTAGATGCCTGGAACCTGGGCATAACCCTGAAACCGATTGTATGTGCCTCCGGACGAAGCATATTGAGAAAGGAGTGAATACATAACGAATGCAGGAACGAGTGCGGTGGCATCCGTACAATCGATTGTGAAGCCATCTGCAACTCGATTGATTGTGAAGGCCGTATTTCCTGAGGCTTCTATCTCTATGCTATTAACAGAATTCATGATGAAGCGCCTCAATTGGTCTCTCCTCGGCCTGTAAAACTGGAAGTTATATTCTACCTCCAAGCCTCGACCGGTCTTGCCCATATCCATCCCTCCGTCTATGATCTTAAACCCCCTTCCAGACCGTTCAAGTGTTAAACTAACAGGGCCAGTGAAAATGATCTGATATAGACGCATTCCGGACCCCTGAAAAGTAATGTCTCCAACTTTTGTGTCGTCTTTATAAATTACATTCCCTGAAATTTTATATATCAACGATACAGCATTAAAAATTCACTAAAATACCTTTCGGTTTCAACCTTCTACTAAGTGCTGGAGTGGATTCGCAGAGCGTACTTCATTCGCGGCATTGCTAATGATTACCATATCTTCAAGTCATCGATCTCTCTTGCTTTTTCAGGACTGGAACATTGGATTGATGGCCCTGACTGCATTAAGGACCTCCATGCGAACGCTTTTACTTCCCGTAAAATCGCCTGTTATGAGCATTCGCCTGACATCCGTGCCACTGAACTTAACTCTGTCCGAATCGGGATGAGAACAGTCACCCGCTTCAGAGATTGTTTTGCATTTCTGGCAGTAGGATGCCTCTTCAAATTTCAGTATTTCTATCCCAAGATCAGGAAAGGACAGGCAGTTCCTCTGAGCTTCCAATGGATCGTAATAACTGCCTACTCCAGCATGATCTCTTCCAACTATGAAACTCGTTGCACCGAAGTTCTTCCTCATAATTGCATGATGCAATGCCTCCCGGGGGCCTGCGTATTGCATTTCATAGTTAATTGGGGCCATTAGCACCCTGCCTGCAGGATAGTAATGCTCCTGCATTGCATCGTAGGCGGCTATTATCGCCTCATCCCTGAAATCGCCGGCCTTCTTCCTGCCTATAACGGGGTTGATGAATAAACCGTCGTGAGTTTCAAGTGCCTTCATGTGCATATATTCATGTCCGAGGTGTGGTATGTTTCTTGTCTGGAAGGCAACTATACGCTTCCAGCCATTCGACTGAAAGTATTCCCGTGTTTCCTTTGGGTACATTACCCTTTCCTGGAACGGTAATCTGTACGAAAAAGAATGGGTCAGGGTTCCACCCATATATTTTGAACCGTTCCTGAGAAACCTTTCGACACCGGGATGTCCAGGATCGCTGGTTCCGAAGATCATAATGCTTGCTTCTTTCATATCCAGTGTATATTTCTCGTTTATTCGGATTGTCGCAACTGGTCCGTAGCTGTCTACAATGAGGATCTCCTCTCCTTCGCAAAACCCCGCGAAGGATGATTCATCAGCAGGCAGCAGGACTGGCATTGCCCAGATCGTCCCATCTGGTAGTCTTTGATCCTTCAGTATGGAAGATAGTTCATCGCTAGTGTTGAATCCCTTGAGCGGACTGTAGACACCGCGTGAGATGAGCCTGACTGCGGTCCTGATTTCATCGCTGGCCTTCATCGTGTTTGCAGGCTTGAATTCCGCCTGGTCCAAATGGACAGTATCTGGAATAGACACTAGGTTCCTGCCATCCGGGATTGAAATCATGCCTCCTGCCTTCCTGTCATAAGTTGCCCGGACTCAATGTTTGTTTCGTGTATGCCACACTCCTTCTTTCCATCCTCCCACCACCATCGTCCAGCCCTGATATCTTCCCCTGCCTTAATGGGCCGCGTGCATGGTTCACATCCAATGCTTGGAAAACCCATATCATGCAACTTGTTGTATGGAATTTTATTCTCTCTAATGTAGGCCCATATCTCTCCTGTCGTCCAGTCCGCAATTGGATTGATCTTTGTAATCCCCTTTCTCGCTGGATCAGATGAGATCTTCTTTACAATGGATCTACCGGGGGACTGCTCCCTCCGGAGACCTGTTATCCAAGCAATCTTATTTTCAAGGGCAGAATTAAGAGGAATCGTCTTTCTCACATTGCAGCACATTTGCCTCATCTCTGCAGACTTGTAAAAAAGGTTGGGCCCATGAGTAGTTACCATATTGCTCAATGCGCTGCTGTCAGGGTGCAGTGTCTTAATTTCCACCCTGTATCTCTCCTTCGCATCCTGCATCACCGTGTAGGTCTCTTCATGCAATCTCCCTGTGTCTAGTGTGATGATCTCAGGAATCTCCATCCCAGAATCCCTGCAGATCGAGATCATGTGCAGTATTGCCATATCCTCTGCACTGAAACTGCATGCAAAGAGCGCACGTTTCCCGTATTTGGCGGCAGACCATCTTATAATGCTTAAAGCATCCATTGTTTCCTTCGGATATTCTTCCATATTCTCCATTGTCATTGCATGTTAATGGAAATGTTAAGCAATTTTATAGTCATTAACTATTCAGATAAATGGAAAAATCTTCATGTACATGTAAATATTAGACCCATTAAAATTCATATATTAGTTCTCCATGCCTAAAAGTGGCTAAGTTTCTCCAGAACATAATCGATGCGTCTAGGCCTAAGCCTCATAAGGAGGGGCAGACAATGGTACTGGATCGTGTTTCAATATTTCCCGGCACATCAGTTGAAGCTGTAGCTCAGTACATCGATATAGCCAAGATTGGTTGGGGGATTCCCTTCATCATGGAATCCAGTGCGGTCCGGGAATGGGTCGATTGCTGGAAATCTATGGGTGTGAGCGTGTCGAACGGAGGTACGCTGCTGGAATATTGTATAACTAAGGGAAAACAGGATAAATGCATAAGAACACTAGCTGGTGAAGGCTTTGGCACACTTGAAATCAGCGAAGGCTTGATCGAGATTTCAAGGGCCGAGAAAAAGGCTATGATCGAACTTGCCAGGTCACTTGGCATGCGGATCCATCTAGAGGTAGGCAAAAAGGATTCAAGGAACCAGCTGAGCCTTAATTCTACCATTGACAGGCTGCATGCTGCACTTGACATGGATATCGACATGGCGATTGTTGAGGGGCGTGAATCTGGAAAGGGTGTTGCAATTTACGATGAGTCGGGAAATATTAAATGGGATTGGGTTGACGCAATCATGTCGGAATTCGGCCTGAAAAAGATCATGTTTGAGGCACCGCTGGAAGTACAGCAGACCAGCCTCATAATCCGCCTCGGAAAGGACGTTAACCTGGGGAACATAGCAGTGAGCAGCGTCGCTGCTCTCGAGACCCAGAGGCAGAGCCTGAGGGGAGATACTTTCGGGATACACCCTGTGCAGCCAGATATAAAGGGAGGCCCTTCCCACAGGTTTGTATACTTTATCATCAGCTCGCATGGCACAGTGGATCAGGAGAGGATCATGAAGCTGACTGGATTGAATAGAAGAACCACTCAGAATTCCCTAGCTTCGCTTATAAGACAGGGCCTCATCAGAGAAACCAGAGATATGACAGACCTCAGGAGAAAGCTCTATTCTATAAGTTCCTGAAGTCTGTGTGTGAGAAATACCCACATCAGATGACCGCGGCTGCAGTTGCCAGGGTGATTGACCATGTTGAGGAATAAGAAAGCAAATGATAATCAATGTCAATATTATTTAGCCAGTCAGCATATGAGTGAGTAAATGCTCCCAAGTATACAAGAAATACGCAAGATGAGGAAAAACCTCGGCATCAGCCAGAAAGAGCTGGCCAGTCGCACAAATGTGAGCCAATCATATATTGCAAGACTGGAAAAAGGAGAGATTAATCCGACATACGAGAAGGTCCGTAAAATCTATGAGATCCTGAACCAGAGCGGAATGAAAGCTAATTCCATCGACATAAAGGTTTCGAAGATAATGTCCACAGAAGTGATTGTAATAAGTTCCTCTGAATCGGTTGTCAGGGCCCTGACTCTGATGAGGGAAAAGGGCTATTCCCAGCTCCCGGTGATGGAACAGAAAAGAATTGTGGGCACGATCACGGAAGCTGACATTAATGATCTCCTCGTGAACGGCAAATCACTGGAGATGCTGAGAAACATGATTGTAAAGAATATAATGGGCCCGGCACTGCCGCAGGTTGACAAGGGCAGTCCCATATCCATGATCTATCCTATCCTGAAGTTTTCGAATGCAGTCCTGATATTTGATGGCGGAGTGCTGAAGGGAATAGTTACGAAGGCTGACATCCTCAAGGCTGTTGATCTTTATGGATGACATTCTTCTGCAGATCATCTATTCCATCTATTTCTTCCTTCCAGCCTTCGTTGCCAATCCCTCAGCAGTCTTGACAAAGAGCAGGGCAAAAATGGATTTTGGTAGGTCATTCAGGAACGGCAGGAGAATACTGGGTGACGGCAAAAGCTGGGGTGGCTTCATTGGCGGAACACTGTTGGGATACCTGATGGGCCTGATTGTTTTTGGAATAGCCTATTTGCTGGACTCAGGCATAAATTACCCGTTTCTCGTTCCACTTATCTCGATCCCAATATTTGCTCTATCCTTTGGCTCTATGCTTGGAGATGTTGCCGGATCCTTCATAAAGCGCAGGATTGGAATGACCAGCGGTCAGAACGGCTTTCTCCTTGACCAGTATCCGTTCGCATTAATGTCACTTCTTCTGCTCTTTCTAATGTCACCCGGATTCTTCCTGGAAGTTTACTGGAATGTACCAGCGATACTAATAATACTCGTAATAACGCCTCCTCTTCACCGTGCGGTGAATATAGTTGGTTTCAAGCTGAAGAGGAAGAGTGTTCCATGGTAAGCGAGTTCAAGATGATCATAGTTGTGCGCAGGGATCTTGACCTGGGAAAGGGGAAGATGGCGGCACAGGTTGCGCACGCAGCCGTATCGCTTGCGCTTCATTCCATGAAGAAGGAGAAGCGGATGTTCAGGGAGTGGCTGGATCAGGGACAGAAGAAGGTGGTTGTTCGCGTTGATGACCTGAAGCAACTATACGCAGTAAAGGAAAAGTTCGACGCTGCTGGCATCAGCACATCAGTAATAACGGATGCAGGGCTGACCCAGGTTCCACCTGGAACAGTAACTTGCCTAGGTGCGGGACCGGCAGCGTCCGAGGATCTGGATGCGATTACAGGAGAACTTTCGTTATACTGATGTTCAGGCAAGCGCTCTCTGGAAATCCTCTATCAGATCCTCGGGGTCCTCGATTCCAACAGACAGTCTAACGAGTCCTTCCGGAATCCCCATCTTTTTCCTCTCATCAGGAGTGAGCGATGCATGCGTTGTATCGATCGGGAGCGTAATCAGGGACTCAATACCTCCAAGGCTTGGCGCAGAGGAGCATATCTTGAGTTTTTTCATCAGATTCCTTGCAGCTGGAACGCCATCTCTCATCTCAAATGATATCATGCCGCCGTAACCGCGGAGATTCCTCTTCGCAACTTCGTGGTAGGAGAAGCTTTCAAGCCCGGGATAGAAGACCTTCCGGATCTTACCGTGCTGTTCCAGGAACCTCGCAAGCCTGAGAGCGTTCTCATTCTGTGCTTTCACTCTCAGCCCAAGTGTCTTTATGCCCCTGAGCCCAAGGAACGCCTGCATTGGATCAGGTATACCGCCAAATGTCTTGCGTGACAGCCACATCTTTTCCATGTAGCCCCTGTTGAATCCAGCCAGGCCCAGCAGTATGTCTGCATGTCCGCCAATGTATTTCGTTCCGCTGTGGAGTGTCACGGAAGCCTTGAACCTTGAAGGGTTCTGGTTATAAGGCGAGGCAAAAGTTGCATCCACTAGAAGAGGCACGCCGGCTTCAGCAGCCAACTTTCCTATGCGATCAAGGTCGCATACGCCAAGAGTTGGGTTGACTATGGATTCCGAGTACACAGCCATATATTTTTTCAGCGAAATGTCGCCTCGATTCAGGTCCTCGGTGGGAAGAAAATCCACGTCGATACCAAAAGAGGGCAGGGTCTTGGAGAAAAAAAGAAACGTCTCGCCGTAGAGCTCGCTTACCGACAGAAGTCGATCGCCTTTCTTTAGCAGTGCGAGTACGCTGGATGTGATCGCAGCCATCCCGGAAGAAAATGAAAGAGCCTCTTCCACCTGATCGAGGGAAGCGTACTTCTTTTCCAGGGACTGAAGAGTGGGGTTTCCCCATCTGCTGTACATATATGGTTTTCCCCTGGTGTGATCCATTTCCGGGTTCGCTGACTCGTTCGGGTTGGCAAACGTGGAATTCTCAAAAATTGGGGTGGTCATGTTGCCAAATTCATTGATCTTCAGCTCTCCATCCTGCACGGCTCTTGTGTTGAATCCAGAAGACATGATTCCAATAGCGGAGGATGTCATTTAACCTTTTTTCCTCATCAGAGAAGCGAGAAAAAAATTACTAGACAATGTATAATAACCAATCGATGATTTTACTTCCCAACCCAACTATTCATTATTGCCCTAAATCTAAATCATCATTCTGGCTTTCTATTCCGGTTTACTTTCCTGTTTAGCATTGCAATAGAAAATAGAAATAGCTATCAACAATAGCAGCCAGTACCAAATATGCCACCAGTGTTTGCAGCTGTTGAGGGAATTGACGGATCAGGAAAATCCACGCTTGTCAGGTTAGTACAGCGTGAGCTTCAGAAAGCAGGCAAAACTGTCTGGGTTACTGCCGAGCCCACCCAGAGAATGAGGAAAATCCTGTCTGATAATCCAGATTCATATGATCCTGTATCCCTGTTCCTCCTGTTCACTTACGACAGATATCATCATCAGCATGATATTGCCGCAAGAATGCGTGAGAATGACGTTGTCATAAGCGATAGGTACATCCTGTCATCCTACGCATACCAGGGCTCTGCTATGGCAGGAACATTCGGGTCTGTCAGTCATGCGGTTGACTGGATGCGATCCGTTTCAGCGATAGTAACAATTATGCCTGACATCACTTTCTACCTCGATATCACGCCAGAAGTTGCAAGAAAACGCATTGAGGCATACAGATCTAGCGACCTGCTGGAAAGTGCAGTCGATCTTGACCGGGTATCTGCTCTTTACTCAAGCCTGCTTGCACCGAGCGTGGAAAGATTGAATGCGGAGCTCAAGCCGGAAAAGCTGGCTGACGTTGTTTCACAGAAGATCCTCAGCATGTTTTGATACTACTTTGTTGTCACTATAACCTTATCCTTAAGTATCAGGATTGTGTGCTCTGACTGTGCTATCATTGCGCCTCTGTGTTCCTTCAATATGGCAAATTCTGAGACCTGGCGTGTCTTAACCATGGAGTGAAGATAAGAGGAGGAGTCAGGCATGACACTGCTCAGCCACCTTGATGCAAATGGTATTGTGTTGAAATTCTTGTAAATAGGGTCTTCTGGATTTGTCTTGGTCCCGCTCAGGATGAATATGTTGCCGCCCGGGCCATTGTGAATCATGCCTATCCCGGTGCTCGCGAAAGGCTCAATCGCTATCCCGTAACCCGATTTCAAAACGTTGCCGTTCTGGTCATCGTAATTTGGAATGAAAGGAGAAGAATGAAGGTCGTACCTGCCTATCCCATGACCACCCAGATTTTTTACGGGCCTGAAACCATGCGAGGTGATCGTTTCGCCAATGACACTTCCAAGATCGCGAACCATTGTGCCAGGCCTAAGTATCGATATTGCCTTATTCAGTGCCTCCCTGGTGCTATCTATAAGATCGCTGTTCTTGCCTTTCTCCCCTACTTCAACGGTGGCCGCATTGTCAGATAGGTATCCATCAACACTTGCGCCTATGTCTACCTTAACGAGGTCCCCAGTACTGAAGGTTTTTTTGTCGTTTGGTGAAGGAGTGAAGTGAGCTGCCTCGTTGTTAATTGAAAGATTTATGGGAAAAGACGGTTTTGCACCCATTTCCCTAATCAGTGCCTCGGTCTTTTCAGCTACTGAAAGGAAAGAGACACCGGGCCCAATTTCAGAAATTGCCTTCTCGAGTGCAAGCTTGCCTATCTTTCCTGCCTCGATGAACTTGCTGATTGCATCTTCCGGGATTTCCGACACCACAATTAGGTATTCCTTGTTAGTATAAAAAAAGGGATTCTAAAGATTGAATTAGTGCTCAGAACTTTAGAATATTACAGGGTATGGGTATTGCCCCCCTGAAGTCCGGTTTCTTTAATTAATACGATAGCCCATTTATTGATTCCTTAAACTTTGGTCCTCCTAAGGGAATGTACCAATATCATGAATGACAGCCAAGATTGCCTTGTCAGGACGGAGCATATCAAGAATTACTGACCATTTTCGATGGAAAATATCATCGTTTTGCTCTTAGTCGGTCTGGACGATGAAACTCCACTGAATTGGAAAAATTATAATTTATCAATATAATCAGGAAGCATGGCATGGTTTAAGGTTGGGAAAGAAACTTCTATGAAGGATGGCGATCTGGTAAAGGCCAAGGTAAATGACCTTGAGATTCTCTTGATAAAGATTAAGAACAATATCTACGCGACGTCGTGCTATTGCACTCATGAGGATTATGACCTTTCAGAGGGATTTGTGGATGACGGAAAGCTCATATGTCCCAACCACTTCGCAACATTTGAGCCAACAAATGGATCGGTCGTCAGCCCTCCTGAAGGCTCTGGAGACATATCCCCGCTGAAGTCTTATCACGTCAAGGTGGAAAATGGGGATATCCTCGTAGAAGTGGCATGAATATCTTAGTTTTTGTTAAGCAAATACCCGAGATCAGCAAGATACAATTCGATCCTGCCACCAACAGAATCAAGCGCGATCAGGTTCCGTTGATCATAAATCCCTTTGATAAGCGTGCTGTTGAAGAAGGCATAAGGCAGAAGGAAAAGCATGGAGGTCAGGTTACGGTGGTTACCATGGGACCTCCGTTCGCTTCTGACGTCCTGAATTCCTCCTTACGGATGGGAGCAGACAGGGCTATCCTCATATCAGATCCATTGTTTGCCGGGGCTGATACCCTGGTGACGGCTAAAGTACTCTCAGCCGTCGTAAGGAAGCTAAAACCCGAGATTGTTCTGCTCGGAAAGTATTCCCTGGATGGTGAAACTTCACAGATTCCACCAGAGGTCGCCGTGATGGCAGGTTATCCTTTCAAGACATCGGTATCGAAGATAGAGTTTATTGACGAAAGAGTTGCGAATGTTGAGCAGGAACTCGAATCCGGTTTTGCAACATACCGGATGGAGGTCCCATTCCTTCTTTCCGTTAGTGAAAAAATTAATCGTGCGAGGTTCGTGAATCCAAGTGTCCCGGACATGAGCTCACGGATTGAAAGATGGTCAGCACAGGATACTGGAGCCAGTGTAAGAGGATCGGATTCTCCAACTGTTGTTGAGTCTACCGAACGCATCGAAAGCTTCCGGAAGGTAAAGATGCTCTCCAGCACAAAGGAGGTAGCTGAAATTATTGAAGGGATAGAGATGAATGAAACGAAAGGGATGCAGGATATGTTTGGAGATGTGCCTGCTCCTGGACTGCGGGAACATGCAGTAGTAGTCTCATTCCATGACAGGAAGACTGCAATGGAGATTTCAGGAAAGATGTCTGATCTTGGGCTGAAGAATTCATTCTCTGTTGTGGTGATCGGAAACAATGATCCGGAAGAGATCGAGGGAATAAGATGCAGCAAGTACATAATGCTGAATGGTTCCTCGGTGAAGGGTTTCAGCGAATATCTTGTTAAATACATCAGGGAGAAGCATCCAAAGTATGTTGTATTCTCCTCCACAATTAGCGGAAGGGAGATTTCATCTTACGTGGCTGCATCTCTTTCGCTTGGCCTCACAGCGGATTGCATTGACCTTGACATCCAGGATGGAAAACTAGTGCAGTTCAAACCGGCGTTTGGAGGCGGAATGGTTGCCAGGATAACTTCTAAAACTATGCCTGCGATGGCTTCAGTTCGCCAGGGAATATTTCAGCTGACGAAGAGCAGGCATGAATTCAGTATCGAGGAAGTTGACCTCAATTCTTCCTGGCCTGAAACCGCGTTAACGAGTGAAAGCGTACCGCATGATTTCGTTCCTTTGAGTGACGCCAGGGTGGTCCTGGGAATCGGTAAAGGACTGGGCAGGAAGGAAAACGTGAGCAAGGTACTGGAACTAGCTGGTAAGCTTAAAGCATCCGTCGGAGGCACGAGGCCAATAGTTGATTTAAACTGGATACCACGGCAGCAGCAGGTTGGTCTCACAGGTTTCTCTATATCCCCGAAGCTCTACATTGCCCTCGGCATATCTGGTCATGACAATCATGTTGTAGGCATCAGGTATGCTGGAACTGTAATTGCAGTTAACAAGGATCCTGGGGCTCCAATTTTCAGGTATGCGGATTTCGGTTATGTTGGCGATGCAGAGCAGTTTGTAGATGAATTGATGGGACTTCTTCGAGCTTCCTGATTTTTTTAATACCTATATCTGTAATCGTTATAATATTGCGGTATCCTGCGGCTTCTTCTGTAGTTCTCCTTTTTCCTCGATCTCTCGACAAGCTGCAGGTACAAGCCCAGCGGATACAGTATCCCGGCCACTATTTGCGCTTCGAGAGATGTCAACCCGAGAACAATCAGCACAAACCAAAGCAGGAAGGCTCCCATTATGCCGGCAACAACTAATGTAACCCTCTTGTAAAGGAAGAATATTAAGGCGAATATCATGACACAGATTACAAGGATTTCTGGGAGGTAAGAAGGATATATTCCAACCAAGATGACAAACGCAAGTAATCCTGATCCTGCGGAAAGCGCAATCTTCACAAAAACGGACATCAGCACTGCGCCCACCACAACCCCAATAAGAAGAACGAGGTAAGTCGGTGTGTTTGCCAGAGGGATGTAATGCAGGATAAAGGAAGAAAAAATGTATCCATAATAAGCGCCCAGGGCAGCGAACAGTATTGCCCATGTCTTGCTTCCCATGAAAATCAATGCAACTGAAAGAAGCATAAGGCCAAGCAGGAAAACATATGAGAAATTTGCAGGCAGATACATGTTATTTAGTAACAGGTTCCTGAAATAGTTTTCAAGCGAGGTTGAGATGGAAGCTATCACTGTCAGACATTATATGACCTGTATTAATACTTTTGCTAGATTGTATTTATGAATGTAAACTCCCTTCTAATTGCGCTAATTGCGGGCTTTAATCAATGTTGTTTATAAGTTGTATGATAATTTTAACCCTATAATTTGTCAGACATCATCGTTATAACATTTCACTGATATGCCCCCTTCAGGTAACAGGATTACGAGGATTTCTTGTGATCTTTAAATATTGTTCAAACCCTAGTAATGCTCATCCTCTCATGCGCATCCACTACGCAGCGGGAATCAATACAGGATGGCCCTGCATGGGCCTCCGTCTTCAGACATGCTCAACGGGAAGCAAACCATGTTGTAGTTACCCGGCTTAACTCCCTTAAGGTAGAGGCCCTCCACGATCACAATTCCAGCGTTCAGTAGCTCCCTGTGTACTACAGGTTCCGGAGAGCCGAATTTTTCTACAGAGAGGTAGTCTATTCCGGCTAGCGTTGCATGATGTGATACGAGTTTCTTTGCAGCTTCAAGCGATATATATGTAAAATCTGTATGGAATGTGTCGTACCGATCCGAATTGCGTGTCTTGAACAAGACCATCTTTTCATGCGAGTCAGGAATATCTGAAGCCTTGATTTCAGGACCATTGCATTCCAGGACTGTGGCACGCCCCATGAAGTTTTCCAATGGGATATCTGAAAGCTTCTTGCCGTCAGGTATCATGTGGAAGGGTGCATCTATGTGGGTGCCTGAGTGTGTTTCCATTAGAACCCGGGTAATATGCACATGATCCTTGGAATGCGTCTTGTAAGCATATTCTTCGTAGTGGGCATCGCCAGGATAGGTTATCATTCCATTCCTTAAGGGGAGAGATACGTCGATCATGCTTTTGCAAGTACGATAATGCATAATTCCTTTTCCAGTGAGGTCGCCTATCGGATGAGACAATATCCCGTGCAGAGGATGTGCAGGAAACTGAAGGCTTTCGTTTAGAATAGCGCATCTCACATATTATTGCAACAATGTTACATGAAAGTGGCCGGAATCAACTGTGTTGTCCTGGCCCTGGGTCTCATTTGAGATGTCACCCTGCCATGCATCAGGTACTATCTGCTGTTCGGTTTTTTTCCCGGACCCTCATGAATCTTTCTTGTACTTCGTGGATAGTTCTTAAGAGCGTGACCGCATATAGCACACGTACCGGTGTTTTTCTCGTATATCCTGCCACAGCCAGTGCATCGATAAATCCATTCAATCACCTTTCCTATTTCCTTTATGGATGCGCCTGTTGATTTTATACCGAGAATCCTTGATGTGTTCTGCATTGAATAATCGTCTGTTACGAGAACTGCGCCTAGCTGTAGCGCAAGAGCAACTGCCTCGATGTCAGTATTGCTAAGCCTGTCAATGTCGCCGCTTGACCTTGCCGCTTCAACCACCTTAGCTACCGAACTGCTATCTGGATCAATGACATTCATGGATGTTTCTGCCATTTTCAGATATCTCGAAATCTTTCCCTTTTCAATCTCATTGAGGATAGAAGAAGTCACATAAAATTGAGGCGAAGATGTATCAAACCGCCCTGATAGAATGGCGCTGGTGTCAAGAACCATTTTTTCAAGATCGTGCTGCTGGGGCATCAATCCCTCTCCTCGTAGCAATACTGGTAGAGCCATTTCATTGTTTCCGGGATCGTATTGACCATGTCAATTATGCCAAACCAGTAGCTGTGCACAGAGAAGGCCATTTCGCCTGCCTTCTTGTTTATAAAAGATCCAAGAGCACTTGCATTCATCTCATCAATGCCCCTGGCGAGCAGTGCTGCTACGACTCCTGCAAGCAGGTCCCCTGTGCCCCCCATAGTCATTCTTGCATTTCCACCGGGGGAATGCAAAGTTCGCCTGCCATCTGTTATTACGTCGACTTTTCCCTTGAGCAGTACGATGTTTCCTGTTTTCTTCGCATACGAAAATGCGTTCTTCTCTGTTGCCTCTTTCCCTGTAAGGATCTCGAACTCCTTCTTGTGCGGTGTGACGATTATCGGCCTCTTTCGGCTGTATTTACACCTTCCCAGTGACTTGATTCCGTCTGCATCTACCACTGTGGGCTTGTCTAGCGAGAGAAGTGATGACATTATTTCATCATTTTCTGTGCTGAGGCCGTTTCCAGGGCCGATGAGCAGTGAATCGTTCTCCTCTATCCTTCCGCGATCCACGTAAGAAGCAGTAATTATGAATGGAGAATAACCCTGGACCAGGTTCCTGCTTGCAGGATCCGTGTACAGGTGTATCAGATCCAGGCCTATCTTTTCAGCTCCGAGGGATGAAACGATCGCCGCGCCCGGGTACCTTATGCCGGCAAAGATGCCTAGCCTGCCATTCAATCCCTTGTGTGATTCTGGATCCGGAAAGGGATATGATAGAAAGTACCCTGGACCGACTGTATCCAACATGCTTTCGGGAATTCCAATATCCTTGACAATTATCCTCCCTGAGTTTTTGGGATTCATCCCTTGCTTTGGTGCATGCATTGTTACCGTTACCTCAGGAGTTACATGAATATCTGTGCCGATGCCGCTTGGCATATCTATCGAAAGGATGGGTTTACCAGAAATGTTCATTGCTTGAATTATCCTGGCATATTCGGGCGAAGGCTTACCCTTTGCACCAGTTCCAAGTAATGCGTCCACGATAAGATCGCAGCTTCTTATCTCCTTGTCCAGGTTCGCAGCCGGATCGGGTTTTATATGCAGTGAATCATAGGTAGTGCGTAACTTCTCTGACTTTAGGTGATCAAGTCCCTTGACGAAAATGAACCTGATCTTCCGATCCGAATGAAGGGATGCGGCGGCATGTATTGCATCCCCGGCCTTGTTACCCGAACCGCATAACATCAGTATTCTAGATCCTGTCGGAGTAAGTTTATCAATCTCATCCGCCACAGCCTTACCAGCATTATACACGATGTCCTCAAGGCTTCCCTTGTAGTAGCGATAGTTAAGATCAAGGATCCTGGAATCCAGGATTGTGATTGTCATCTACTTAATGATCCTGCCAGTCGCAATTTTCCACATGTAAAGGTCAAGTATGCCTGGCTCCAGCTGAAACGTTTCAGATATCTTTCGGAACATAGCTTCCAGTTCGAGATATTTCCTCGATGTAAGAGAACCAACCCTTACATCTGATACAGGAAGAAGCATCTTCTGAACATGCTTGTCGAGTATAGCAAAATCAAAGATTCCTACATTTCGGAGGAAGTGCGAGGCCTCCTTGTATCCAATGCCATCAACATTTGAGACCAGGTACTCCCTAACTGCGTTCCTGTCAGAAGATGCCACAAGTCCCGGGAGCTCGGGAGCAATCCAGCGAGCGTTGACAATGAACCTGCTCCTCACGTTGTAGAACCTGTACTTAACCCTCTTCAGCAGCACTCTGAGATCTTCTTCTGGAAGGGACATGAATCTTTTCTTACCAACGACTTTCTGGACCCTCAGGCCCATTTCCGCTGAGGTGTTTGCAGCAAGAAGGCAGAAGCATAATTCTGAAAAAAGGTCTTCTGGACCAGATTGACCCATCCGAATGAATTCCTCCCTCTTTTCAAGAATCTCAAGGGAGGTTTCTGATACCCGAAGCAACCCAACCTGGTCGATAAAATCCATAAAAATTATTTGAAGACTTCGTACATCTTCTTAGCTTTGGAGAGTCGACCCTCGACATGCTTCCATGATACGTTCTTCATGAAGGCATCAAGATATGGCGCCCTCTTTGGACCGTAATCTGTGTAGTATGCATGCTCGTAGACGTCGAGTGCAAGTATCAGTATTGCATTCCAGATTCCATTGTTGTTATGAGCATCTGCGCCGATATTCCTCAATTTGCCCGTATTAAGGTCAAATACCAGCAGGGACCAACCCCTGAATGCAACGCCTGTAGCCTTGAAATCCTCAACCCACTTCTCGTAACTGCCGAAGGATGCCTCTATTTCCTTCTTTACGGATTCCGGAACTTTTGATTCCTCCTTGTGCAGTCCCTGAAAGTAGTATTCATGCAGAAGTGCACCGTCGTAGTTGAATGTCTCCTCCGTCTTGAGCTCCCTGAACTCACTGTAATTCTGGTTCGCCTTTGACCGATCGGCGTTCGGGAGTTTTTCCCATATTTCGTTCAGTTTGTTGACGTATCCTTTATAATGCGTCTCAAAGTGGTATTCAATCTGCTGGTTGGATATCCCCTCAAGGTCTTTCGGCTTTACGCTGTCTTTTGTATTCCATTTGTCTGCCATCATTTCACCTAGTTTGAAATTAGGACTTAATTAATAATTTTTATCCTTAATGACGTTATTAGAAAGTTACTGATTTCAACCCTGAGTTTCCCGTCGCCATAATCAAGGTTGATTTGTGATCGTTACTATACAGGCATCAACCTGCTCATTGAAAGCTTCGCTTAATCAAATGAACTTTGGAAACTGATGAAATAGAAAATTCCCTAGAGATTATCTAATTGACCTCTTTCTTGGATGCCGGTAAAAGGGTTGTTTCAACAAATTCCCTGAATCTTTTATCGACCCACTCATACATTTTGCCCATGTACCAGTATTCAGAAATAGTGCCATATTTAAATGTGTTTTTCATGTATTGGACGTAACCATTCCATTCATTATCTTTCAATATTTTCCTCTCCCTCATGTGAAACATATGAGAAAAAATGTACACGATGTAATAAGAAAAGGCCAGATCGCTTGAAAGGTGCTCCGGTACATTGTACATTACCTTGATTCTTTCCGGGTTTCCACATTCATTTCTATGAGATTGTGCAATTTCTCATCCAGATCATTTAAAACAGTAGTCTCAATATCTGTAGAATATATTTTTACATTTTTCCTCGAAAAATAGAGGGTTAGAAATAGGGAACCAATTATACCCAATGTCTGTGCGTATGTTAGAATTTCATATATAGACGCCATTTTAAATCAATGGATCAAGAACTGTTTAATTTTGTCTTCTTCCTGCAAAGCCAGTAGAGCACAAATTTCAAGTCACTGCTACAAACAATTGACGTTTGAACCATTGCAGGCATGTTATCTCCGTAAAATTAAGAATGAAGATATTATCCACAACAAGTAATTACCAGCTTTCTACGTTGGTATACGCTGAAAATCCAATTATAAATAATGTTCTCATTTCACTGCAGCATCGAAGAGATAAAGGTCTTTAGCACTTGAAGGTTCATCGCCATGGCTGGGTCTATTTTCCCTTGCAAGCGAGAGCCATTCGTCAATGCTTGGTTCGTCCTGGGTCCTGATGCGCCTCATCTCCATGAAACAGGACGAGCAGTACAGTCCGGAAAAGATAAGGCCACCGCAAACCAGACAATGACGCTTTTGTGGCATTTTTGACTCTATGATGCTCAGGGTATATATCTTTCGCACGAAGCGTAAATTAGGTCCCATAATCGACTGTGCTATTAAGCGACTTTCGAAAGTTTTAGAAAACACATTTTGGAGTGATTTTTTTAAGATTTACAGAATATTTCATTGCGTCCCAGGAACCTTATTTTTTTTTAATGGAATTTATGACGGGAAAGAACCTGATTAACGGAGTTTGCAGGCAAATTCCTTCAATGATGAGCTATGACTAGAACGCGTAGTCAACGACCGGTACATCAGTTCTCGTCTTGCACGAACTGGAACGAAACCAAGTTTCGGGTGTGCTGAGAGGATGCCATGATAAATGGACGGATTGCCGCGGTCGTTCCCCCTCCCGCATGGTATGCTTCGGCACTTTTTGCCCCTGCTTTTCTAGCTGCTTTCAGTGAGGATTTTATCAAGTATGATGTTAGCCCTTTTTTGCGCCTGCCTCTGCGGATAAAGAGGCAAGTATTGCACCACGTTCCCTCTGGATCCTCGGGCTTCAATGCCCTTGAATACATTATCCCTGGGAAATCCTTAACATGGCCGACAGGATACATGTCTCTTGTATTTTCCTGGCTCTGTAATCAAAAGACTTCATTGATCGTTTTATCTCAACTCATCAATTTGTGGAGCCAGATAGATTAACAATCTAACTAAGATATTTTTTCCACTTCTCTGGTTTCTTTTCGCCATAGAGGATTTTCTCCACGCTTAGAAATTCAGAAAATTCGCCAATTTTCTCACTTAGTTTGATTCCAATGGTGGGTTCCTTATCGTATCCGGGTTCTGAAAATACTCCATTTATATTGAGCGTTTTCTGGTTCTTGTTCAGCTTTACGTCTATCCTTCCAACAAAGTCACTACCCCACATAATGGGAAGCACATAAGTTCCAAACTTCCTTTTTTCCTTTGGGACAAACTGTTCTAGAATATAATTAAAGTTGTACATTCTTTGGGTCCTGTCCCGCAATGTTATAATATTGTCGAATGGAGAAATCAAGTTCAGCCGAGGTTCCCACCTATCCGACATTATTGAATCTAGCGTCCGCTTGTCCTCGGACAACAGGTAAAGAGGTTTGTCCTTAGTCTGTCCTTCAATTCTTACCTTTACTACTTTCCCATCTTCAACTAACTGCCTCAGGATTTCTCTGAGGTTGGTATATCTACCCCTTACAAAATAACGATAAATGTCGGCCTCGGACGCAACTCCTAGTGCTCGTAATGCTCTTTGGGCCCCGATTTTCTCTAGGTCCTCCGTTGAAAAGATTGTTCTATCCGCCCACTTTGGGAGAAAGTCATCAGTCAAGATCCAGATATTCTGGTTGGCAGAATGCCCTGAAACCATGACTTCTCCTGACATATGAAGGTGGAATAGCAACTCGTTTACTTCATTTCCGAAACTCCATCCATCAGGGCTTTTCTTTCTACTGCCATAATCCCTGAATTGTCCGGTCTCAGCGGGGCCCTCTTTCAGCTTACCGAGAACTTTCTGTTTAAGTTCGTAGTGGGAGTCAAGAAATTTTCTCGCAGACACTGCGTGAGAAGCCCAGCCTCTTCTCATTGAATCTGGATAGCGTTTCATCAAAGAGTGGAATATAGGATAGTCTTCTGTAAGCACGATCCAGGCGATTGGAGACCATATGAAGATGGCTTCCTTGTCTTTCCACATCATCTTGTCCAGTTCAGTCAAGCCAAATTTACCTATCCTGCTCCAGATTGAGATGAGATGCGAGGGCGCCACTATGGTAACTGGATCCCACTGAATGTATCCTGTGTTCCGCATTATTGTCTTCAGCTTATTGTTGAATGGACCATCAGGTGTATTCCCAGCAAGAAACTGTTTGCTGAGAGTTAGCCTCTTTACTGCCTCCAACGTGGTTGTAATAATTTCAGTTTCCATTTTAGCTCACTATAAATGGGAGGTGAAGTCCCCGGGCAGGTAGATCTGCTTCCGAGATTATAAAGGAACTTCTTATGATAATTGTTATACAGCCTAATTTATCTTGTCATACCGACTCCTCAATTTTGGAGTCAGGTTATTTCAATTACAAGGGAAGAGATCAGTCGTCCTTCATCGAAGTGTCAGTGTCCTCTCCACCAGAAAAGCTGAGTGACAAGTTTGAATACACTTCTTCAAGACCCAATAGATCCTTTGAGGATACCGGGATAACCTTTCCCGTGGCATTGATCTCGCTGAATGCTCTTATGATCGCTGAAAAATAACCCTTGTCTATCTTCTGCTTCTCCTCCATATAAGCCTCAAGAAGCTTGTCTGAGTCTTCTTCCCATTCCTTTATTGCGCTCATTTCTGCATCGGTTATCAGGTCGCTCTTGTTCATTATGTTCATCGACGGCTTAAAGAACCTCGATATGACAGAGCCGTACAGGAGCTTCTGTGATACGAAGCCGGAAGGAGTGGAGGCCAGTACTGCATCGGATATGAACGCAATTGAAGCCCTTGATCCGCTGAAGGAATCCACAAGCTGCGGAGCCGCCTGCCTGAAGGCGAATAGTTCAATCTGCCCGGGTGTATCGAATATGACGTAATAATCATCGAATTCTTCCAGCGGCTTGAGCATTGTCTGGTAGTTTTCCAGCAGGAGATCCGCTGCAACGATCTGCGCACCATTTGGCCCCAGGGAATATTCTGACATGACCTCGCTCAGCGATATGAATTCCCTGATATCGAAGTCTGCATCATACGGAAGATACTCTGCACCAGGGTCCAGGTTGGCAACTGCGGCATCAAACCCCTGTGAAATCATCCATTCCTTGAGGGAAGCTGAAAATGTGGACTTACCGGTGCCAGCAGCACCAACTGCATAAATAGAACCAATCATACTTCATCTACATACGTTTCAAGCGTATCTTCTTTATCTTCAACAAAAGTTCCCTTTATCGTTCTTGCAAGGTTCGCGATCCTTGCCTTGAGGTAATCCGGCATCTGGTAGTTGTTTGATACCTTGATGGTCTCTTCCAAATATTTCACGATCGATGCCTTGTGTATTGTAAGATTTATGCTTGAACTGCCGCATTTCCTGCACTTCCCGGAAAGTGGGATCCTGCGATACTTGGTGTTGCATTTCGTGCACCGGAATTCCTGTGAAAAGAACGCCCTGAAGTTTCCATAAATGTCGGGAAGGAAATGAGAACTGAGCACCCTGGCTGCAACGTCATTCTGGTCAACAGCCCTGATGATCTCAGCCAGACCAAGCTGTTTTTCTATCTTCTCCTGCATGGTCCCGATTGTCTTGTAAGCAGAGACAGTGACTCCATCATTGATGTTTCCTGTTTTATGAGTATACCCGATGCCCATAACGGTACCGTTTAATGCCTCAAATTTCTTGAGTGACATCATAGCCCCTTCAATCGAGGATGGCATCTTTTCCTGCATTGCTGCATTATAGAACTCTTCTGGATATTCGGGGAGGGTATCAAGGTTCATCGCCTCCTTGTCGACCTCGTCTGCCTTCAGGTGCATAGTAAGGACAAGCGGTGCATCCATCAAGCCGCCTCGGGTTGAGGGAAGGAACCACCTGGAGAAGTTGAGCAGTCCGTCAAGAAGCATCATTATGCTATCCTCATCACCGTCGCAGTTTCTCCTCTTAGCCGCGTGAAATAGCGGATGCGCATAACATCCCGAAACATGTGAAATGCCGATCACCCGGCCCACGATGCCTCCGCTTGTATGCGGCGCAAGCCCGATCACGAGATGTCCAACAAGATCCTCAGGCTTTGTGCATGAGTAGTATGGCTCCATCCTGTAATATGATACGAGGAGTTGGTCAATGAACTGGGTAACACGAAGCATGTACTTTGCGGCATCTGCTGGAATTATGATGTCTTGCGGAAACAGTTCGAATTCATCGCTTCCCTCATAGCCTAGATCATGGAGTTTCTGTACAGCAGTGCCAATCTCGCTTGCCTTGAAGTGTGTAATTGGTATATCTGACATATCGTACCTGCATGTTCCGTCCTTGTTGATGGAAACGTCATGCAGTGAGCGAAGCATTCCCTTCTCCAGGGGCTCGCATGCCTTCATGTCGGACATGAGCTTTTTGACCCCCTTGAATTCTTTAATATCGGACAGGCTGACCTTTATGTTAGATTCAGCCGCCGATATCAGTCTTGGCAGATTTATCTGGTTCATCTTCTTGGATTCTGCAAAAAGAGTGGGCTGGCCACATTCATCACATACGGGAACAGGCGTTATGTTGCCGCACTTTGGGCACTTCCTGGATGCAACCTCACTCTCGTATCCATCGGTTGCGCGATCTTCTGCCATTATGATAGAGCGCCTGTTGTCACCATAGGACTCGACCGGAAAAAGGACATGGACCTTGGGTTTCATCTTCCTGTCCCCGGATTTCTCAGGCCTGCCCATTCTTGCACCGATCCTGGTCGGGGATTTCTCCATTACAGTTACGCCGGAAAGGATGTTGAGGTTTTCCACAATACTCTTTTCCTCCCGGATCCTTCCGATAAGCTGATCCGCTGCCTCTTTGTCTAGCCCAAGTGTTTGCAGGAATATCTCCGGTTGATGCGGAACTATCCAATCTTCACCCTCAGTGCTGAATGGTGCTCCGAGGCGAATCAGGAGATCCATCATGTTTCCACTCTTCCTGAACCTAATCCTGGTGCCGGATGTTCCAGCAGCCACTTCTTTTATGAGAAATGTAAGTTCCTCATGTGTAATATCATGCCAGAAGTACAGGAAGGATGGATGCAGCGGAAGCCCATGTTTTCTCGATAGCTGGAATGCCTTCTCGCAATCGATCTGTTCCTGATCTTCCGGGGGTAAAGGTATCTTCCTGGCAAGTATTTTCCACCATTCCTCGGTAAACGGTGGCTTTTCTAGCTTATGGTTGTTCTCGGCGAAATCGCCGTAAGAGATCAATATTTCCCCTACGTCCGTTATCTGGATTATGTGACCCAGCGCTTTCTCGGCATCCTGGATGCTGGATATCCGGATGTGCCTGCCGTCGTCCAGCAGGACCATAGGGCCATCGATGCTGTCGCACGGCGTTACGGCTGCTGCTTTGCCTGGGAGTTCAACCTTTATCTGCGAACCGATCGCAATAAAGCCACCAAGAATCACCATGGTAGCTGGATGTATAGATGCTGCCGCGAGTCCCGATACCCTGGACCTGCCATACCGGAGACGAAATCCACCTGACCTCGAAGGATGCGAGAACACAGGCCTGCCGGCTATTATGTCCTTCAGGAACTTTTCTGATTTATGCAAGTCCTCGGTTGAGTCATCAGTTTTTTGCCCGCTGATATTGGACAGAAAATCCCAATCATGCAGCGAGAGGGCGTTTGTATGCTTCAGTATTTTTTTTGACTTCTGGATCAGTCCTTCTGAAATTACAAGGCACATTCCGCCACGTATCCTGTTGCTCTTGATTCGCGCCATGTTCCTGTGGCCGGATACTTCCTCTTCTTCACTCCCCTCTCCGTCAATCATCACTGGCGAACGCGAGACAACAAGCCTGATCTCCTCCGGCGATGGAAGATACTGCAGGTGCTTTATCCTGTTGTAACTGTCTATCTCTTCCGTGTATCGCTGGATTTCGTCCTCAGTCGGGGTGAACTTTCCTATGCCCAGGTCCCGGCGGACCACGTCTGCTATCAGCACGCTCATAGCCTGGGCAGTTCCTCCTGCCCCTCTTATTGGTCCTGAATAGACAACAGACACATAATCTGTGCCGTCGTCATTCGGGAATATGCCGACATCGGCTATTCCCTCCAGTGGTGCAACGAGTATACCCTCCGTAAGTATTGCCAACCCAACGCGAACTGCCTTGTCAAGAGCAATCTTCTTTCCCTGAGGCAGGAAATCCCTTGCAACCTGCCTTGCAACCGAGATCGATGCTTCTTCGCGGGACATTGTCTTTGAGGATTCTCGGACCATGGCTGCCAGTCCTTTTATCTGGATCAACTCCTCGATCCTCTCTGCCATGTCCGATGCTAGCGGTATCTCAATGCTGTCTGTTACGTCATATCCCTTTGATCTTGCCCTCTTCGCAAGATCGTAGGAAAGACGGACCTCTTTCTCGAGCCGGGCAGAATACGCCTTTATATCTGAGGTCATTTCAGGAGGTCACTGATAAGCAGCTTATCCATCAGGGAGGCTTTAATCTTGATCTTCTTCTCGAAGTATGCTGACATGGCATCCTCTTCTCCGTTCAGAAGCCTGTTGAAGAGATCAGAGGAAACTTCAATCAATATGTCCGCATCCTTCTTGCCCTCCGTTATCTCGGAAACTGCGCCATTTTCGAGTGAGAAATTGTAGAAATCCTTTCCATCAAAGTCAATGCAAAATGTCTTTTGCACCTGGGAAAGCTTTTTCTTGAACTTCTCGTCTGTGGCAAGCCTTTTATTAATTTTCTCTGCCAGGTTGTTAAGGACTTCCTTCATCAGTTTTCACTTTCCTGTATTCCAGAGCCATTTCAACCAGGTATTTATGCACTCTTGACGGAAGAAGCGGCCTGGACTTGAATTCGCTATGATATTGCGTGGCAATAAAGTTTTTCCTCCCGCTGAGTTCCAGTATCTCCATACGGATGCCGGCATCATCGACCCCGGAAAACAGCATCCCCGCCTGCTCGAAGTCTCCTATGAACTTTGGGTTCACTTCGTACCTGTGCCTGTGTCTTTCCGAGATCGTATCGCTGCCGTATATCGAATGGGCAATTGTGTTCTTCCTCACAGTTACTGGTTTTGCGCCTAGCCTCATAGTTCCGCCCATGTCTGAGATTCCCTCCTGTTCAGGAAGCAGATCGATCACGGGATATTTTGTGTTAGCGTCGAACTCGGTACTGTTGGCCCCAGCAAGGCCAAGTGCATTCCTTGCATATTCAATTACCGCAGCCTGGAAACCGAGGCAGATCCCGAGGAACGGGACCTGGTTCTCCCTGGCAAACTGGCAAGCCCTGATCTTCCCCTCGACCCCTCTATAGCCAAATCCACCGGGGACAAGTATGCCATCCACAGTTGCCAGTTCGGCAGTGGATTCCTTCAGTTTATCCGAATCGAGCCAAACTATTTCCACGCCTATTCCAGTGGTTCCTGTAACATGAGTGAAGGCTTCCTTGTGACTCATGTAGGCATCAAGCAGGTTGGTATATTTGCCCACTATTGCAATTCTCACCGACTCCTTTGCATGGTGTAAATTCTCCTTGTATTTTTTCCAGGGATCAGTAAATATTGCGGGCTTCATTTCAAAATAATTCTCAATGTACTGGAGGATACCCTGCTTGTTCATGACTTCCGGCACCCAGTAGGGACTCTTGACGTCCGGAACTCCAATTATTCCTGCTTCCGGTACGTCGGTGAAGAGCGATATTTTTTTCCTTGATTCTTCAGAAAGTTGGCCTTTAAGCCTGCAGAATATAATATCTGGCTGGATACCTATGCCTCTTAGCTCGTTTACGCTGTGTTGGGTTGGTTTTGTTTTCTGTTCGCCGTTTGAACCAACTTCAGGTATCAGTGTTACATGACAGAAGAGAACAGAATTCCTTGGCTCTTCCCTGTTGAGTTCCCTTAATGCCTCAAGAAAAGGCATGGACTCTATGTCACCAACGGTTCCTCCTACCTCGATCAAGAGTATTTCCGAAGAATCTGTTTGTGCAACTTTCCTAATCCTCCTCTTGATCTCGTTTGTTATATGCGGTATGATCTGAACTGTACTTCCGAGATATTTTCCCTCCCTTTCCCTGCGGATGACTTCGCTGTAAATCTTCCCAGTTGTAATGTTGTTATCTGTAACAAGATTCCTGTCAAGGAAACGTTCATAGTTACCGAGATCAAGATCCACTTCCCCGCCGTCATCAAGGACGAACACTTCACCATGCTGGTAAGGATTCATTGTGCCGGCGTCATAATTGATGTAAGGATCAATTTTCATTGCAGAAACATTGTGCCCGGAATTCGAGAGAATGTGGGAAAGGCTCGATGTAATTGTTCCTTTTCCTAGGCCAGAGATTACTCCGCCCGTTATTACTATGTAATGCATCCTGTTATAGCATAAGGAGACTAATTAAATTAATCGCCATCATATCTGGTAAAATATTGAGATCAGTTGTCATCAAGTATGTCTACTATGGCGAGGACGACCCTAAAAAGTCCACCATGAAGAAGCTGAAGCGTCTTGGCCTTGCAGAGGAGGTCTCCGAAAGTGGGCTGGGATGTTCGCTAACACTGAATCCTTTTGCCCCTGCTTTCATACTCAAAACAGATGCTGCAAGGGTCGGGAAATGTGGAATAAGCGCATTGGACGGATCTTGGAGCAACCCGGGAAGGCTCAGGGAGAGAGTTTCTAGGAACCAGAGGAAGTTGCCAACTCTACTGGCCGCTAACCCCGTAAATTACGGAAAACCGGGGAAATTATCATCCGCCGAGGCCGTTGCAGCTGCCATGTATATAAGTGGTTACCGGGACATAGCCGAGGAGGTAATGTCAAAATTCAACTGGGGACACAGTTTCCTTTCACTAAATGCTGAACCACTAGCCGAATATGCGACAGCGGGAAATCAGGAGGAGCTTCTCCTGATGATTGAGTCGTATTTCTGATCCTGCTTCCACTCTCCGTGATCGAGGCTGTATATTCCTGAAGTGTACTGTATGAAAATTGGCAAGGCGGCGTCCCTTATCTTTTCGGGAAGGAGTGAAAAAGGCATCTTATCAAGCGGGAGAACATGTATCCCGGTAACATGGGAATCCCTTTTTTCCAAAGAATAAAGATATTCAATCTCATCTGAATCAAGGCGAAGCTTGTCGGAGCTGATCCTGGCTGTTTCTATGTCCTTGTCAGTATAACCTATCCTGCGCGGATCTCCATTTGAACCAAGGATGAGCATTATTACTCCCATGCATTTGGAACACTTACCGCATGGGATTATACTGCCATCCATGGAAGAGCATGAATGGCAAGATCTTTGCAGAGCAAATATTTCTCCATACCTGTGAATAAGTATCCGTTCAACTATAGTCGCAGTGACTGGATATACAAGTGACGATATTGAAAGGTTGAATCCCTTGTCATGAAGGTAAGATGTCATCATGTTCGTGAAATCAGGGGTCTGATCAAATATTGCATGGTAGTGCCTGATCCCATGAAAAGGGGGCATATCCTTTGGATCGTCGAACTCGTTTCCCATGAGTGCAATCGAAACTCCTCTTGAAAGGAGTACTGGCACCATCGACATAATGTAGACGGGAAACGTGAATAGCTGCACCGGATATGTGTCTGTCCTCTTCCTGATTGTGTTTCTCTTAAGGAATGGGAGAAGACTGAGGCAGAACCTGTAAAACCTGTCGGCGTTGGACCAAACCTTTGTTGTGTTTTCATTTCTCTCAGAAAAGGCATCAAACGCGGGTTTTGCTGCCCTCCAGTGCGCGCCGGATTCATTGAAAAAAATCGGGTGGACATCGAAGCCGGTTTCCCTGAGCATTGAATATGTCAGGAGACTCTCCTTTCCACCGCTCGAAAGAACTGCAACCTTTGCATTATTCATTTGCAGTGTATCTTTTGAAGCGTCAGGAATAAGCTTTTCAGCAATCAGCGTGGTGATGCCGCATGCATTCTCTTCAGTGATTTCTTCAGAGGCAGGTATTGCTTCCGGCTTGTAGAAATCGTATCTTCTCCTGCAGATCGCGTTGATAAAGACTTCCCTATTGTTTATCCTGATGAACTCATTCAGCTGGGATTTGTCCTTACCCGAGACTGCATATTTTAGTACCAGTTCCTTCGCAAAGTAGGTGAAATTTATGACGGGCATTGTCAGGATAAGACCAGCGAGATTTTCAGAGATGTTGAGATCTTCCCTGTAAGAGAAAATGAGCTGGAATTCATGTTCAATGCCCTGTATGCTCAATACAATGCTTGAACTGATCCTCCTCTTCTCGATAACCGGCGGAGAAACAGTGATCCTTTCTATTAATACAACGCGATCCAGGTAATTCGTGGACAGCAGATCACTTCCCCAATATGTCTTTTATGTATGAGGTGGTGCCGTCAAGATTTCCAAGCGGATCAAAAGCCGGGATTCCGTACTGTTTTTCCGTTTTCTCCATGTAATCCAGCATTTCGTTGTCGGTCATGTCATCTTTGTTGACGGCAATCGCTATAACCTTCCTGTCCGATAAGAGCTCCAGGATGCGTATGTACTTCTCAAGTGGAGGTATCCTGAACTTCTCAAATCCGTCGTAGAAGATGCGCTTCGGGGAGTGCTGCAGCACAATTGCTTCGGGATGCAGTGCGCCTATTATTTCGAAGCTTCCGGGGTAGGCCGGGTGAAGTACCGACCCCTGGCCTTCAAGATACATATAATCAGGGTGAAGATCATTCCATGCCTCCACAGTTACGGATTCAAGTGCGCCTGAGACAAAGTCGTTTATTATCGCGTCGAGGACGATAGTATACCTAAAACCCTGCATCCAGGAGGTCTGGCCTGTGCCGATCATGACGGAATTTATTCCTTTCCTGATCATGTTTTCTGAGAGAAAAACAGATGTGGTTCTCTTTCCAACTGCGCTATCTGTACCGAGAACTGCAATCTTTTTTGACTCCACATCAAGTATCCTGCCGGTGAATACGTCCTTCCTATCCCTGAACATCTTGCGGACATCGGTGATGGTTCGTCCGTGTTGACTGGCTAGCTTCGCAAATTCAGGGTCATCACTAAGGAATTCGTGAAGACCACTCACCACGTTCAAGCCTGATTTTAATGCTTCCGCAATGAATTTCCTGTATTTTGGAGGTAGAACTCCTCCATCTGTTGCTACCCCGACAACCATGGTCTCGGGCCTAGGAACTCCGTCTATTTGCAAAGTTGAAACAATGGGTATTCCGGATTTCTTTCCCCCGAGTACCATACCGGCGTCCTCGCCTGCGTGACTGCTGTCAATCACGTATCGGACCTTATAGCGCCTTGAAAACCTAACTAGACCGTTCGCCGTCTTTCCATAAGTGGTGCCGAACACTGATTCGGCAAGAACTACTGCGTCTTCCAAGTATTCCCTTTTCCTGTTATAACGACCACGCAGTCTATCTTCCGGTTAAGAGTCTTGGCAACCCTGTTGGCTGCAAAGACTGCCGAGCTGGAGGCGGGAAGTGCGTCAACATGTTCATGATCCATAAGCAACTGAGAATAGCGTATCATCTCAGTATCCGGAACTTCAAAGGCATAGCCATTGCTCTCGTATATTGAGTCAAGGGCTGCCTGTCCATCGTAAGAAATATACGACACCAGCGGTTCGTTAATAGAAGTTTCTCGAACCTCGTCGGGGCCAAGATCTTCTATTCTTCTCGTACCCTTTCTCCAAGATCTCACGATTGGATTTCCACCTTCGGTAGATGCTGCAATTATCCTTGGAACAGAATCAGTCAATCCAGCCTCCCTCAACAATTTGAATCCCTTGTAAATTCCAGTGAGAGTAGTCCCATTTCCTACGGGGACCGCTATGAATTCAGGAGACCTACCAAGCTGCTCTAAGATCTCTGAGGCAATCATAGCGTATCCTTGAAAGTCGAGTTCAGAGTTTGAGTTTCCAGGATTTGAATCATACCAGTTTTCGTCGGCTGCCTTCTGTCTCATGTATTCAACTACACCTTCATACTTCATCGGAATATCGAGGACCTGACCACCATATGACCTGATTTCGTTGAGTCGTTCTCCAGAGTAAAATGAAGGTACCCCAATAATGGACTTTATGCCATACTCTCCAGCAAAATATGCAAGAGATGCGCCATAATTTCCGCATGATCCCAGGGATACAGTATCATACCCAAGTTCTCTCGCCCTCATTACATGATACTTAGAAATTCTGTCTTTCTGTGTTCCGGTAACACCGCCACCCTCATATTTAACAAAAAGTCGTTTAAAATTGAGGACTCTTTCCATGTTGCGTGCTCGGAAAAAAGGAGTTTTATTAGGAGGCTCGTCCTCCACACTCTCTTCCATTTATTTTATTCCTTGGCTTTTGACCTTAATTTACGTAGAATTTGACAGTATTTAAATATAATGTTATTTCACACACTAATATTATTACAAAAACACGTAGAGCGGCTTGAAAATAAACATCCTTACCTATATATATTTAATATAATATACAACTATATAGAAATCAATTCAAAGGAGCCGTCATTTGCTATTTTTTTGACCATTTCCCTGATAGGGCCGCGTGTTCCCTTCCAGTCCACCAGAAAACCTTTGAAACCCTTTGTCCGCTGCACGCACTGATCTATCATTTCGGGAGAAAGTGCTTCATGAGAGTGTTTCGATAGTATGTGCCCCACATTTACACCGCTGTTTACGGCATATTCAGTTATCTTGGGGGAATAGTGACCGCCTCCAATTCCGATGAACCCTTCTTTTCCTTCATCTGTACAATGCATTATCGCATTTGACACGGTGGATAACGCCGATTCGTTTTCCCAGTCTTCCTTTTCAGTTCCGATCTCAATAAAAAAAGATGGTATCATTGTCAAGGGACCGTGATGAGTGGCTTCAAACGTTATGTTGAATCCCTCAACGGGTGTCTTCCTCATTATTCGCAGTGCAGAGGACATGTTTCCTGGGTCTGACATTGAAACCTGAGAGGGGTAACCCCCAAGTATTGCTTCCCCGATATTCCCCATTGCGTGCACTGTGAGGGACTTGATTTTTGCTTGCGAGCTGTGCTTGGATAGGAAAATTATGGTCGTAGGGGCTATTCCAAGCTTGGATAATGTCTCTTCCAGGTTGTTCATATAGAGGTGTTTTTCTTCTGATCTGTAAAGAACGTATCCCCCTGCTGTGAGCATTCCCGGAATGCGCCCTGTGCGAAATGGGTAATGTTCGACCAGGAACCTGGATATAGATACGCTTGATGGATCCTGGCCCGATTCCACCAATACCTTGAATTTATTTGTTTCATCATAGGTCATGAATATCTCCATACGGTAATTGAACCACCAGCTTATTTTTTACCACCGCGATATTGGAGAATCGGGCAAAGCGTCAATTCACAAACGTTTCATTCTAAAATTTAATAAATTACTAAAGATAAATATTTGGCAATAGAAAGCAGCTTCGATTCTTTTCATTTGATTATATTAGAATCACCCTTGTCCACAACCCGGGAAAATTGTTATAATCATTACAATTGGCCGCTTAGAAGGGTATTTATACAACAGCACCTTTAATCAAATAATGGAAAGCGAAGATTGCGTGTTCTGTAAGATTGTATCAGGAAAAATTCCGTCTGCTAGGTTGTATGAAGACGAAGGCGTTATTGCAATATTGGACATCAACCCAATTTCTGATGGGCATTCCCTTGTGATCCCAAAGAAGCACTTTGAGTTCCTCGACACGATAGAACCCGGTACCTTCTCAAAGGTTGCGGATGTTGCACGTCGACTATCATCGCATATAATTAAAACCGGTTATGCAGAAGGCACAAATCTGTTCCTTGCTAACCACGAGAAAGCAGATCAGACGGTTTTTCATCTGCATATGCACGTCATACCCAGGCGGAAGGGTGATGGCATAGAAATTGGAAGATGGTGGAAAGAAATCTCGTTTAATCTTGAGCCGTCCAAAACTGAAGCATTGACTAAAAAACTCACCTTCAAATGATTGCAGCGTACATTGGACGGGATCTATAGACATTGCCTCTAACCGCCTAGATTTTTAAGAACCTAGCAATAATCCTCCATGGATCTGGACATACCATCGATGGAAGAGAAGTGGAGGACTTACTGGGAAGAGCACTCCACCTACGCTTTCGATCCCTTAACGAAGGGGAGGGTATATTCTATCGACTCGCCACCTCCGACCGTGTCCGGAGAGCTTCATATGGGACATTCGTTTTCATATGTTCATCAGGACATCATCGCACGCTACAAGCGGATGTCCGGTTACACCGTTTTTTATCCAATGGGGTTCGATGACAATGGCCTCCCTACAGAGAAATACTCAGAGAAGATTTCTGGAAAGAGGCTGCGCGACTTCGAACCTGGGCAGTTCATCGATCTCTGCAACAGGGCAGGGATCGAGGGGGGCGAAAAAATCCGGAACATCTTCAGGAAACTTGGCCTGAGTGCGGATCTCAAAAACGCATATCGAACATACTCAGAAGAATCAAGGCGAATATCGCAGTCAATGTTCCTTGATCTTATTAGGAAGAAAAGGGCTTATAGAAATAAAGGCCCAGTCCTAATCTGCCCTTCCTGCAGAACTGCAATTTCACAGATTGACATGAAGGATGCTCAGCGTGATACCGATTTCTACTACCTGAAGTTCAATGGGGTGGATTCCGGGGACATCAGTATCGCAACAACAAGACCGGAGATGCTTGGCTCCTGCGTTGGTGTATTCGTGAATCCCGACGATGACAGGTATAGGGAATATGTTGGAAAAACCGTGTCTGTGCCGCTCTATGATCTCAAGGTTAAGGTACTCGCCGATCCATACGTAGATCCTGAAAAGGGAACGGGGGCAGAGATGGTTTGTACCTTTGGAGACCAAAATGACGTGGATCTCTGGAGAAAATATTCACTCGAGACAAGGATTATAATTGATAATGATGGCAGAATGGCCGGCGACTCGATCATTGCAAAAGGCATTATGTCAACTGATGCCAGGAAAGCCATGGTGGAACAGCTCAGGTCTCATGGATACATTACAAAGGTGGAGAAAAAACGGCAATCTGTCAACGTACATGAAAGATGTGACACCCCTGTCGAGATAGGCATCCTGGATCAATGGTATGTAAGATACCTGGATCTCAGGGAACGGATGGATGAAGCAGGAAGAGGCATAAAATGGTACCCGGAATTCATGAAAGTAAGGTATGACAACTGGGTTCATGGCTTGAAAGTGGACTGGTGCATATCAAGGCAAAGGGTGTTTGGGGTGCCCTTTCCGCTCTGGTACTGCAATAATTGCTCCGAGATTGTATATGCGGAAGAGAAAATACTTCCCGTCGATCCCAGGTTCACGCCATACAGCGGTAAGTGCCCAAAGTGCGGCGGCAGCGAATTCACAGGGGAAACCGATGTAATGGATACCTGGGCGACTTCTTCGCTCTCACCAAGGCTTTCGAGCCAGCCTAGAGGCTTCTTTGAGAAGGTTTATCCCATGACGGCCAGGTTCCAGGGACATGAGATCATCACATCATGGGCATTCACAAGCATAGTGAGGGCAATGATCCACGATGATAAGTTACCATGGAGCGAAATTGTACTTAGCGGGATTGTCAAGAATCCACAGGGACTCAAGATGAGCAAGAGCAGGGGAGACAAGTTCTCCCCGGACGACTTTATCCAGAAATATGGATCGGATGCGGTAAGGCACTGGTCAACCGTTTCTGGAAATGGGGAAGATATTGCCATTGACGAAAAAGACTTCATTCGCGGACGCAAGACAGTAGTCAAGATGCTTAATGCTGGAGCCTTAGTTGCACAACTGGTTGATGGGAATCAGAAGGATGTGGACCATGTGGATGGCGATGCGGAAAACTGGATTCTTCATGAGATTGCAAATGTGGCAGCATCCATGACAGGATTCATGGAGTCATACAGTCTTTCCAGGGCAAGAATGGCACTGGATAACTTTTTCTGGAGTTCCTTCTGCGACAACTACCTGGAGATCTGCAAGGCAAGGATGAAGATGGAGGATCTCGATGCGGGAACTAGATCTGAAATTGCATCTGTCCTTTACCTGGTCTTTGCTGCTGTCCTGAAGCTTTATGCTCCGATCATGCCCTTCATTACTGAGGAATTATACCATACAATACTGAAAAAGGAGGGTTCCATTCATGCGCAGGACTGGCCTTCGACTTTTCCTGCAGGTTCAGCAGAGAAACACAGGCAAATGGAATACGTAATCAACGCAATCGGAATGATAAGGTCTGAAGCATCCAGGCAAGGCAAGGTATCCGGCAGCGGCATATCTATAAGCGGTGACAGGAACTTTCTGGAAAAGCACAGGAAACTGATAGAGGGCATTACCAGGACAACCCTGCTTTCTATTCAGGAATCCCCGGACCTCACGGTCAGGGTTGAGAAATGATTTATTACGGTGCTTTCTTATCTCATGGTACAGGAGTGGAAACTGTCAGGTGCTGAGAGACTATAAAAAAATCGCAAGGCTGTCATATATTCTTATCGTTGTGGCAGTTGTCCTGCTTGCTCTTTCAGTGGTGCTTATCGTTTCAGACTCACCGCAGTCAAGTGGCGTCAGCATCCCAGCTGGTTCGATTTACAGCCTGAAGTACAATACCACGGTTAATCAGGGAGACTATCTTTTCTATTCCGTCGTCGCTAATAACTCCAAGGCTAACTTCACCGCTTACCTGCTCGCTCCAACTGGATTGGAGATCGCGATGGGCAACCTCTCCGGAAACGGTTCAGTGAAGAAGGACATCGTGGCAGGAGAATCCGGAAACTGGACGCTTATAGTCAAGAATAATGCAAACTTAAACATTTTCGCAAAGCTCAGCATATACAAGATAAGCTACATTGCAACTTACACTATTGTCTTCGGGCTTACTCTGTTTGCGTCCGGGTTTATACTGCTTCTGGTTTCGGTTAACCTCAGAAAGCGGGAAAACAGCTTTTCAAGGCGACAGAGGGATCTGGAATAGGCTAGTAGTTGCTCTTCACGCTGGAGGCACTAAGTTTCTGTTTGAATACCTCGTTCAGCCGGGTTGCAACCCTTATAACTCCAATATGAGACAGTGCTTGCGGAAAATTGCCAAGCATCTCGCCAGTCTTAAGATCGATCTCTTCCGGGAACAGGTTAAGGTGGTTCCCCCTCTGAATCAAGCTTTCGAACGCTTCCCTGGCCTTCCTTGTCTTTCCCATGGCGACAAGGCCCTCTACATACCAGAAAGATAGGAGGAGAAATGCATTGTCCTGGATGCGGAATCCGTCATCATTGAGGTATCTCCTGAACAGGTAACCATCGTGCATCAGGTCATTCTCGATCTTCTGTATCGTTCCTGTAACGAGAGGATCGTTGATCGGAAGGAAACCGATCAAGGGTAGTCGGAGAAGTGACCCGTCAACCTGATCCGAACCGAAATATTGCGTCAGGTAAGACCCTGTTGGATCCACTCCATTATCAAGGATCGCTTTCTTGATCTGGTTTGCGATCTCGCGCCATGCATCAAATGGACCAGACATCTTCAGGCTCTTGCCCATCAGGATAGCTCGATCGAATGCCGTCCAGCAGATCAGCTTCGAATAAACGTAATGCTTCGGCTCTGTCCTGAACTCCCAAATGCTTGAATCTGCTTCTTTCCAGAGTTTCTCGAGAATCTTCAGGAAATCGATAACAAAGCTCCAGAGATATGAGTTGACAATTCCCCCGATTCTTGCAAGGTAGTAGATTGCATTGATGATCGAACCATACTCGTCGATCTGCAGCTGGTTCGAAGCCTTGTTACCAATGCGAACGGGCTTAGTGTGCATATAGCCGTCAAAGTCAATGGTTCTTTCCCTGAGGGATGTCCCTCCATCTATCGTGTATATAGTGTGAAGCTGGTTGCTTTTGGTGATGCTTTCCATCATATCGTACAGGAATTTTGTTGCCTCCTTCTTGTCCCCAATCATGGCGAGCGCCTCAACCACATATGCCGTGTCTCTTACCCATGCGTACCGATAGTCGAAGTTTCTTTCGCCGCCGATAGCTTCTGGCAGGCTGGAAGTCGGTGCTGCCACCATCAGGCCGGTTGGTTCATAAAAAAGCCCCTTCAGGGCCAGTGCAGACCTGGAAACCTGCTGGCTGTAGATTCCGTGATAATTGCCCTGTGATTGCCAGTTTCTCCAGTAATTCGAGGTCTCCTCCAGCCTCTCATATGATTTGTAGTCAGTTATCTTTGCAAGGTTCTTGACATTCATAAGCAGTACGAACCATTTGGAGGCGTATCTCTTGAGCAGAAATGACCCCGTTACAGTGTCATCCTTCAGGTAAAGAGGAGTATCACACACAATAGCGGCAGATCTCGAATTCGACTTGAATATGTAACCGGAAGTTGTTTTCTCTATCTCAGGCTTTTCACGTGCAAAGTCAAAGATCGGCTTGAACTCAACGTTTACCCTGATATCAGTCTCTGGTGCCTCTACGTATCTGTGTATCTCGGGGAAATTTATTGTTGAATATTCTGATGCCGGAATGAAATCTGTCAATCTAAGGACGGTCTTGGCATTCCTGATAAATTCAGTGTGAAGAATGTTGGTCATTTCCTTGTAATTCTGGAATACTCTCAAGCCGGAAGTATCGGCAGGGGATATGGAAAAGTAACCGCCTTTCCTTGAATCAAGAATTGAGGCAAAAACCGGATCGGAATCGAACTTAGGCAGACATGCCCAGTCTATGGTTCCGTTTGCAGACACAAGCGCAGCGGTTCTGTTCCCGCAAATCATTCCATGATATCTTATAAGAGAATAACCATCTTCCATGATCTTGCTGAAATCAATGGCGTCACTGAACATCTTATTGCACAGGATATCAAAACATGATTAAAAGCCATTCGTAGTTTTCCTCAGGAATAGTATAGCGCCACCAAAAGAAGAAATGGAATAAGTAAAAGAAGATAGAAAGCATCGGATAACGGATTGAGATGCTGGAGCACACCTTCTTCTGGAGTATGCCTGCGTCCGAGTGCAGGATCGTTGTGGGCAGTGGCATCACGGATACGATTGTGTCTTCCATTTCTGAAAGCAAAACGGGCCTCATAGTCGTAGGTTCCGGCTTCCTTGAGTCTTGGAAAACGACTTTCGATAAGATTGAGGGCAGGCTTCCAGCAGTACGAATTGCGGAAGTTGAGGACGGGGAGGGACTGAAGACGATTGACTCCTATTCCGATCTGATAAGGGTGATGAGATCGTGCAGGCTTGACAGGGATTCCGCAATTGCATACTTTGGGGGTGGCACTTTGGGAGATCTGTCTGGTTTCTGCGCCTCCACATACCTCCGAGGAGTAAGGTTGCTGGCATTCCCAACAACACTGCTCGCAATGGTTGACTCTTCGCTTGGAGGGAAGAATGGGATAGACCTGCCCGATGGCAAGAATGCATTGGGAACTTTCTACAATCCAAGCACTGTGATCATGGATGTGGATTTTTTGAAGAAAGGGATTGAGCACCAGAGTCAAGGCATCGCTGAGATAGTTAAGTACGGCTTGATTTCAGATCCGACGATTCTTGATGTCCTGTTATCTTTCAAAGACATGCAATCGATGGTGGAGTCTCAGGAAACCGCTGACCTGATTTACAAATGTGCCATGATAAAGATGGATATCGTATCAAAAGATCCATATGAAATCTCCGGAGAAAGGGAGTTTCTAAACTTTGGTCACACTGTTGGACACGCTATCGAGAAAGCCTCTGGATACAGGTTACCTCATGGAACCGCAGTTATGAGGGGAATGCAGATCGAATCCAAGGTGCTTTCCAAAATACTGGGAAAGAAAGATACGGTGAGCGGACTGGTCGCAGATGTTTCCAGGCGATATAAAATCCCAGACATCGAGATTGGGAAGGAAATGCATCAATCGCTTATTGATGCAATAAGATTTGACAAGAAGATCAGATCCGGAAGGATTTCTGTGCAGGCTGTTGACAAACCCGGATCTTGCAAGAATGTAAGCCTGCCGCTTGAAAAATACCTGGAGGTTCTAGAAACATGGTTGAAAGAAAACTGACTGGTTTGATAGGTAGACCTGTAACGCATTCTGCTGGACAATATGTCTTCAACGCTATTTTCAGGGAGAAGTCCATTGCATCATTCTACGTTGCAATGGATATTGCCCCAATCAATCTGGCGTCCTTTTTAAATCTTGCCGGCGAGCACTTCAGTGCACTGAATGTCACATCTCCGCATAAGAATACTGTGATCGACTTTTGCGACAAATTGTCAAGCACTGCCCAGAAGACACAATCAGTTAATCTCCTGGTCTTCGACAATGATACTATAACCGGGGACAATCTTGACGTCATTGGATTTAATCGCCTGATCTCTAGAAATGAGATTCCACTCAATGATCAGAATGTGGTGGTTATTGGTTCAGGTGGTGCAGCCAGAAGCGTCATACACGCAATTTCTGTAACATCCAGTCCCGCAGCGATCTACGTTGCAAGCAGGGACCCAGATATGACCGAGAGGAAGCTTGAGGCATATGACTATGATTATCCGGTGATACCATATAATGAAATGTTCAGGCTATGCGATGTTGTCATAAATTGTACTCCTGATTCTGCGGAGAGAGTACTTCCAGAACCACCTGCCTCGAAGGATTTTGCAGGAGTCGCAATCGATCTGGTATACAACCCAGCCAGAACAGTGTTTCTGAAGATCATGGAAGATGCCGGGTGGAGTACCCTGAACGGAGAGGAAATGTTCATTGGACAGGGGCTTGCAACATTACATAAACTCTTTGGATCCAGAATAGGAGAAGTCGAAGATGCCTTCAGAAACGAATACCTGAAATTCAAGGAGAGCCAGACTTGAAGGTTATCACACATGGTGGGATATCGGTGATCTCTGCGTTTTCAGATGGGATTGGATCTGCAATAGGCATTGATCTGCCCATGGAGATCGAGTTACTTGAATCACAAAGAAGGAACAGCATTGCGGTTGAGAAGACACTTGATTACCTCAACAGGAGATATGGCAGCAATTACCACCCCTATGTGCGGATAAGAAGCAATATCCCGAGATCAACGGGTCTCAAGAGCAGCAGTGCCCTGACTCTTGCAATAGTGCTGGGCTATCTTAATTCGTTCGATCTCGATATGGCCGATGCTGCAACATTAGCCGCAGTTTGTTCCAGGGAGAATGGTACTTCAATAACAGGTGCACTGGATGATATTTCGTGTGCGTTGTACGGAGGCGTTACGCTCACAGACAACAGGCTCGACAGGATAATCCTGCGTCATCCTGTAAAGGAGAGGCCGATCCTGATATGCTACCCAAAATATGAAAGAAGGACAACATCGAAGATTGATATTTCATCTATAAAAAGGGCAGGTCCTTCGATTAAGCCCTTGAGGGCCTTGGTGGAAGGAGGCTTCTATTACGAGGCCATGGCCTTGAACGGCCTGATCCATGGGAACATATTCGGCTACGATCATGATGTGCTTAGCTATCTGCTTCAAAGCGGGTCAGTGTACGCTTCAATTTCTGGGAAGGGGCCTGCTATGTTTGCAGTTTATGATAAGCAGGATTTGCGCGATGATGCATTACGGGATTTCCCGGGTAAGAGGTATGAATTAGTCGCTACAAGGTTTAGCAACGCAGCGGCTAAGGTGGAACCGTAATGGAAACAGTGCTCGTGACTCCAGGTGACCTTCATGGAAAAGTTACTGCGCCTGGCTCCAAGAGCTATACCCAGAGAGCTCTCCTCATTTCTGCATTCAGCAGCACCCCCCTGATGCTCAGGAACGTTGCATTTTGTGAAGACGACTTGGTGTCTTTTGAAATAGCAAGGAAATGCGGCATTAAGGCGATCAGGGAAGGCAGCACCATCAAGCTCTATGGAAAGTACTCCTCCCCGGATAGAATAACGGTAGGGGAATCAGGCACATCTTTCCGCCTGGTAACAGGATTGCTTTCGGGAAAGAGATCTGTGACAGGAATTGGGATGAGCAGGCAGCTGGGTGAAAGGCCGATCATTCCGCTCCTGAATTCACTCTCGGAAAGAGGATTGAAGTATCGGATGAAGGATCTGATGCTGCAACTTGACGCCTCTGCCGTGAGTGGCGGTCCCGTGGAAATAGATGCATCGCAGAGTTCCCAGTTCGTTAGCTCGTTAATTCTTTTCCAGTCGATGATCGGTGGGGGCATGGTCAGGATTAGCGGCGAAATGGTTTCCATTGGATACATCGACCTGACCGCCAGCATATTGTCAAGCTTTGGCCCGATCGTTAGCAGGGCACCTGGGGGATTCAATGTTTCAGGCGAGTACCACAACAGGCCTGTGGAACTCGTTTCTGAAGGAGATTTCTCTGCGGCAAGTTTCCTGCTTGTAGCAGGCCTTCTTTCCTCTGATGGTGGAATCATTGTGAGTGGATTGAAAAGATCCTCAGTACAGCCGGATGCCGCTATACTCGACCTGCTTCCATGTCATGAGATGCCTGGGAACGGAGGAGCATACTTCATTTCCAGGAAGAAAACTCAACCTATAATCATTGATGCGAATGCCACTCCAGATCTTGCTCCACCGATTGCATTAGTCGGGATGTTCTCCGATGCGGGATGCAGGATCCTTAATCCAGGAAGGCTGAGGATCAAGGAGAGTGACAGGTATGCAGAAATAATAAGCCTGGCGCGTTCGTTTGGAGCAAGGATAGATGATTCCAGAGATGCGCTCTCCATTAGAATGGGATCGACACCAAAATTCCCGGAATCACTTGAGTTTTCGGAACACAGGATGATTATGGCTGGCATCGTTGCCGGTATTGCCGCAGGAAAACCAGTCTTGCACTCAGGTGTGGAGAGAATCTCCAAGAGCTACCCCTCGTTTCTATCCGATTTGCAAAGACTTGGAGCAGGCATAGAATTCCTTTGAAAAATGTGGGAAAATCATTTATACAGCACGATCATGGCGACACGTGCTGCTTTTCGATGACATACGAGAATCAATAATTCAAACTTGTAAGACCATAGTTCCAGACTTAAGTGGGAAGGATCTGGAAATAGATAGATCTGGCCATGCAGATTTTTCCCTGAAGCTATTTCGCTTTAGCGGAAGGAAAGACTTTCCGCAGCTGAAGAATAATATCCTTTCTGCACTGCAGAAGGAGAAGCATATTTCCTCTGCCAGCCTTGAGGGAAATTACCTGAATATCAACATCAAGGAGAGGACGTATCTCGACATAATGGATACCTCAATAAAGGAGAAAGGCATATTTCCGGACATCTTCCAGGACCCGGAGAGGGTGCTCGTTGAACACACCAGCACGAACCCAACCGGGCCAATTCATATTGGCAGGACAAGAAACTCAATCGTGGGTGATTCGCTTTCAAGGATCCTCAAGCGTTATGGGTACAGGGTATCAACACAGTATTTCGTTAACGACACCGGGAAACAGGTGATTGGGCTGTATCTTGGATACCTTTCGTCGGAGAACAAGTCCATGGAAATTGAAAACCTGCTCTCTGGTTACAGGAGGATATACAAGGAGATAGAGGAGGACAAGTCCAGGGAGAAGGACATAGAGGCACTCATAAAGAAGTACGAGTCTGGTGAAGAAGCTGTGGTCCGGCAGGTGCGCGAAATATGCACGGTGATGCTGAACGGCATTATATCATCACTGGCAAGGATTGGCATAAAGATTGATGACTATGTCTGGGAATCCGGATTCCTGAAGAGCCAGGAAATGGATTCTATTATGTCCTCTCTGGCTGAAAGCATACAGACAGAGGAAGGGGCGCAATACATAGAATTGAAAAATGGAACAAAGGTATTCCTGAGACGTGCAGATGGGACCTCTCTATATACCCTGAGGGACCTGGCGTACCATAAGTTCAAGTCTCTAAACTATGACTGGCTGATCGATGTCCTTGGGGAAGATCACAAGGACTATTCCAGGTCGTTGAACGAGATACTCACTGAAAAGGTTGACCTTCGCGCCGTTGTGTCATTCGTGTTCTACAGCTTTATATCACTTGATACCGGCAAGATGTCCACAAGGTCAGGAAACGTTGTTACACTTGATGAACTGATTGAGAAGGCAGAGGAGAATGCCATGGGAATTGTAAAGGCCAAGAGACCGGATCTTTCAGCGGAGGGACTTGGGAAGATAGCCCAGGCGGTAGCTGTTTCCGCAATCAGATTCCAGATTGCAAAGATAAGTCTCGGGAAGGAACTTGTTTTCAAGTGGTCGGAGGCCCTGAACCTCGAAGGTGATTCTGCGCCATACATCATGTATTCTTACGCAAGGACAACCAAGATCCAGAAAGAGGCCCTCTCAAATGGTGAAATCACTGACAAGTATGATCAATACGAGCGCTCCCTGCTAAGGATGCTTTACCTGTACCCTTACTCATTGCAGGCAGCAAAGGATGGTCTCCGTGTCGATCCTATTGCATCCTACGTCCTTGAACTCGTTCGTTCCTTCAATGATTTCTACAATAACTGCCGCGTCATAGGTTCTGGAGAACACGAATCAAAGAGAGCGAGGATTGTGAGCATTTACAGGAATGTACTCCAGGACGCATGCGGCCTTCTCGGCATAACTTTGCTTGACGAGATGTGAGATGACCTATTGCTCTTAGAAATAGGGTGCAGGGAATAAATGCGTTAAGTCAACACATGATGAGCACAATTAACGTAATTTCCATGGTCAGAAAAATGGGAGGTTTGGTAGATATGACGGTTTGGCTTTTAGCGATTAATGCTTCGGTTTAAAAGTAACACGATGTGGAAATCAGATGAAAAATAGTTGTTCAAAAAAAGATAAAAATTTTGGAAGAAAATTGAACTGATGTTATTTTTTCTTCTCCAGCTTCTTCTGCTCAGGTATCTGTATCTTTGGCTTTATCTCAGTCTTTGGCGTTCTTGAGCCCCTGGTTGCAAACCTGTAGTATGCAAAGAAGATAATCACTATAACCGCGATTATTCCAACTACTATCAGTGGAGTGGTATAGGCAGGCGGAGAAACTGAAACCGTAGTTGTATATGCGCCAAGGGCAGGCATGAACGAAGGTTCGCTGGTGTTTGATCCAAGAACCTCGATGGTGAGTGTACCCCTGAGATTTGGTGACCATGTGAATGAGAGGTTTCTTGTCTGCGAGACGTTTAGCGTCGTTGTGAAAGTATGGTTCACTGCTGTTGCTCCATTAACGACTATCCAGACCCAGAATGAGCTTGCGTTAGCGGTTCCCTTGTTCGTGATGTTGACATAGATAGTTGAGGTGCTGCCCTGTGTCAGCTTGCCGGAAACGTATATGGAGTTAATGACCAACCTCGGAGTGTTCACAATCATTGTCAGCGTCCTGTTAAGGTATCCGGTAACATTATTGTGGCTTACCTTCAGGGTAACAACAACATTCTGCAGCGTGTTGAACTTCACAACGACCCATGTTCCGTTGAAGCTGCCAGATACGAAGGGTATAACGGAAGAATCGTATCCGATCTTGGTGCCGTTCTGGTATGCGAAGGACCAGTTGAATGAAAGCTCTGAGTTAGGGAAATAAGGATCTGTAGTGGCATTTGCGGAGAGTACTATGCCAACTCCGGAAACCGGGTTCGTAATGGCAAGTTTCTTGTTAGTCAGATTATAGACATTTATAGCGGGAGATGGAGGCGTTGTCACTGTGACGTTAACTGCAAAGTAAACTTTTGTGGATCCGCCGGTGACTCCGCTGACTGTGAGGTTCCCCGGTATTGTCGTGCCATTCAGGGTAGGCTCAGGGAAGCTGTGAGTAGCGTTAGGAGAAGCAGACGTGAAGTTTGTAAAGTTCCAGTTGTACTGGAGATACATAGTGTAGCTGGTCCCGGGTATCGTCAGAGATGAATTATAAGCGCTGAAGGAGACAGGAGTGAGCTGCGGTACCGAGATCTTGATAGGAGTCGATGATGTCGTCGATGTGTTTCCGCTGTAAGGTGACTTGCTGCTGTAGCTTATTGTATAGTTTGCGTAAGGGGTGCCGTTGTAAGCGTAAACGGTGAAAGACGTCGTGTTTGTCTGGCCAGAAGCACTGACACCGCTAATGTTTACCGTGTTGGTGAAAGTTGTGCCGAAGTCATAGGAAATGTTGTATCCATAAGCCACCGTACTCCCATCAATCTTCCAAGTAAAGTTGGAGAGAAGGTAGTTGCTCTGTCCTGTGACAGGGTTGTAGAATGCGTTAGAAACGTTGATAGAAACTGAAGTGTTTGTAGGAACCACAAATACCGTGTTTTTCAGTGATGAGTTGAGCAAATACTCGCTTGAACTTAGACCACTCCATGAAAAGACTGTATTAGAGTTGACGAATGTTGGAAGCTTGAGTGAACCAAAGTTCAGTGTAAAGAAACCTGTCGAGGACAGTTCGCTTATCTTGATTGGAGAAGTATATGAAGTCACTTTAACGGATGAACTGGCCAGCCCGATACTTGTGTTACCGTATGCAAATTCGTAAAGGTACTGGAGATTGCCAGGTTCACTGTTGGCTTTGAGCCCGTATATCTTTACTGTGAGCGGTGGTTTGTACACTGATGTAGTGACATTCTTGTTGTAATATGTCGCATTAACCGATGCAGATAGTGAGGATGCAGTAAGTGTGGGAGTGCCGCTTACCTGAGCTGAAAGGAGTGCATAGTTGTATGACCCCACCATGATAGTAGAGTTGGTATAGTTCAGGAACTGCGAAGTCAGGTAAGAACTGATATAAGACGGCGAAAAGTGATCCAGGACTCCCTGCCAATATAATGAACCCACGCTGGCGTTCGGCAGGTTTGGAATAGGGGTTGAGTTATTCAGGCTATATGTAATTGTAACGTTCAGGTATGCCGGGTTGCTGGAAAGTGAATATGCAGTCATGATGGATGAGTTGGATGGTGTAAGGACGACGGAATGATCTCCCGGTGTGACAGGATAAAGCTGCATAGGGGAATATCCCGGAGCAGATATCAACACAACACTGTTTGTCCAGTTGTTTGAGAAGACAGTGTATTGATCGCCACTGAACTTCTGTGTAATGTACGAAAGAGAAGTCTTGTTAAGAACAACCACTGAAACTGATGTAATTGCCGCACCAGTGCTGCTGGTAACAAAGCCGAATATATTCTTCTGTCCTGTGATGGAAATAGAGATTGGTGAAGTCCCAGAAACGCTAAGATCATAATCAAAGTACGCGCCATCGTACAGTACCATTGCAGTAACCGGACCGTTCGGTAGGTCGACATTTGTCTTGGTTCCGTTTGTCGTGATTGTGTTGAACGCAAAACCGCTTGAATCTATGAAGGACACAGAAACGCTAGCCGAAGATAGGCCTGTTATGGAAAAGCTGTGAACTGAAGTCGAAACCACAGGTACAGTCAGGTTTAGTGAAGATGATGATTTGTCAACGGTCAGGTTGTAGTAAAGCTTGCTTGCGATTACATATCCGAAACCAGCGACATTACCGAAGAGAGGCTGGATTACAAGCTGGTAGCTTCCGTAAGTTAGGTTAAACGAGGCACTAGCCCCGTTGGAACTTGATACAAGGACTCCCTGATAGTTATAAATGTCAGTCAAGGCTGAGGAGTTTGCGTTTGATATTGTGCTTCCATTCTCTGCGTAGAATACGTGCTCATTTACTATCCCGGTTTTGGGTGTTATTGCGTAGGAGTTACTAGTAATGATGACTGCTCCCAGCAGCATCATTGTCGTTAGCAATATCGCTATTATTATGTTCCTTTTCAATAGGATCGTCCTCTTCACGGGGAAGTAAAATACATAATATAAACGTTTTTGACCGCCGCATAACACGGTACCAATCCGCAGAGAAGTGCCCAGAAATAAGCTCCCGCGAGCTATAGAAAGGATTATTCTTTTAGTTTGATTCTGAAAACTTTTTCGCCGCTGGAGCGCATTACAACCTCATAAGGAGTCATCATGCGTGACCTGAAGAGCAGGAAACTGCTCTCCAGTTTACGGGATACAGCTGGAAATACATTATGCCAATTTGTGGTGGCCATGGATATTATTTTCTCTGGATCCATCCTTGCGTAATTTTTTGAGCTGAGATAGAGGAAGCTCATCTCTGCAAATAGATCAGGTCTGGACACCATGCCATTATCTGTGCCGAGAAGCACGTTGATTCCAAATCTTAAAAGACGACCGTAATCGACCCGGAGGCCATAGAAAGCGTTTGATCTGGGAGTTATGGCTACGCTAATATCTTCTTTCCTGATTGCTTCAAGATCCGAATCGCTACAATATCCACAGTGTACGAGAAAATCCGGCCGAAGACTGATTGCAGCAATAGCATCTTCACGCACTGCCTCGCTAAGATGAAGGGCAAATATTTTCTTAGCCCTGTGGGTTCTTTCTGAGGACAAGCTTGCCATCTCCTCATCGGTGTCAGGGAGTGAACTCAATGCAATCCCATCAGATACAGAGAGGACCTCGTCAATTTCCTTGACGCTGCCTGGGCGTCCCAATATTACTTTTACAAGATTAGACCTTATCCCCGAAGCAATCCTTGCACCGCTTGCTCCGCCTTCCCTGAAGTCGCAAAATCCGAAAGTTCCTGTAGTTTCCATTGCCTCAATTGCGCGTCTAATGCCGGACTCGATCTGCGACGCCGTTGCCTTGCCAAGCGCAGCGTGCTTGAAGCCACCAGGCCCAACAGAAGCGAACAATTCTGAAGGGGGCTCTTCTGTAATAAAGGAATCTGCAGTATGGACATGTGCATTGAATGGTGCAGGGATCAGTGTTCCCTCAAGTTTTGGGAAATTCGGCGTCTTTCTTGAGAAAACCGGCGTATCTCCGTCGAGCTTGAGGGTACCCTTCTGCATCCTGTCATTCCAGAAAATGTGTCCGGAGATCTCTGCTTCTCGTAGCACGGAAATCATCCCTTGATCACACCAAGCGGTTTAAACCTGCATGTAGGCAATGAAATGCCGGATCCTGCAATCACCTCGATAATGCGCTCAATGTCCTTGTAGCTTCCCGGGGCCTCTTCCACCAGACCTTTTCTTGTTGCAGATTTCAACCGGATGCCCCTGGCCTCAAGATCGCTTGCAACATCTGAGTAATTGAATTTTGCTGCAGCCTGGTGTCTGCTCATCATTCTACCTGCACCATGGCAGGAAGATTCGAACGATTTGAGCTCATTGCCCTTACTGCCTGTAAGAAGGTAGGAAGCGGTGCCCATGTCACCCGGGACAATTACTGGCTGACCTGTTTCGGCAAACTGTGATGGCAGTGTCGGATTTTCTGAGGAAAAAGCCCTGGTGGCTCCCTTCCTGTGAATGATTACATTCTGTCTCCTTCCTGAGATAATGTGTTCTTCAAGCTTTGCCATGTTATGAGATAATGCGTAAACCAGGCTGAATGCTGGATCGTCCGCTCTCGTTCCAAGAATCCGTGAGAAGATCTGCCTTATTTTCCACAGAATAAGTGATCTGTTTACAAAAGCAAAGTTTGCAGCTCCGTTCATTGCGTCAAGATATTCCTGTGCGATCTTCGACTTGATGTGAGCGGATATAAGCTGGCTGTCCACGGGGTGAATGATGCTTCCTTCGGGTCTTGCGGAGAGTGTTTTAAGGTAATCGGTTGCAACTTGGTGCCCCAGTCCCCGCGAGCCTGTATGAACCATGACCGTGACTTCATCAGCATATAGACCGAATTTAGATGCCGCGGCCTGATCAAATATATTGTCTACCCTCTGGATCTCAATGAAGTGGTTGCCAGACCCTATCGAAAGTAGCTGGTTCAATCCACGGGATTTTGCTTTCTCTGATATAGATCCGGTTGTCTTCACGGCAAGCGAGCCACGATCCTCCATCCTGATTGAGTCCTCTTCTGTGCAGTATCCCTTGGCTATAGACCACTCTACTCCGGTTGAGCATATTTCTTCGAGATCCTTGCGCGTTATGTTATGTAAACCAGCTTTGTTGAAACCCACAGGAATCTCCCTGAAAAAGGAATCAACCAGGTCATTCAGGTGCGGATGAATTTCCTTTGCAGTAAACCCAGTCTTCACAAGAATTACTCCACAGTTGATGTCATAACCAACGCCTCCCGGGGAAACGAGTCCTTCGTCCGAGTCAAAAAGAGCAATCCCGCCAATTGGAAATCCATATCCCTGATGGATATCTGGCATTGCAACGGCCTTTCCGACTATTCCAGGCAGGGCAGTGAGGTTTAGAAGCTGCTGCAGCGAATTGTCGCGCCTTGCAGATTCCATCATGAGATCGGATGCAAACACTTCTGCCGGCACATTCATTGTACTTTGGTCAAAAGCAGCGAATCTGTAATCGTCCATTTTGCGGAATTCAACCTGCATTGTGTCATGTTATGCTTGACTGAAAATAATGATTTAGGATCCAGTCGGCATAATGAATCTGGATAACATCAGCTTTTGGCCTTCCTTCTTCGGACTCTCTCCTCTTGCCCATCAATTCCATGTAAAGGAATCATTCCAGCTGATTTCCCTTACTATGAAATGCTGTAATTAAACATGACCAAGAAGTAGCAGCACCTTTCCGTCGCAATAGAAGGAAAACGGATTTTGGCAAAAGTTTTAGGCTTGCATTCGATAATGCAGGGTTGAAGTCCTTGGATATTACGAGCCTAGACAACGAACTTGCATTTAGACTGCGGCTCCAGATCGCATTGAGGTACCAGGCAATTAAGATCCGGGCAGTCTCCAGTCAGCCAGAGAAGTTTGATGAATATATTGCGCAGAGGGTTGCTGCGATAGAGAAGATGATAGGTAAGGCCGTGTCCGTGACAGACAGTGGTAAGATAATTTATCCTTGAATGTTCGTCCTGCGTCGAACCAGTAACCAATTATTTATTTTCTAAATGCCTTAAGGTATTTATGCAGAAGAAACAACATGTTATCTTAAGTGAACTTGTGGAGGACGTAGATCGACTTGCCAGGCACATTTCAATAATAGAAGCATTGCGTGAAGTTCAACCTGCAGGAATTATCAGACTGTCCCAGATAACAGATCTTCCTGAGCATAAAGTCAGGTACTCCTTGAGAATTCTAGAGAAGAACGGGGTAATCAAGCCTTCACGGGAAGGCGCGGTGCTGACAGCCAGTTTTATGAGGAGTCATGAACAGATTGCTCAGAATGTGCAAAAGATATCCAAGGACATTTCAAACGTTCTGAGAAGATTGATGAACGTATTGAGAGAGAATTGAGTTGTCATTAATCCGAAAGCATTCGGAGATGCCCGCTGATAAGCTCGCTATCAGGAAAGCTGAACCGAAGGATGCGAAGAAGATAATTGAGTGCATGCAGAGCGTAATGGACGAGCACATCTACTTTGTAAGCGAATACTATCTATACACAGAACGAGGAGAGCAGGAGAGGCTGCGGAACCCAGATGATCTTACACTAGTTGCATCCATCGGGGACAGGATAGCTGGAGTTCTTACACTGCAGCGCGGGGTATATCGAAAGAACAGGCATACAGCTAATCTAGGGATAGCTGTTATGAATGGATACAGGCACCAGGGGATTGGCACTGGATTGATAATGGAATCACTTCATTGGGCAGAAAATAACGGGATAAAGAAGGTTAACCTCGAAGTTTTTTCAACAAACGTGAATGCGATCAATGCTTACAGCAAGATAGGCTTTGTCCACGAAGGAGTCAGAAAATCGCAGTTCTTCATAAACGGGGAGTATGCTGATGATGTCTTGATGACTTACTGGATTGATCAAAGCATTTCAGTTGGTTCTATTTGAGTAGACGTACCTCAGCCCCTTCCTTGCCCTTCCTGCTTATAAGGTCCAGTATGTCCCCCCTCAGCCCAGCTGGTATCTCAAGCACGCCAATCCAGGCACCGGAATGATCCCACTCCTCCTTGATTATGTATCCACTCCTAGCGAGTTCACCATATACCCTGCCGTAAGCGTCCCCAACGAGCTTCACAGCGATCTTGATTCTTTCCATTCTTATTGGTATCAATGGCTTAATAGCTTTTAGAATGGTCTGCAGTTGATCGCTTGCGCTTTTGAATGGGTCAATATGCACCTTCGACTCCTCCATTGCCTGCAGAATCCTTGCAGGAGGGTGCGGAGCATTCATCTGGGGGTTTATGGCCTCCCTGGCTATCATTTCGACTATCTGCTTCCTCTTCTTTTCGAGCATTTCTCTTCTCTGGTCTGTAGTCAGGTGGATCTCACCATGCTTAACGATTTCCATTGCAACCTGCGAGATATCCGTGGTGCCAAAAACTTCTTTAATTGTTTCTTCACCAGCCTTTTCCCCTTTCCTTGAATCCTTGAAGACCTGATCAAGTGCCAGATCCTTGTCTATGTCAATGGTGCCGGACTTGATTCGATCCGTTGCATCTGGATCAACAAGTATTTCGAACCTATGGCCATGCGATTCAAGTTTGGCCACTATAGCATCTTCTACCTTTACCATCCTAGCGGCAAGTATATAAATTTTACATTTAATCCTTTACATGTTGCGATCTCCACATGAGTGAATTCGGATATGCCCCTCCCTGTTTTTGTCAAACCAATATTTAGGACGTTTATCGCTGCATTTAGATTCCGGTCTATTTCGAAACCGCAGGCACTGCAGTGGGATATCCTGCCGCAAGGCTTTAGATCATATATGTACCAACCGCATTTCGAACAGATCCTGGAGGACTGAACAAACTTCCGGATTTCGATGAATTCGATACCTCTCCACCCAGATTTGCATTCTAGCATCCTCCTGAACAGATAACATGAAATATCACCGACGGTACCTGCAAGATGGTAGTTACGCATCATGTGCATAATGTCCCTGCCAATCAGGTCCAACAACACAATTGTATTCGAAAGCTTGGCTATCGCCACAGATGCCTTGATCGGAATGTCCTGCCTGGAATCGATGAGATGCTGGTACAGTCTTTGTATCTTTATGACCTGCTTTTTCCTGTTGGCTGAACCTTTTTTCTTTCTTTATAATTCCCTTTGCTGTATCTTGATCCTCTTCTTAATTTGATCCAAGAAATGTGGGTTATCGTTCTGTATTCCATTGGAGAGTGTGACAAAAGACCTTGGAACCACGTCTATTCCTATCTGCTGCCGTCCCTTCTCAAAATGTAATCGCACTCGCTTCTGTAAGTGAAACCGTCTTTTCACTGGGTGAATTTTGCTGCTTCTTCCTTGGTGTAGAAGCCATACTTGTTGCCTACAGTGATTGTGGCAATCTCCGGAGACTTGACCCCTCCCTCTTCCTCAAGTGCAACCTTAAGTGCCGCAATTCCAAGTGCAACCGCATCTTTCTCTTTGAGATCTTCCTTGTATTCCTTTTCCAGATAGGTAGTAACCTGTTCCTTTCCAGAGCCGACCGCAACTGCCTTGTACTCATTTATGGTTCCGGCTGGATCGCAGTCAAATAATCTGGGGCCGATTCTGTCTACTCCAGCATATATAAGTGAAACTCCATATGGTCTTACGCCACCGTACTGTGTGTATTGCTGCATCTGATCAGCAACCTTGCGCACAAGATTCTCCATATTTATCAGACCGCCATAAGTCACTTTTTCCTGCTGAGCGGCAACTCTTGAGAAATCGATGAGTACTCTGGCATCTGCAACCAGACCGGAAGTCACTGCTGCAACGTAATCATCGATTAGCTGTATCTTCTCTACGGAATTCTGTTCTACGAGCCTGCTTCTGACCTTCCTGTCTGAAATCAGAACCACGCCGTTTGAGAACTTAAGTCCAAGGGCTGTTGATCCCTTCTTGACTGCTTCTCTTGCATATTCAACCTGAAATAACCTTCCATCCGGGGAAAAGACTGTGATAGCCCTGTCATAGGCCATTTGACCTTGCTGCATTGTTTAACACCTTCACAGCAAATTGGATCTTGAATAATAAAGCTTTGTTGAAAGCCAGTCAGTCGTGCGATAGCGGATTCCTGAGTACATACTTATAAACGTTTTGCATCGATTCCTTTCCATGGGAATGGCTGATAGTCCTGGAGCCTTTGATGCTCATTTTCATCTAAATCCTGGCGAGCAGGGTAAAAACGCTATCAAGAGGTTTATTGCTTCTGGTGGCTCTGGCATAAACCTGGTTAACCTTCCCGACTATACCACCGGGTATGAAGGTTATTACGAAAAGAGGTATGAGATTACGCTGAAACTTGCGTCTATGGCCAGAGAGAGCGGACTCAATGTCTCGGTAACACTTGGCCCTTATCCTCTTGATTACTTTTTCTGGGAAAAGGGAGGCTACAATGCAAGAGAGATGATGATGGAAGGCGTCGATCTGGCTGGTAAATACTGCCAGAATAAGGAGGCGGCGGCCATAGGTGAGATAGGCAGGCCCCACTTTCCTGTCGACGAGAAAGTTACTGAAGAGTCGAATCAGATTATCGAACGTTCGCTCCAGATCTCAAAAGAGATCGGTTGTGCCGTTGTCCTGCATACGGAGGATCTGGATGCATCCGGCATTGAAGGTGTGTATTCAATGGCTCTTCATGCCGGGGCAGATATCAGGAAGGTGGTGAAGCACCATGCATCTCCAGGGCAGAATCACATATTCCCAAAACTTTCGAGATCCATACTTGCAAGCAGAAGCAATGTCAGGTTTGCGGTGCAGGAAAACACCTGGAACTTCATGCTGGAAAGCGATTATGTTGACGATCCATCAAAGCCAGACAAGGTTATACCCCCAGACTCTGTTCCAAAGAGAGCTATAATGATTAGGGAGCAATTTTCAAACCACGAAGAGATAATTGCCTCTATATTTCAAGATCTACCGGATTACGTATTCTTCAGCTGATTTCGCTATCGCATCTGGCAATAATGAAGATCCTAGAAAGGTAATAATATCGCTTTGGTAATTAACCAGCATGTCGCTCACACCCATTCAGGTAGACAAGGTCTGTACAGACCTGCAGACCGCTGTCAGGGTGGAGAAAGGCTCAAAAAAAGTAAGGAAAATCGAGCCTGATTTTTACCGCAGTGTACTTGAAGCTCTTCGAACACTCAGGATTGAAGCTGACGCTGCGGTTGCCTCAGACATTGAGAAGTACATGAAGATCAAGGAAAGAATAAAGCAGGTGGAGACCGACTTCACGGTATTCTTTCAGCTCAGGTTCAGCAAGATAATGAGGCTCTCCCTCCACGAGATCGATGGAGAGGAGTGGAACCAGCTCACATCTGAGGAAAAGGAGTTCCTTGAGAAGCAAAAGCAGACGATCCAGGTTTTGATGCGCAGGTTCACCGACACATCCGAGAAGGAGGTGCCAGCCCCCGCAGTCTCTGCAAAGGAAATTGAGCAGCAGGCCGATCTTGAAGGAAAGAAGGCTGAGGATGAATACCTTCTGCTGAGGATAACATCTGATCTTCCACCCATATCCCAGCCAGAGGGTGACTACTTTCTGAAGAACAATGATATCGTTCATCTCAAGGAAGGATTTGCGAACATGCTTATCGCCAGGAAATGGGCAGAGAAGATTCAGATCTAGTACGAACTCCGATCGCCCCCTGGATCGCTTCTTTCCCTATGTCTAAACCAGAGATTTTCAATTATTACTTTAAAATACAATACCTCCACTATTATCACCTTATATTATCATTGATTAATTGCCACCTGTCTTAAGACGAGGCATAAATAGGCTCTAATGTTCTATGAGTCTGGTATGAAGGTTATAGGGTAAATTGGATGGGAGTAAAAACGAAGGATTTTGATGCCTTGCTACACGTGTTTCAGACAGTCATGGGACTTGAAGTAATTCACAGGGAAGAGGAGAACGAATTCTTTGTTTTGACCACCTCTGGAGGTGACAAAGTGGAGCTCTTCGGGCCCAGAAGTAAGTACAACACTCACTTGGCTATGGCGAGGCCTGTAGTGGGTTTCTCAGTGGACGATATAAACAAGGCTCGCAAAGAATTGCAGTCCGTAGGAATAGATTTGATTGGAGATATCAATAGAAGAAGCGAGGGGTACGCTTGGCAGCATTTCAGAGGACCAGACGGAAACATTCATGAGTTGACATATGGCCCCGCTAAGGTCTAGACTTGGCCACCTGCTATGCAAGCTTGTCCAAGAGGATTTTTTGAAAATATCAAACCGGCATCATTCCTACCTAGCACTATCAACAGGAAAGTGACAAAGTAATAAACCAAAAAAGGTAATAAAGACGTTTAGCCTACGTTGGAAGAATATAAAAGCCCGAGGACAGCTAACGCTCGCAAGAGTGAGGAAAGTCCTCTCTCCACGGTAAGGTTCAACCGGTGCAAACCGGTATCCCGAGAGGGATGGTAAAGAGAAAAGAAATGCACGGTTTCCGGCAAAGTGTGATTCCAAACGATGACGTTCCCGGAAGTGCCGATGGGAACTCTCCCTGAATGGAGAAAGTCTAAACAGGCCCTGTGAGGTTACCGTAAGGGCCGGGTAAGACGCAGATCGAAAGATCATCAGTCGAATGCTGTCAGCTGCTAATGCGGGGAACAGAAAGAGGCTTACTCCGGGCATTTATTGTTCGCATGATGTTTAGAACCGAAAAATACATCTATGTAGTTCTGGATTCGTTGGCGGATGGCAGAAAAGAAGTGTGAAGTTCCGGGCTGCAATAACCCGAGCTTCCAGACAGTTCCAGGTGACCTGGCGCACAAGGCATTTCCTGCGATTGAAGGAAAGGGCAAGATCCACCTCTGCAGGGATCACTACAAGGAATACAAAAAAGCTACCAAGAAGGAGCGCGAACTGAAGCGCATGGACTGGGTATGATAGATGGCGGAACCTGATGGCATATCGGTTGTCATAACCACCCTTAACATGGGTCAGTACATCGCCGATCTGCTTGACAGCCTGGTATCTCAGGAGCAACCTTTTGAGGTTATTATTGTAGATTCGCTGAGTTCAGATGAGACTGCTGACATTGTGTTGAAATATGCCAATGAGTTCCCCTTCATTCATCTAGTGCAGAAAAAATGCAGCAGGGGAGAGGGGCGTAACATAGGGGCGCGCCAGGCATCCTATGACTACCTCCTTTTCACTGATGGTGATGCAATCGCAAATGCATTCTGGATCATGAAGATGAGGCGGTTTTTCAGGAAGGGTGCGAAAGTCGTTGCAGGGAGGGCTATCGCCATGGGTTACCAGCCATTTGAGAGACTCGGCAGGGTCGAGCTCTTCTTCGATGACTTCGATGTTACTTACCCAAGCGTCAATTTAGGATACGAGAAGTCACTTTTCCTGGAGTTAGGAGGTTTTGATCCAATTTTCGTTACTGCGGAGGATATAGACCTTAACATCAGGGCTGTCATCCACGGTGCAAGAATTGATTACTGCCCGGACTGCATAATATACCACAGGGCAAGGAGTACAGTGGTTGGTTTCGTAGAACAGGCTTTCTGGAACGGGTTTGGCAGGAAACAGCTTACATTGAAGCATATGAATGTTTGGAGCCACTTCAAGGCATCTGAAATCTTCAAGCCGGAAATCATCAATTTCTGGTATATTATCAGAGGCGTATCCGCACTTGTCGGATACGTAACTTGCAAGCTGTTCGGGGAGGAATTCCTAAAGAACAACATGTCATCCTGACTTTTCGACATTATGTGATTCCGTGTCTCCTGTTTAGCATCACGTAAGATATAACTGCGCCAGCGGCGAGACCGGCCACACCTACCATGATTAAATAAAATAGAGATGCTGATCCGGATGTGCTGGTGAAGGTCAGAACCACCGTGACGTTTGATCGGTCGATAGTGAACTGGCTTCCCTGGATTTCCTGGTAACCGCTTATCTTTGATACTGAGTAATTATAGGTGCCATCTGGAATGCCTAAAATTGTCATCGTAGAAGAAGTGCTATTGAACTCCTGTGAATCTATGTAAACATGCCAGAGAGTACCACCAGGCAATCCGGATTCGTGAAAAGTTACCGAGTATGAAGTAGGAAGCCCGGTTGGATAATATGCTATAACTATGTCCATTGCCACGCTGTTGACAACAAACGTGTATATGCTGTTCGAATAATAGCCAAGGACGTCCTGTGGAATTATTTCGTACTCCAGGCCGGACTCCAGAAAGAGCGATTCACTGTTCGCATTCAAGGTGAATCCCTCTCCTGCGAGTGGAATTGCGAAGCCCCAGACAGTACCAGGTGGTAGTCCGGTTTCGCTCACTGTTACATTAAGGTATAAGCTGTACTTTATGACTATGTCCGGTACCGGCCCATGTACATAGAAGTATCCGGATTGCAGGATCTGTGTACCCATGTAGGAGGATGGGACAAATTCCTCCTGGCTGTTCAGGAGTATGAAACCGAGAATCTGGTAAGTTCCGTTCGGAAGGAAGAGCGTAGTGGTGGAACCGTAGGGGATACCATAAATGGCATTATTTATATCGAAATATGTTTGCTGGCCGTTGGAGAGACCAGATGCGGACACGTTCTCGGTTGTTGTATAGACTTGTAACGGAACGTAGTCGTAGCCGTCGTTGATGCTACCATTGAATAAGTTCTGGCCAGGGAATGCGAGTCCAAGCCCGCTGCCGTTGTACGCCGATGAGCCGTTGCCGAAGTAGTTATAGTAGAAGTTCCCTCCCTGGTACGTACTGCCTATGATGCTCCCGGTCAGGGTTGTTCCTTCGAAACTCATTATGCTGGATGCCGGGCGCCTGGAAATATTGAACGCATCATGATAACTCACGTTTCCTTCATTGTAAATGTTTGCATAAGGACCGTCAATGCTGACCACTGTTATCACGGTGTCAAATAAATTGTTAAATACTGTGTTGCCACTGCTTTCAACCGTCAGGCCGATTGGCGATCCGCCAAAGAATGATCCGTTGGAAATAACGGCTGCATTCCTGAAAGTGTTGTTCCAGATATAGTTGCCAGCATCTGTGTTCGCGTTGTTATAAACGAGAACGCCTGAACCCTGGCTGCAAATAAGTGTATCCTCTATAAGGCTATCAGTGACGTTCCAGAAAGTGAGGCCGGAGACATAAGGAACATTGTAATACGTTCCTCCGTCAAATATGGCGGCAGGGAATGCATCGGAAACAGTGCTGTTCGTGAACACGATATTGGATGAGTTGTAGAAATAGGCGCCAAGGTTGTTTGCTGGCGTCATACCAAGTGCCTGAGCTATAAATAGGTCTAGCTTCCCGGAAATAGTATACTGGAAGGCCGGAGTATTCCCCGGGTCGCTAAAACCAGAGAACACTGCGTAATCAGTGGTCCCGGTGACGAGGATGCCGCTGTATTCAGGGAAAAGGTAATCGTTGACTGCCGAGAATGCTGAATTCAGCGTGCTTAAACTACCTGTCCCGTGAGATTCCAGATAAGCATATCCTGGAATGATGTACGGGTTCCCCACCGTACCGCCTCCGGAGATCGAAAGTTGCACCAGCCCGGCATTTCCAGTGGCATAGAGAGGCGTATAAAGTCCCATTGAATAGTTCACCGCAAGATTGATCAAATTCAATGCCTCAATGTGCCCGGCAGTCAGGGAAAGGACTTTGGCGCCAGAAGGATCGTGGTAGCTCAGCATCACGTTCATGGAGTAAATTCCCGGCATCAGTTTTGTGATGAAAGACCCGCTGTAGCCGGTGGGTGCCCACTGGGCACTGGAGTTGCTGAAAACGCTACCTGTACTGAACATTACAAATGCGGAAGCAGGATCTATAGTACCCGTCACCTCAGCGAAACCGGACTTGCTGCTGGGGGTAATGTTCCATAAACCTGATATGAATGAGGGGCCCGAATATAGATACTCGGTCGTGCCTTCATAATACGCCGATACTCCAGAAGAGGTCTCACCTGTCGCAGATCCTGCATCATATGCGGACCCGATGGGAACCATTCTTGAGGATGGGTCCTTGTAAAACATATTGAGTGTAGCGTTGATCTGATTGAAATCGGCGGTTGATCCTCCTCCAGGTCCACCAAGATCAAGTTCCGCATCAAGGGGAATTGCGCCTGTTCCAGAGAGCGTATTGCCGCTCACCTCGAATGCTGGAGCTGCAGTCGTAGACCCCGGGATTGATGAGTTAAACAACACATTGTCGTACGATGACGATATGATTCCGGTATTCCCAGAGACATTCGACAATGAATAATTGAAAAACACGGCGTTCTCCTCCCCGACATTTGTCGAGTTTAGGTAAAGTGTCAGTGAAAAAGGTGCTGAAACTGTATAAGTCGGGCCAATCTTGTAATAGTAAACGCCCGGGACAACGTTCCCGGTATAGCTGTGGAAGGTTCCGTTGTTGATAACAGCATTCGGTGAACTGAAGTTCCATATGTTGTCAACGAATGTCAACTGGTGTGTTCTGGAAGAATAGAAAGCCACATTCTGGATCCAGTACTCGTATCCAGGTATTCCTGCAATAGTTACACCTGTAAGCACTGAATTGAACTGGATCGAGAAAGAGTATGGGGAACTGGTGCCAGCGTAGAACTCTGAGATACTGCTTATGTTGATGACGCCCTTGAAGCTGTTAGTGGTGTAGGTATATGGTTGGATGTTTCCAGATACATTCCTGAGTCCATACGAAGCAAGTCCCATAGGTGCAGGAGCAGAAGTATACAGTGGAGCGTTGAGAAGCTTTCCAGTACCTGCAATATTGAAGTTTGGCAGGAGACGCGCCATTTGAGGAATATTAGATGCATTCATCTTCCCAAGGGTGTAGTTGAGCATAGAGCTCCACTTCCCGTTTAAGCCTGCTGAAGGAGTTTTGTGGTTAACGTTAGGAGAAATGTAGGCAAGGCTGTCGTTGATGCCGATATTGCCTGATGCAGTTGATCCGCCATGCGAAACTGAGTTGCCGTCAGGGTTGTAACCAGCGGTGTTGAGAGAGACAAGCAAGAATAAAATGACGATCAACAGTATTATGACAGTCTGAAGTCGACTCCTCATGGAAATGTTAAGGCAATTCTTCATATTAAATAATAACACAACAAATGGATATCGGTGCAATACAGCCCAGCATATATAGTGTGGATGAATACGAGTGCTGCCGCTCTCGAGGCTAACGACAGGTATTTCGCCGGGATATTTATCATATTCCGCTATGTTTGCAAGCTCAAGCACAGTTTCAGGTGAGTCCTTCACTGCCAGTGATGAGATGTGGGGGGAGTAAATCTGTTCTGCGTCGGCGGCCTTTACCTCTCTGAAGAGCTTCATCACTTCTTCATGATTGGTTCCAAGTTTATGGGATCCATAAAGAAGGATATCATCTGTAACAAGATCGATGGATTTCTGCCCCGCAGAAAGGTTTACATGCACTTCCTTGATTACATCCTCTATCGGTATGGGGCGAAACATCTCGGGTGTAATGGAGTAGAACTGACATCCCCTTGGACAACCTCGCGTCACCTGTACCTCCCCATACCTTGCAGGCCTTACAATTGTTGGAATCATTCCAACCTTAGGATCTTGCCCAGCAACTTTGGACGGCACTTCCGAATTTTCAAGCAATCCCCGAATGACCCATGGCAGATCAATCTCCGCCTCACCAGAAAAGACAACATCTATCCAGTCCGGTCTCTTCAGGTCCATCTGCCATATTCCAGGACCGCCTGCTATAACCATGAAACCAAATTTCTTCTTCTTTAATGACAAAATTCTCTCTGACAGGTCGTCAAAGAACCTAGCAGTCCAAGCCTTCCCTCCTCCAAACATAAGGGAAAGTTTCGTGCTGACCGGACTCAGGCCATATGGATCATGCGCGGTGATACCCACCACTTTTGTCTCCGGGCCAATTTCTTTTTGAAGCTTCTCAGGAGGGGAAACTACGACGTTCTGGATTCCATTCGCAAATAGGGTAGCTTCGATCTTTCTGAACGCATATGGCGCTAGAATCGCCACCCCTTTTCTTGTAGCCTTTATTGGAGGTGTGAAGAATAGATTCATGAAAGTCCCGGGCACAAGACGATAAGGCATGCAGGCGACGTATCCAAGTGCATTAACCCCTGAATATTCACTGAAGCTCCCATGTCAGAGGTTAGAACAACCTCGGCTTCCGTGAGGTTTCATATGATTTTTCAGATTTAACCTTTATTTCGGCTTTTTGCAAAGTATTCGACTGTAATATGCAATGAAGATTGGCAACCGCTACAAAGCATCCTGTGCTGTGTGGAAATACAAGTATACCTTTCGTTGAAAATAACTGTGCCCTGATCCTCGCAGTTATAGTATCATTTGCCAATCTTTTAACTATTCCCATTTATTTCATCATATTTTCACAAATAAGCGGAACTTCAGAACTTTATATTTCTTTGTAGAGATCTGGTCTTCCTGCCAGGAAGAAAATGACGAACTTGGATAGCAATTAATAGAAGTAGGGTTTCAGCAATATGCTATGAGTAAAATTTGTATTGCCAGGACAGGATTTTCATATGAATGTTCTCAATATTGCAAAGACAATGATCTTTAATCATGAGGTGCGGAATGATATTTAAGCACCTTACAGTTTACTCTTCTATATGCTTAACAGCAACCAGAACGACAGAACAGGTGTTTTAGTATCACTTTCCGGTTGCTTAACTGTCGTTCTGGGGATTATTCTGATTTTTTTACCTCCAGTTTACAGTGTAACCATAATAAGCCCAGTTATCATAAATTATGAGAAAGATTTTTCAATTTTCACAATAATCGCCGGCCTTTTCCTAATAAGAAATGGATTCAGTATGAAAGAACACAGAAGAAGGTCGTGGACTTTCAATATATCTCTGATAAGTGTTGTAACGGTGCTTCTTAGCTTCAACACCTTCACTGTTTTTATACCAATACTTATTGGAATCACTTTTAACGCCTATGTCATTTTTCGCCTTATTAGAGTGAGATCTATCTTCAAGTATCCCTCCACCAGCCTCATAAATATTGAATTAGCAGCCGCAGTTATCACTATTACCTTTACCCTCTCATATGGCGTTGCGGGCACACTTTTTCTGGGAAGAAGTTTTTACCCTCCAATCCTTAATTTAGGGCAGGCGATTTATTTTACGGGTGAAACTGTAACAACGCTAGGTTTTGGTGACATACTTCCTCTTACGTTGACTGCCAGACTTTTTACAATTTCTCTGGCCGCACTTGGTATAGCTTCGTTTTTTGGGGCAATGGTTATATTGATTTCCCCAATCATACAGAAAAGAATTGGTGGTTTGGTGGAAGTTCTACAAAGACAGCAGATAAGAGGTTTGAAGAATTTTACCCTTGTCTGCGGATATTCGGCATACCTTTCTGAGTACCTCAATGAAGTGAAGAAAAGAGGAGGTATTGTTTTAGTCATGACGAAAGACCAGGAAGACATTGAAAAGTTTAAGCACAGCGACTTCCTCATACTGAATGAGAATCCCGGCGATGAAAGCGCTTTACAGGAATTCGACTTTACAGAAACACGTGCTATTATAATTGCCTCTGAAGATGATGGAAATAATCTGCTTATTGCAGCTTCATTCTACCAGTTAAAGGACCAGGAAAATCTCAGGAAAAAGATAAATATTCTTGTAAAATCTCCGGATTTGCTGAAAAAATTCAATATTTTCCAATACCGTGTGATGGACATATCATCCATTGTTGGAAATTATATTCTTTCCAAGGAACCAGAAAACTGACATTATTTCAATTCCATAATCAAAAAGGAGAGTATGTACGAGGATAATTTCCTTGCATCCTTGAAAAAATTATTTCCTGAAATTTATAGTCTTTTAACTTTCAATTCCAATTTTATGATTCAATGAGAGGAAGACTAAAGAATGGGAGTCGATTAGAGTTCATGATAAGACATGGGTGAAGGTGAAATGAAGAATGGTAAGCAACTAAATAGTGAGACAAAAAAGCTTGAATTCTTATATGACAATATTTTCTCCAAATAGGGGACATAACTGACTTAATAAAACCATTGGAGGTATAAATTGGCAGTCACTACTGAAACACTCGCAGTTTTAACAAAAGGTTCAACAGAAGTTTTTGGCAGTGAGAGAGAATTCAGAGAAAAAGTTGTTAGCAGGCTTTTGGAATCTCTTGGTTGGAATTCGACAGGGGATATTCAGTATGAAGTTCCTATCCAAGCAGGAACTGATTCCTTGAAAATAGACTATGTAGTCGGTTCTGACAGCAAGTTTGCACTGGAAACGAAGAAACCAGGGATCAATATATCTCCGGGGAGTAGTGCATGGCTTCAGATTGTTAGCTTCTTGAGGCTTGACCCAACGCTTTTGTATGGTGTATTATACAATGGAAAAGAACTTCATATTTTGGATTCTCACGGTCAGGAACCCTTAGTATCTTGGTATCCGGGCAAAAACACTGCTATACTTGATTTACTAAAAAAAGAATATTTCCCTGTACTCCTACAACATTATTCAATGTCAAATATTTCTGGAAATATAAGTTCCGAGGACTATAGCTCCATAACATCGCCAGTAATAGCAGAAATCGATGAAAATAACAGACAAATGAGAGAAGATAGAATAATAGCAGAAAATCTCCAGAAGAAAATGCACAGACACCTCTGGTACATTCCTGTATATGTTGTTTTTGTCGTGATAGCAGCAGAAATCGGACCTGGATCAGTTGGAATCCCTCTACTTACTCCGCTTGTTGTAATACTACCCCTTGGCATTATATTATTTCCAATAATAGTCTTATACTATGAATTAAAACTTAAAGCTGTAAAGAAGCGTCTTCGCCCTCATTAGGTCTAATTATCTAATTTATCATTTTAAGAATAAATAGATGCGTAGGATGATCTGAGAGATTTTTATTATTCACTATTCTCGCATGTTTATATTAGTAAATCAGATTCAGAGTATATAAAGAGAGCAATCTCTTGGGAGATTATCTGGAATGAAATCTACGATGCTCCGACCGGGATTTGGACCCGAGTCGCCGGCTTGAAAGGCCGGTATGCTTGGCCGTGCTACACCATCGGAGCGAATCGTGCGGAGAGCCTTATAAATTATATTATCTTTTTTAAGAGATCGGATTTAGAATATCAAAATATCGCGTACCTTAGAATTGCCGAAACGCCGCCGAATCCTCTAAGCGTGATCCCAGGGTCACTGTGGGAACTAAGTATACTGATCTTTGAGCCATTCTTCATTGCCTTTTCGATCAAGCTCCTAATATCCTGCTCCCTGGCTTTCTCCTCAGAAATCAGAAGCTCGGAAACCGCTCCAGATTCAACTGCCGTAAGCACCTGGTCGAATCCATACGTAGCAAGGCCTCCTGATTTGAGCGCTTTCATGAAGGAATCCATCGAACTCTTCTCCCTTGATAGCCTGGAGTTCTCCATTGTTTTTCTCGCCTCCTCGCTGCCAAGGTACTCGTAGATTGCCTGCTCATCTGTTCTGGATGATGCGTGCCCAGAAATCTGCAGTTTTGAAAATTCCGGCTGTTGTTTCAGGTAAGCGGTTATATTATCACGCGTGAAACCGGGTCCCAGGATTGTAACTGGAACGCCACCTGAAAGCATTGGTTTGAGACTTCCTGCAATCTCCCTGAAGAAAGACTGATCAGAATATGAAGAATCATAGTATTTTCCGCTCTTACCGGAATCTATATGGCCCACGCCCTGAATTCCATAGGCTCGAAGGATGAATATGTTTGCCTCGTCTTCGTCAACAGCAATAAAAATTGCACCTGTCCTCGACGACTCCTCAGCGGATTCGTCCACCATTTTTCTCTCTGACTGGATCCAGGACTGCTTGAACACATTGAGTATATCTCCGGGCTTTATTATTGCGGACTGGTGTTCGCCAATAACCTCATCAGGGCCTGTCTGCACAGTTCCAAGTATTCTGAGACGATTGGAGAACGCCTGGAATTCTATTTTTTCCACATGCAATGTAACGGTGACCGTAACGCGCTCTGTCTCCTTTGATCTTGCTATATCCTCCTGCTTTTCTGTACGTCTCCTGACTAGAGTGGAAATTGAATCACCAGGATGTATGATGTTCTGAATGTACCAGAGATCGTTTATCCCTTCTACCTGTAAATCAAGTGACTGGTCATCTATATGCAGTACTTTCATATTCGAATACCGAGCCCTTCAAGCGCCTTCACGATCCTGTTGAAGTGATCTCCCTCCCAGTAATACTTGTCGCAATTGTTGCAATAAAGAACGCTGCTGAACCTGTCGAGGACTCCGTCAGGAATGATTCCCTTAAGTTCGCCTGTTTTCTTTTTTTCAAGCAGGGCATTGCATTGAGGGCATCGTGTGAATAGCCTGCTCTCATCCACTCTGTATCTGGAAATGAACTGTCTTATCTGACCCATGTGATCCTGGGCTTCAATGTAAAGCGACTTCGGGTATCGGACGTGGAGTTCCTTGTCTCTTGTAAGCAGGATCATGTCATGTTCCAGGCATGTATTGATAATGCTGGTATCACTCATTCCGGGTGAAGCATATTCCACATCAATGCCCATGATCCTGAGCCACCTTGCCAGTCGACCAAGCATATGATCAGCGAGGAACTTATTGCTCTCCAGACCTCCACCTTCTGATCAGGTTATTTTCGATCCCCATGAGATCAAGTACCCTTGAAACAATAAAATTTACCATGTCTTCGACCGTCCTGGGTTTCGTATAGTAACCTGGACTTGCTGGCGCTATTATCGCGCCTGCCAGGGAGAGTTTGTGCATGTTCTCGAGTACGATAGTGCTGAGCGGCATTTCGCGCGGAACCATTATCAGTTTCCTCCGTTCTTTCAGTGCAACTGCGCAGGCACGTGTTACAAGAGTGTCGGAGATGCCGGATGCAACCTTGCCAAGCGTGGAAATGCTGCAAGGTATGACTACAGCAGCAGAGAACTTGAAACTCCCGGAGCTTACTCGTGCTGAGATATCCTTGTCATCATAGGTATAGGTGGCAAGCTTTATGAGGTCATCCGCACTCGCACCAACCTCCTCCTTCAGAACCTTCTTTGCGCTTTCGCTCACAACAAGGTGCGTTTCATAGCCATCAAGGTTCCTGAGAAGTGTGAGAGCAAGTATCGAGCCGGAACCTCCAGTTACGCCAACAACGAACTTTTCCTTCATTCCAATTCTACAATAACTGCCCGCAATATTTAGCATTACCTCTTACGGTTGAACATGAAGTACAGGACGAATATCGAAGCAATAAGTGCCACCAATATCGTTATGTAAGTATACTGCGTGGCGGGTTTCTTTATTTTTGGCAATGACCAGGAAAATCCCGGATAAGAACCGGCATTGAGAGCCTGGATGTTTGTGTATCCCTTGATCTGCGAACTCATTGATTTAGTCTCGTTGAAAGCAATCGTGAAATTCGCAAGAGATGGAGTACCTATCTCGGATAGCTTTTCCACGACCTGCACCCCATAAGGGTTCAGGCCAGTGTAGCTGAGGTCGAAAATAATGAGGTCCTCAGTGGCGTTGCCTGACCAGTTAAATGTTACAATAGCCCTGTTGTTGTAAATGTCATCGAAATAAGTTGTCCAGTTGCTTGAAGTTATATTGTAAACAGTGCCGCCATACAGGTAAGGAATGGCTGGAAGCGTTGAGGGTTGTGCTCCCAGTGGAGGACTGGAAGCATTGCTTATGCCTGGAAGAAAAGATACTGCCAGAAATATGGCAATCACTGCAACAGATGTTATCTTGAGATTCATTTAACGACAACGCAAATCAAAACACTGTATATGATGTTTCTCAATATATCATCTTATACCAATACGTCCATCATAGGAAGAGGTCTTTCAACACCACGCCCATAAAGGCATGACTTTACAGAGGTCCCAGCCTGGCACTTCTGCCATCATCATGCGAACCGGCTTCGATGATCCCTTTCAAGGTTAATCCCTCCTTACTGCCAGCCAGTAGGCTATTCCGAAAGGAACTGCCATCCAGAGGATTCCGGCGGCGATCAACAGAGGAGTGGTGATTCCAAAGAGTCCAGGATTGATGGTTGTGCTGGATATCAGGCCAATCTTGCCGGTCAGCAGAGACTGCACAAGGCTGCCATATCCTGCAGGACTTGCATAGTTGAAAATTATCTCCGCAGTCAGGTAAGTGTTTGAATTCGAGCTTATGCCGAGTGCTGAAAGAATCGCTATAGGAATGATAGTCCAGAACAGGTCCCAGACCACGAATATTCCGATTGCTGCACCCAGTAGTGCCCCCTGCGATTTAACAAGGTGGGAGAACATGTATACGAGTGCAAGAAATGCAAGCCCTTCAACCACATATGTCCAGACGAAGTATGCATCGAAGTAAGGTGAGAGATAAGATCCAAGGTAATGATTGATTATTAGATCTGAAAAAACCATTGAAAGAGCCACTGCGCCAACTATTGCAACCGAATTTGAGATAAAGCGCGAGAAGATTATCTGCCCCCTGGTTATGGGTCGCTTAAGTACCGATTCCAGCACACCTGTGGTTCTATCCTTTCCGTAAGTAAGATAAGCTGCGAAGATTGCAAGAATAGGGATCAGGAAACCTAGAATTTCCGAGGTTCCTGAAAAGACCAGGCTCTGGAGATCACTCTGAGTCAGCTTTGTGTATAGCGATAAAGGACCGAGAACGCCCACATATCCCGCATCAGACGACGTGGTGAAGGTAATGAAACTGCCGGATGCATTTGTTGCAACAACGCTGTAGTTTACTCCTTTGTCTGCCGCAGTTACCTTGGGAAAAACTGTTTTCACAACAAAATTGGATAAGCTGTAAGAGAAGGCACTATTATTTTTCAGGCTTTGAGGACTGCTAGAAGCAGGATTTGAAACGTTAATGGGAGAAATATAGAGAGTCGTTGGAGGAGCAACAGAACCATTCGGACCGACATAGAAGGCGAGCATGCCAAGGTTGGATCTGTTTGTGGGATTGAATATTGCGTTCTCTATTGTCAGCCCTGAATACGACATGACAGGGTCGATATAGTAAGCTGACTGAGCGCTGGATACGGCTTGCCTGAATCTATCATAGGAATAGTTAACAAGCACGGTGATTGTGGTTTTGGCCGTTGATATTGATGGTATGGTCACATTAGCAAAGCCCAGCTTGTTTGCGGAGCTGCTGTATACGCTGCTGTTGTACTCGTAATAGGCAGTTATGTGAGTTATCGGACTTCCATATGCATCATGGAAGTAGCCAACCATTGTCAGGTTCTGTCCGCTGATGTAATAACCAGTAGTCAGCTCAGGGGTCGTTGGAACATTGACGGAAGAGAATGTCGACCCGTTTTCATATGCCAGGAGTGAAGCAAGGCCGACTATTGCAACAATCATTATGATCACGAACTTGCTCGTGAGCGTTCTCCTGATTTCGTATGCGATCGGCCTCATTGTTTCTCACCTATGAGCCCGAAGAAATACTCTTCGAGTGTTTCCCCCATCGGGGTGAATTCTCTCAGCCTGTATCCGGATTTTATGAGTGTTTCAGGAATGCGTGCCATCTCCGAATCAGGTATCGACAGGTCAGATAGCATTATGTCATGCCCGTCAAACCTCGGCTCCCCGAATTCCTTCAATGCTTTCAGGCATGCCTCCTCATAATTGTCTATTGTTATCTTAACAATAGTCTTGCCAAGGGTCCGGAGCTCGTTCCTGGTTAGCGTCTTTATCAGTTTTCCATGATTAATTATTGCTACCCGGTCTGCAACGTCCTCAACCTCGCTCAGTATATGCGATGAGAGCAGTATTGCCTTCCCTGATTTCCTCATATCAAACATGAGGTTTCTTATGAATACAACTCCCTCGGGATCCAACCCGTTTAGAGTCTCGTCGAACATTACGTTCTGCGGATCGCCTATAATCGATTCGGCAATGGCAAAACGCTTCTTCATGCCCTGTGAATAATTCCTGAGCTTCTTGTCAAGGTCATTGGAAAGACCAACGCTGGACAGCAATGATGTGATCCTTTTTTCCGCAGCTTCGGCGTCTATGCCATAGAAACCGGCGAAATACTTCATCAATTGGACTGGTTTTGCGTTTGGCTCAAAGTTCGGCAGTTCCGGTATCCAGCCAACGCGGGCTGCTGCCTTTACCTTATCGCTCACCATGTCATACCCATCAACCATCACGCGTCCAGAGGTCGGGATGATGATTCCTGAGGCCATCCTTATTGATGTGGTCTTGCCAGCCCCGTTTAAACCAACGAGGCCGAGGATTTCGCCGTCCTTAATTTCCAGGTCAAGTGAATCAACGGCTTTAGGGGAATTATTGCTGTATATCTTTGTGGCAGTTTCTATCTTGATCATGATGCACTTCTAAACCATTCGGTATTGAAAATTAAATAATAAGTATGCCTGCTACGATCATGCCCATAATCAAACAGTGATTGACATCCGCGATAACTGGTTTCTTATTTTTTGTGCAGAAGCCTTCCGGTGCACTTTGATGAATGAGTCAGTGACTCGTCATAGAAAGTCGGATCTATGCTCTGCGATGTACATGGAGATCTTTGTCCTGCCAGCCTCCATAGCCTGCCCAATGTCATACTGATCCTTAACAATCAGGGAGAAGGAAAAGTCTGCCTGTTCAACGAACTCTATGCCTTTCGAGACTGCTATCCGCATGTACTCCTTTTTCCTGGCCCGGTCAAGACTGCTCAGGCTCCTTGATCCTATCGTCAGCTTCCTCGTGTCCGCAATTGACAGGAAGTCATCATGGTGTGCATAAATGTTGCTTTCGACAATATTGGCATTATCCGGGATCCCCGGATATTTTATGAGAGGAAGACAGTAAATCCCTTGCCCATTGTATTTGGAGCCCAGTTCGACGTCGACTCCAATTTTTTCAAGCGCGTTCCTGTAGTACGAAAGCAGAGGCATGAAAGCCAGCTTCTTGTACTCATCCTTGATCGTGTTCAACTGCCCGCCTATTGAGTCGCTTGAGTCGTAAAGCTTGACCCTGAGCCCTGATTTTGCAGCAAAAAGTGCTGCTTCAAGACCCTGGACACCGCCTCCAATGATTGCAATGTCTCCAGAATACCTTTCCGTGTGCCTGTATTCAAAGCCGACGGATGGATTCACCGTGCATCGAACCTCGCCATATGAAAGATCCCTGCAGGCCTGGTTGCATCTGATGCAGGGACGCAGGACCTGCGGCGATGAAATTATTTTTGAAGCAAAAGCCGGGTCTGCAAGCATGCCCCTTCCTACAGAAACGAACTCGCAGACTTCAAGCGCCCTTTCCACCGAGACCGCATTAAGCATGGAACCAACGATCATCGTTGTGATTGCCGGCTTCCTTGGTAGCCTGGAAAAAATATGTGCCTCAGGGGAGTAGAAGGATGCAGACGAACCAGGAGGGTTGAAGTTTCCTGCCGAGAAATGAACGTAGTCGATACCATGGAGCGATTCTGCCACTTTCAAGCCATACGATGGATCGAAGCCTCCCGGATCGTCCTCGTAAAGACTCAGCCTGATGCCAACCGGGAAGTCCGTCGTGGCCCTTATGGCTTCGATTATTCTTTGCGGCACTGCAAGCCGCTTTTCGAAGCTGCCTCCGTACCTGTCCTGCCTGACGTTCAGGGACGGCGATATGAACTCATGAATAAGGTATCCATGAGCCCCGTGGATCTCGACGCCGTCAAATTTTGCATGAGATGCGATTTTAGCCGCGTTCTCGAAATCGTGTAGGATATCCTCTATGTCACTCTCTGACATCTCGGCGGGCACCCTTCCCATGTAATCCACGGAGGAGGGGGCCATCGGTTTGCGCATGTTTTCTTCCTGCAGTGCCTTTCCTCCAGCGTGAACTAGCTGCATGAACACCTTGGCACCGTACCGGTGGGCAGTTTCCGGTATTCGCCTCAATTTTGGTATTTGAGTGGAGGTGAACGCACCAAGCTCATTTCGTGAGCCTCTGGCATTTGTTTCGTTCACATAGGTATATTCGGTGATCAGTAGGCCGGCACCGCCTTTTGCCCTGGCTTCAAGATAGCTGATGTGCCTCTCGTTGGTAGAACCATCTGGATTCGCAAGATTGGAGATCATGGGGGCCATTGCAATCCTGTTCCTGATCTCCAGGTTGCCAATGTATCCTGGTTGATTGGAGCGCATTCTGCAAGATTGCAGGAAAATACATAAAGGTAAGCGATTCAGCGTGTCTCCTGCAGCATAACGTAAGCTTCACCGTCCGGGTCCTCTTCGATCTTTATCAGGCCCTGTCTGGACATCACATCTATACGTGCGTTTAGGGCTTTCCTGTTGATCTTGAGTTTTGACGCTTTCCTGGATATCTCCTTGAGAGACTGGTTCCCTGCAGCACGGACAAAAGCCTCTATCTTTTCAGGGTCGCTGGTCTGTCCCATTCTCCTCATAGAAAGGAATATGAGGACAATAACAGCAGCCAGGATCAATGGATACCAACCTATGGAGAAAACTTGCCTGGTTTCCGTTATCCGGTGACCATTGAATTCTATTATTGCGCTAGCTGTCGAATATCCAAATGGCATGAATAGATCGAGATAATACGAGCCGGTCGAGTTTCCTCCAGGAGTCACGATGAAAACCGATGCGTTAGCAACGTTCTGGCCAGATAGCTTGATCTGGAAGAATCCAATTCCCAGGATGGAGAATCCCTCCAGGCTTGCGGATGTAACATTGACATAATCTGTGACCAGGAATGGGGCCTGGGCAGTGGCAGAGTTGCCGCAATCATCTATTGCGCTTATTGTGAGGTTGAATTTCGTGTTTTGTGAAATACCCAGGCTGAGTTTTCCGCTCATGTTGGAAGGATCCAGGTAAATCGTATGATTCAGGTATTGTAGGTAAAGCGAGGCAAGAGGGGCTGCATCCCTGACCGTGTAGCTAATGTTCTCGCTGTTTTGGCTGGCCTGGGATATACTTATTACAGGATCCTGGGTTTCGTATGTGATCGTAACATGCAATGTTGTACGGCTGGACCAGGTGTTGATTTCATAAATCGTCATGCTGTAGTTTCCAGTGCCGTTGAGGAGGGTGAACAACCCGCCGTCAGACTCCTCAACACTCGTCCCGTTGAATGAAAGAACATAAAGATAGCTGGTTCCGGCAATCTGCCCCGAACCGACGTGCAGAAGAGATGAGTTGGTGTAAATATGTGTTCCTGGTGAATAAAGAGGCGGAGGCACCGTGTTGTTTACGCTGATGTGTAAGCTTTCACCGGACGAAAGGCCGCTTGGACCAGTCGCATTAATCATCACGGTATAAAGACCATTTGCGCTGAATACATATCTTTCATTGGCCGACGAGAAATTCACATGATCTGATCCCTGAACTGCATAAGCGAGAACTCCATTTGGGGCGATAACTTCCAGGGAGACCGTGGCTGTTGAGTTTGATTTCGCATTAAGTGCGAAGGAGTTATTCGACGAGTTTCCGAAGAAAGAATAGTATCCCGATGTATTTCCTGTAATGGATATTGAAGGCGCATATGCAACAACATAAATGTTCAGGGTTGCAAGTTGCAATAATCTGCCATCAAGCTGGATGGCCGTCAGTGATATGGTAAGGTTTCCATTTTCAAGCTTCAGGTTTGTTGCGGTCGCTCCCGTGCTGATGTTCGCAGAAAAGTTCAGTCCGTGTATGATTACATCATAATCCTCAACATAGGGAACAGGGGACCACGATAATGAGTATTCTGTCCTGTTCAGGTATGTGCCATTGGAAAGGTTGATATGGAATCCTTCCGTGGAGTTTGAGATTACATGCACGTTGATCTGGTACATATGGGAAATCCCGAACACATCCGTGAGGTTGAATGCGATTGTCTGGTTGCCGGTGATATTGCCGAAGGATATCCCGACTGTCTGGTTTTCAGGCGACAGGCTAATGTTACTCCCATCATAAGTAACTTTCATATGACTGATTTGCGCCCAGAAGGTATAGTTTAAGGTTAGCCGAAAGCTTTGAGGAACATAAGAGTTGTTTGAAATGCTGAGCAATAGATCTGGATTACCGTTATCAATTACCACGGTGAACGTGTATGTGGAAACAAAACCCTGAATGTTACTAAGATTAAGAACTGCGCCATACGATCCATCGGGAATGACCGAACTGTTTAGGGTTACAGTGGGACCTGTTGCAAAGAAAGTATGATTTGCAAAAGCCAGTACCGCATGGTATTCGCTGGTTGAATGAATGCTGAAATTCATGCTTGCCTGGCCCCTAACCACGTATGAAGAATCGACGCTTGCAGTTGGCGATCCTCCTGAAATAAGTGCCTGTGTTCCGTTGTAGAATGCGGTCATCGAGCCAGGCGACATAATAAGTATCCCGTTAGATGACATCGCAATCGGTGTGCCCAGACTATCATTTACCCCCTGGAACATTGTGATGCTATCGGTACCGGCAAGCAGGGCCTTTTTGCCGTCGTAGATCGAGAAGGAGCTATCAGAGATTCCTCCTATCTTCATAAGAGGGGAACCGCGTGACCCAAGCCCATACGCACCTTGTGATGTAAGTAATGAAAGTGTCGTGTTTCCTGCATAAATCATGATCGATGAGACTGAAGTTTCGTTGCTGAACGTTTCGAGTGAGCTGTAGGAACCGGAAATAAGGTTGGAAGTATTTTGAGAAACGATGGTGAACGAGGCATTTGAAGCGAAAACTGTTGTCTTATAAATCGAGCGGTTCAGGATCCAGGCGGCCAGCGTGCTTTTGCCTGCCTGACTCGCATATAGCAAGGTTGAGTGCATGAGACCTGAAATCGTGAAACTTGACTCGAGCACATTGTTCTCGATGTATGCGACGTTTCCGCCATTTCCGAGCAATGTAAAGTTTCCGTCTTCCCCAATCATGCTGTTGTATTCACCCAGCGGGGAACCGATGTAGTGAGCGGATGTGGAGAGGTTGCTCTTTGAGATTGTGAGGATAATGCTTGCAGTATCGTTGGATATGAGATGTGTTATGAACAAGCTGGAATCCTGGGAAATTACGTTTAGGCTTCCGTTCAGGGTGTTCCCCGCATAGAGAGAAAAGAAAGTCTTATTCTCGATATTATAAGCGATGAAGGTGTTAGAGCTTGATATCCCAATCAGCGTGTTGAGCCTGGAATCGAACCATGTACCGTTGTAATAAGATGAAGCGAAAGGATCAGCATTGAATGTTGTCTTCGACGGATTCAGTGCGGTCTTGTTCAGCTGTAACTCGTGGATTGTGGATTCATTCAATATGTTCACTGAATAAAGTGTAAATGATGAGATGTATCCTCCAAGCATCAGTGTTGGTTCCTCCTGCGCCAAATATGCTACCGGATACATGAAGGGGAAGGTGATGTTTTCCCCACCAGAGCCGATCGAGAAATAGAGGGAGCCTGATCCGGATACATATGACATTGAAAGATTACATAGAGTGTTCTGCCCGGGATCGGAAGACACCTCGTATCTGGCAGAGTTCTGGTTCTCGATCAATCCATAACCGTCTTTCGGACCAAATGATAAGTTAAGCATGCATTCTGCACCCGACATGAGCAGGATCGAATCTTCTGTAAATCCAAGGTTCCTGGAATCGTTCCAGGAAAATGACAAGGATAGTGTGAAGTTATCGTATCCCGTATTCGTCTTTATTGCAAAATATGAAGCTTCACTGCTGCTGCATGATGAGAGCAGCAGGCCAGTTCCGTTTGTTCCTTCCCCGGTTGCTGCAGTAATGGCAGAGCTGTTCCCAATCGTGCAGAAGGAAAAAATGCTTGAATTCGACGGAAACGATCCGGCAGCGTTGCTGGAGAAATAATATGAACCGGATTGAGGCGTGCCGGGAGGGAGCTGGCCATATGACTGTATGGGCATAATTGCAATAAGTACAATAAGTAGAATAAATGCAGTAATTCGCAAACGGCTGGAAACCTGCTCCTTTATAAGAAACTTGGCATTTGTCTTATTTCCATGTCCTTCTACGAATAAGCCTGCACTTCAATAGATCGTCCAGACCCTCCGCTCAGGATCCGTAAAGAAATCCGGAGATTGCAAGGCTTGATAACGTTCATGTATAGAATAGTTGGAGAGAAATGAGGATTCGATCCTTCTATATTGGCGATTGAGATCATGACATAATGATCAGGGTTGCTGTCAACGGGTATGGAACCATAGGCAGAAGAGTTGCGGATGCTATCATGCAGCAGGATGATATGTTTGTAGTGGGGATTGCAAAAACTTCACCGGATTACATCGCCAGGCTTGCGTCAAAAAAGTACAGGATATTCGTCCCGGACCGCAAAAACCTGAAGGAGTTCGAGGAAAAGGGCTTAGCGGCTGAAGGGACGATCGACAACATGATAGATGAGGCTGAAATTGTTGTTGATGCAACCCCGGAAGGTATAGGCGAGAAGAATATTGAGTCATACAGGAAGAAGGGGATCAAGGCGGTATTCCAGGGTGGAGAGGATGCTGCAATTGCCCAGGCAAGTTTCAACGCCTACGCCAACTTTGACTCAGCCCTTGGCAAGGACTATGTGCGGGTCGTATCTTGTAATACCACCGGATTGGCAAGAACAACTTCCGTGCTTAGAGATGCAATCGGCATAAGCAGGATATATGCCACACTGGTGAGAAGGGCTACTGACCAGAACGACAGCAAGAAAGGGCCGATAAACGCTGTGGAACCAAGCCTATCATTTCCATCCCACCATGGTCCGGATCTCCAGACCGTTCTCGGCAAGATACCGGTGGACACCGTGGCTGTAAAGGTACCAACAACGCTGATGCACGTTCATGTCATAAATGTTGAAATGAAGAAGGAAGTGGATTCGAGGAAAATTCTGGATCTTTTCGCTGCGAAGAGGAGGATATTCGTGACATCAGGAAAGGATGGCAAGTCATCAACTGCCCAATTGATGGACTACGCGAGGGAGATCGGGAGGGCAAGGGGTGATCTTTACGAAATTGCCGTATGGGAAGAGAGCGTAAAGGCTTCAGGAAACAGGCTCAACTACGTGCAGGCGGTCCACCAGGAGAGCGACGTTGTACCCGAGAACGTGGACGCGATCAGGGCCATGCTTGAACTGTCAGATAGAGAAGATTCTATAGCGAGAACGGATCGCTTTCTTGGCATCAAAGGAGGAATGCATTAATGGCAAAAGAGGAAAAAACGGTCAAGGAAGAGAAGAAAGTGGAGGTTGAGGATCTCCCTGGTGTTGGAGAAGCCACTGCTGAAAAATTAAGGGAAAATGGTTATGATGATATCCTGTCACTGGCAGTTGCATCCCCGAAAGACCTTTCAGAACTGGCGGGGATTGGGGAGGGTGCTGCGATAAAGATCATAGCTGCAGCCAGGAAGCTTGCAGACGTTGGGAACTTCGAGAGCGGCGAGGAGATAATGAAGAGGAGACAGCTGATAAAGAAGCTCACAACTGGATCGAAGAGCCTGGACGAGCTTCTTGGAGGCGGTCTCGAAACGCAGTCCATCACGGAGTTCTTTGGCGAATTTGGATCAGGCAAGACCCAGATTATGCAGCAGCTTGCAGTCAACGCAACGATGCCTGAGGAAACGGGCGGATTCAACTGCGACGTCCTGATGATAGATACAGAAAACACATTCAGGCCGGAGAGGATCATACAGATGGCAAAAGCAAGAGGCATTGATCCAGACGAGACCCTGCGCAGGATACAGGTGGCAAGGGCATACAACTCCCACCACCAGATACTTCTCGTGGAGAAGGCTCTCGAGGAAGCGAAAGGAAGGAATATAAGGCTACTTATCGTCGATTCGCTGACATCACATTTCAGGGCAGAGTTCATGGGAAGAGGATCGCTGGCCGGAAGGCAGCAGATGCTGAACAGGCATATGCATGACCTGCTTAAGTTCGGCCTTCTGCACAATGCGGCCATTGCAGTTACCAATCAGGTATCTGCGCGCCCGGACGTATTCTTCGGGGACCCGACTGCACCAATTGGTGGAAACATTGTTGGACATACTGCAACCTTCAGGGTGTACCTCAGGAAGTCGAAGGCAGGCAGGAGGATTGCCAGACTCATTGATTCCCCAAACCTGCCTGAAGGGGAAGTCGTCATACAGGTAACTGAGGACGGAATCAGCGATCCGCCGAGTTGAAAGATTCCATGTGGATCAAGCTTAAGTCTCGTTTTGAAAAACTGCCTTCCCAGGCAAGGGTTGCCCAGCTTATGCTTGCCCTTGGACTCAGCGTTCATAAGAATGTTGACGGTGAATACTCCATCTTTTGCGGTGACATCCAGATCTCGCCATCCCAGATAGGCAGGACGATGAAAATAGATCGCAGGGTCGTGATCGAGACCACAAGGAGGATAGTGAATGATCCCGAGCTTCTTGATTTCTTTTCATTGCTGACGCCTACTGCGAACCTTGGAGCATCAAGCTCCAAGCTTGGTTTCGGTGTGCTCCAGATAATACCAGAATCGCCGGATCAGCCCGGGATAATTGCGGGCACGCTTGCCATAATTGCACGGATGAACATCAGCGTACGGCAGGTAATAGCAGACGATCCGGAGTTGTTTGATGAACCTAGGGCGACAATAGTTACCGAGAAGCCTATACCCCCTGAGGTTGTGCCGGAAATCAGGAAAGTCCCGGGGATTAAGGCACTCGTTATAATGTAACTGAAGACCAGAGTACCCGTTCCTTCAACTTCCTTTTTTCTCCATGTTCCGGGAGATCTGATATCCTGTATGTATCGAATGGCATGGGTTCCGCTTCACTCTCGATGTTCACGATCAAGTTTCTCCTGAATACCATATAATTAATTTTTTCTCCAGGCTTCGTTCTGCAGGCGTCTATCATAAGTTTTGAGCTCTTGGTGAAAGTTGCCGTATTTGCCTCTCCAAAACGCCTTCCATTGATCGCGACAAGCTCGTCACCACTGTTAAGTCCTGCCTTGTAAGCAGGTTTTCCCTTGATGACGGCACTTACGGTGTATGAGGAGTCCCGCTTGACAATCGCACCTGACCACGAAAGTGATTGCCTGGTTTCGGCAGAGTGCTTGCGCTCAATCGAAAGTCCAAGATCCGCAAGCTCTGAATCAAAGTTGATCTTGTCAGTTCCCCTGATAAACCTGGAAAAGAACTCGCCAAAATCTCCGCCGGATACATCCTTTAGTGCAGAAAGCAGGTCCTTCTCGCTGAATCCCTTACCGTCCTTCCTGAATTTTTCAAAGAGGAGCAGGAGGAGTTGGTCTATTGACTTCGCTCCCGCGGTCATGACCGCAATCTTCTTGCTGATGAGTAAACCGATGATCTTGCCTTTCAGGTAATATGAAATGTAACTGTTGACGTCATCAGGAGACGGCTTGTAAAATCTTATCCATGTGTCGAATGAGGAATCTGCCAGGGAGGTTTCGAGGGACCCCGGGAAGAACTCCAGCATTTTTATGGATTCTCCAAGTCTCTCCATATACTTGTCCTCGACCATTAAATTGGCCCTGAGCACGATAATGTCCGCGAAATAGTCTGTAACTCCTTCTGAGAACCAGAGCAGCGTGGTGTAGTTCTCCTCACGATAATTGAAGGGACCGAGCTCCAGGGGCCTGATCCTCTTGACGTTCCAGGTATGGAAGTACTCATGCGCAACCACTGACATGAAGTTTGTATAGTAATCTGGATCAAACAGCATTGATGAATCAACCGAGATCGCGCATGATGCGGAGTGCTCCAGCCCACCTAACTGGTAACCCTGGTAAGCCTGGAGGATGAAGACGTATCGCTTGTAGGGTGCATGCTCAAAAATCCTGACTGTCGCTTCTACAATTTTCTGCATGTCATCAAGCAGTTTCTGAAAATCTCCATCATACTGACCGTAAAGTGCCACCTCATGCTCCTTCCCGTCAACAGTAAAATTTCCGCTCAGGTGCTTTCCTATCTCCACTGGAGAATCAACCAGGACGTCATAGTTGATTGCCCGATACATGTTGTCAACTGTCTTTTCCAGGGGTGTTGAGATGTGCCAGTCATGTGGTATTTTGAAAGATATCTCGAGTGCCTGGTCCTTGTAGCCTTCCATGTACATGAAGGCACTCGTCCCAAGGATGAAGGCATGACTTGCATCAAGGTGCGTGGATCGAATGGAAAGTTCATCACAACATACCTGATATGAAATTCTCAGGTCGGTGCAGGCGGCAGTTATGATCCTCCAGCCGCTCTTGTCTTTCTTCCTTGCTTCCAAGGATCTTCCTTCTGAGGAGCGGGCAACCAGGTTTCTGACGTTTCTTGAGAAATCACGTATGAGGTAGCTACCCGGTGTCCAGGCCGGCATAGTAAGCACAATCTCGCTGTCTGTTATCTCCGAGATGGCCATCTCAACCTTAAGCATGTGCAGGTACGGTTCTTCTATTGTTACAAAGTAGGTCAGCTTCATCTTCGCTGTCGATGGAATAAAATACAGTTAAATTTAAATCTTCGTTTATAACATTTCATCTGGGTTTAGCAGCCAGAAGCGCCGTAACGGCGCTTGCAATCAGTAATATAGAAAAAGCAAGGGATGTCCCGAAAGCGCTTCCGGTACCTGGAAAGCCGAAACCAAACAGGTACTCCATGCTGTAAATTGGCATGGTGCTGTATTTCGATGCTGGAAGCCCGAGAAAAGCATCTGCAATCATCGCAATCGCTCCAAGGGCTGATACAAATCCCACGAGATGAACAAGCTTCTGGCTGAAAGCAAGAAGGATAAGGAAAAAGAATGCGGCGTCGATGACCAGATACGCAATAAGGGCGTAATAATGTAATATTCCGAATGTGTAGAGGGTGTGGTCGTAAAATGCCAGATAAATACCTGCAGCTATCTGGAACAGCAACGAAATAACCAGCTTCTCACCCCTGGACATGGACATATCAGCTGATTCCTTTAACAGATTAATGTTTATCTTGTTGCACCGGTGACAACGATATGAATGCCAAGTCCCATGATCTCTGGTGATCCTGCTAAGCCATCTTAATTGATTTTAAGTGGAAGTAAGAAGTGATGACAAAAGCATAATATCTTTATTTTGATATTTATGCTAAATGGAAGCACTTCAGGCTTTGTCCAATTTCAGGGATCCTCCCCTTGCCAGCGGAATCAAGGAACGCAAGGTTCAATATGCGCTTGACTATCTTCGGATGCTTGGTGCATCTGGCCTCGTTTTTGCCGGTATAAGCGGGTCTGTATCCTACGAGCCCAAAGAGGACGATGACGTAGACATTTTTCTTATTGCCAAAGATGGCAGGCTCTGGGAAGTACTGTTTAGAGCTTTGATCAACAGACGCTTCTTGAAGATGCATGACATCTGCCTCTCCCTGTGTATGTCCGAATCCTACGCTTCTGACTATTATTCTTGTATCACGGATCCCCTGATTGTAGATGATGCAGGGCATGTAATACCTGTTTACGGCCAGGAATATTATCGTAAACTGCTTTCAACTATTGGCGGTAAGCGCTTCGCGCAAGAAAGAGGAAAAACAAGGACCCGCTGGGATCCAGGCAGTATAGTTTCTGGAGCTATGTTTCTGTTCCTTGGGCCGTACACTTTAATGAAGGGGTTTGTTGCAAATCATCGTCTTCGGGCTGGGGGAAGAAGTGCCGAGACCTTCACGACCATGATTTCCAGAAACTATTTCGTGCTTGATTCAGAGAAGTACAGGGCTCTCAGAAGGATGAGGAGCCAGGGAGGAGAGTTCTTTGATTAAGGATGCCATGATACTTTCGTACGATGATTCAGAAGGGCTGAGGCACGTCCTTGGAAAAGTCCTGGCAGCACCGTTCGAAAAGATCGCAGTTGCTTATGGTACATCTGGCGCAAGTGATTACTCATTCCTGGAACAAATTGATGATCCCAGGCTAATCAAGATCAGGGAGAGAAAGAGATTGGGGAAGGTAGCTGCCATAAATTCCTGTATTGATCTTCTGAATGGCGACTTAATCTACCTTATGTCTTCAGACATTGTACTTGATGCCTCTGCGGTTTTAAAAATCGAGGATTATTTCTTCAAGGATGTTGCCGTTGTCTTCCCGTACGTGAAACCTGTTGAACTGCCAGGAGGCGTGACGAAAGCCGGAGTTCTGCTTTGGCAGATCAGGGATGTTTTCCTGCAGCAGATCGTGCATCGGGACGGTATTCCACACGGCGGTGAGATGATCGTCTTCCGCAGGAACCTCCTGCCAAGAATACCTGACGTTGTGAATGACGAGGAATACATATGCATGTCCGCAGCTTCGCAGGGCAAGAAGGTTGTTTATGCCAGCGATGTCAGAATAAGCAATATCGTTCCGGGCAATGCAAAGGATTATATTACACAGAGAAGCAGGATTATTTATGGCCACAGGCAAATGTGGGCCCTTGGTTTTCGTCCCCAGGTCATGGACTTCCTGATTCTGTCGAACCCTCTTCTGTTCATAAAGACGATATTAAGTACATTGAGGAAGAGGAAGGACCTCACTGTGTACATGATTCCCCTGATGATCCTTGAAACAATAAGCCTGTTAAGATCCAAGAGATACCAGAGGAGGGAGAATGTGCTGATCTGGGAGTTCGCTGCATCAACAAAGCCAGCCGGACGCGGCAGAAAGTAAGATTTTAAGCATTCATTTAATGGGGTGGTCAGATGGAACTCAGGGAATTTGGCAGGACAGGATTCAAGGTTTCTCTTTTCGGGATGGGTACGTATTACGATCCTGGATGGATAGCTGCTGCAAAATTGCTAAGAATGCAACCGAGAAGTGAGGTACATCTCAAGGCCATAAAAACGGGGCTGGATAACGGAATTAATTTTATAGATACGGCAGAAATTTATGGAACTGAATCCCTGGTTGCAAAGGCCATATCCGGCAGGAAACGGGATGAGATCTTCATCGCTACGAAGGTCTGGAGATCAAACCTGGATTATGATTCCTTGATCAAGGCATGCAATAGGAGCCTCAGGAACCTTAAGACAGGTTACATCGATCTCTACCAGGTTCATTTTCCAAATCAAAGAATAAGGATATCTGAAACCATGAGGGCGATGGAAGATCTTGTCAAGGAAGGCAAGATCAGGTACATTGGAGTCAGCAACTTTTCGCTGAAGCAAATGATTGGAGCAGAGGAAGCACTAAAGTCTAACCAACTAACATCAACACAGATGCCTTACAGCCTGGTTGACAGGAAGATAGAGGAAGATATACTGCCTCACTGTTCTGAAAGGAATATTGCCATTCTTCCGTATTATCCTCTTGGTCATGGAAAACTTGGCTCCGACAATTCCGCGCTTTCGGATGCAGTTAGGGATATTTCTGCCAGGCATGGGAACAAGTCACTTTCGCAGATTGCACTGAACTGGTTCTACTCAAAGCATACTAACGTATTCCCTATACCCAGGGCATCCAACCCAGACCATGTTATGGAAAACGTTGGCTCGGTTGGATGGGCACTTGAACCAGAGGAGATTTCAGGGCTTGAAGGCGCTGTTTCGCAGGCAAGATAGAAAAACTCTGAATCTCTTACTCAATCTGCAATTCTTTGTCATTAATCCAATGGAAAACTTTATACCACCTGAAAGTGATCATCAAACGATGGCAGATAAAAATGGAAGTTCCGGTTACTACGCGACGCAGGGTCTCCTGCTTGTCGTTGCTTTCATAACGGCAATTGTGATACTTTTCACTGATCATAATTTGCAGACTGATTTCGGAACAGAACCCAAGTACTTCTATCACTGGTATGGAATGCTGGTAATAGCGATAGTATCGCTCATAGGCGGCATCATAATTGTCATGAAACACGATCCGCTATTTGGCAAGATCGGGATCGCAGGATCTGCGATAATTGCAATTTTCCTTGTAGCGGATATAGCTACGTATTCCACGCTTAATCTTGGTTTTACTGCATCACAGTTTGCAACTTATCTCTTCGGTTTTGCCCACTATCCCGGCGCTGGAAGTTATATTCCCGGTCTGTATGACATTCTGTTCATCGAATTCATACTTGCGGTAATAGTTGGTGTGATTGCCCTGAGGAAAAAGTAGTGCGATCAGGAGAAGAATGTTAAGACCACCGATGTGGCAAAATTGAGTATAAATCACTCAAGGTATTCTCTCTGCATAACAAATTATAATTCATATCCACACGTTAAGGACTCGGTCCAGTCAATACAGCCGCTTCTTTCAAACCATGAATATGAAGCTGTCATCATTGATAATTGTAGCACTGACGGTTCATTCGAGATCCTGCAGGAACTGGAGGAAAGCATGCCAAATGTCCATGTTTACAAGGAGAGATGCAATAGGGGACAAGGACGTGACCTTGCATTCAGGAAGTCCAGCTCCGATTATTTAATTACCAATATCGATGTGGATGTGATCTACGATTGCGCCTTTATTAAGACTGCAATTGAGCAGTATCACCGTTATTATGAAGGCAGGATTCTTTCCATATATGGCGCCATGATTATGGCCCGGGCGGCTGTCCAGGAACTGGGTGGATGGAAGAGCCTTGATCGGCACGAAGACACCGAGCTCGCTGTCAACGCTTTCGAGCACAACATGCATGCCCAGGATCTTTCACTGAATGTTGTGAAGCGCCATCTTAAATCTCTGCCCAGGTATTCTGTGAGGAGGTACAGAGACTCGACTCTGCATTACAGGGACTACTTCAGGATAGGGTATGGCTTCAGTGATAATGGATTCCGTGATCTGAAGCACCCCACGGCACTTGCGGGAAAGCTGCTTTCTTTGACCAAGAAGAAATATCGGCATGAACAGTTTTCGTCTTTTTACAGAATCTGGACATCCGGCACTGCTTTTGGAAAAACTCTGGAGACGTGATTATATTTTGACGACTGATGACAGTGCCCAGAACTCAAACGACGAAACAGGAACCTTGGATTTAAGCATTGTAATACCAACTTATGGCAGATCTGAAAAAGTAAACAACCTCCTTAGGTCACTTATTGCATCGGACATAGCTGCAGAATTCGAAGTTCTTATAATTGAGGATGGGCCGCAACAAAATCAGATTGACGAGGCGGTTTTAAACAAACTGGGGCCTAGGATCAGAAGGTTCTGGAGCCAGGAAAGAAGGTTCATTAGCGAGGCAAAAAACCTGGGGATCAGGCAATCTGCCGGGAGATACATACTTTTTGTTGACGACGACAACGTGTTTACTGACTCGACAGTGGCATGCATGCTTGAGGAGATAAGCAGCTCGAGCGGGATCGGTTGCCTTATGCCAGTCATATACTATAATGAAGAACGGGAAAGAGTGTGGGTGTATTCTGCCCCCTTCAGGAAAAACAGATGGTCCTTCAATCTTGTGGGAAGGAACCAGAAAGAGAATGAACCCCCTGAATGGAAGTACAGCAACACCGATGCCCTTCCGGACTGCTTCATTGTAAAACGTTCCCTGGCAATTGAAGTCGGAGGGTTTGATGCCAGCCTGCAGGTGAATAGTTCCGCAGATTTCTGCCAGAAAGTAAAGAATAAGGGTTACCTTGCCGTCTCATGTTCTAATTGCAGGATCTACCATGATGTATCATATAATTATAAGCCTGGATACTGGGCTGAACATGCTGTTAGCGATGAAAGGAGAACATTCATTGAAGCCAGGGATTGGGCACTGTTTCATGTCAGGCTGCACCAGGATGAACCACTGGTCAGGATCCAGGCTCTGGTAAGGTCTTCATACTTCATGGCAGCTGTATTCATTGGGTCCTTGCTGATTGCTTACTCAAGGCCACTTGTTCCTTTAAGGATACTAAGAAACATGCTGCTGGGACTCTTTTCTGGCCTCAAAAGTGTGCCGTGATCAACCATCACACCCAACCTAATTAGATGAGTCTTGATTTATGGTTGCATGGGGTTGCTTTCCTCCATCCAGTGAGAGAGGGGACACAAGATAAATACTGCATTAATGATCATCAAGAGATCGATATTGCCTGAACTGGATCATGTTGACGAGACGGATATATACCTGCCTGACTATGAGAAATATCATTACGAGGACGAATGGAAAAACCGGGAAATCGAGGATAGAGCGGAGAAGATACTCCTGAAGCGATTAATGGGCAAGCCTGGCAGATGTGTTGAGCTCGGCGGTGGTTTTGGAAGGTTGACAAGCATCCTCGAACAGAACTGCGAAAATACTGTTATGATAGATGGATCAGCTAGGAACGTCAGGAAAGCGTCGACTTTTCTTCACAAAACAGAGATCAGGAGAGAGAATATTGTCGAAACAAGTCTCGACCCGGACTCATTTGACCTTGTCGTTATGATACGGGTCGTTCACCATGTAGAATGCCTTGAACCTTTGTTCAAGGAAATTAAAAGGGTAGTCAAGGCGTCGGGAGTTGTTCTGATCAGTGTGCCAAATCTAAGGCTTACCAGTTTCAGGGACAGGAAAGAGTACGGGGAGCTGGCAAAGGGTGATAACGGCCACAGGATATTTGGTGGTCCCATTGGAGTTTATTCATATCCCGGTTTCAGTTATCTTGGTAGGTTTGGCCTTGGACTCTTTGACAATCGATTTGGAAAGCTGCTGCACAGGATCAGTTCACTTGCGTGGCTGGATGTATTCACCTCTAGATTCTGGTTCATGAAGCCAATGGTTTTTCTTCTTTTCAGGGTTGATAAATAACGCCAGGCTCAGCGCCTGGCCATAACAAGTAAGGAGAAATCCCCAAGGTACCTGAACAGTGGAAGCCTGGAGAGTATCCTGTCGAGTCGTACAAGTGCACGATGATTCAGGAGACTATTGCCAAGCCTGGTGTAGTTGTAGGGAGGGAAAATGACGCAAATCCCTGATACCTCCTCCAGGCGTAGAGTCTTCCCTGAAGTATTTCTTGGAAGCCTGGGATGAACAGGAAGCGGATACCTGGTACCCGGGATGTCTCGTCTTGATACAAGCTTCCTGCGCAGGTAACCAAGTTTCAGTGTTGCTATCGAGAGGAGAATGTCCATGAGGCCAATGCGATTCCAGAGGGTGAAAATAATCTTTCCTTCATCAGAAAGGTGGGATTCTGCATACGTTAGGAACTGCTCCAGGTTTGATGATTCGAGGTACCCAAAGCTGGAGAATATTACATCGAACTTTCCAATATCCTGTTTAAGTTCTGCTCCAACCTTAAGGAACTCCACTCTATCAATGTTTAAGGGATCTATAGAGCCCCTCGCTTTGTCCAGCATAAGCGCTGATGCATCCATACCGGTAACGAAACAGTCGCCAACCAGCTGGCGGCTCTCCATCATGGTTCCACATCCAATATCGAGTACCCTGAACCCTTTTTTTGCATGTTTTCTAAGAGCTTCCCCGGTAATACTGCGCATATAAACCTGGACAGGATTGCTATTCACCTCAGACTCGTATTTCCCGGCGATGAGGTCGAAATAGCGAGATGTCAAGTCCACCCCATCGTAGTGATCGGCCTTATTTGCAATTTTCAAAAGAAGTGCATTGCTTGATCCGTGGAAATATCTGATAATTCTTTCCTCGCCATATTTTTCGATGAATTCCTGAATGACTGACCCAACCTCAACTGGTGTAACCGTATATCTCAAACCATTGACTATTGCAGAATTAGCAGCAATCACGGCCTCTTTCCATTCACCATTTGGTATTACTGCGATTTGCCCGTCCTTTTCAACAAACAGGGCATTGACTTTTCTCCCTTGGTTGCACGGTAATGTGATCGTAAGCGCTTCATTTTCTTTCCAGGACATAGAGCGTTTCATCCCCCATTTTTTTTAGGAAAGGAAGAGATGAAAATAGAATTTCCAGAGAAGTCACGATCTTTCTGGCCAGACGACTATTAACCCTGCTTGCAAGGCTTGGAGGCAGAACAACTCCCAGTCCAATTATCCTTAGGCTCCTGAAATCACTGAAGAGATGGAGCACCTCTTTTGAGCTGAAGTACCTGGAAGGAATTTTGACACCGACGACTTCAACATCAACAAGGTCTTCTTTCCTGTATCTTTTCCTAAAGGTATTGCCAAGTATTCCATAAACAATCAGTTCACCGAAACATCTGCGGTTTCTCAATGACAATACCAGGACGGATCCCGTTTCTGTGAGAGAACACAGTGATTCAATAAATCCCTGAATATCTGGTTCCGTGTTCATTGCGCCGTTGAAAGAATATATAGTTCCGAATTTTTCATTCAGGATCTTGCATTGACTGGCTGGACTGCAAATGCCTGCAAACTTGCCTTCAAGGCCGCTTTTTGCCATCTTCTGTGTGGCGAATTCTATCATACCATGCGAAATGTCAAGCCCTACGACGCTTGCCCCTGTGGACTGGATAAATCTCCTGCACTCCTCCCCGGTTCCACATCCAATCTCAAGCACCTTCTTTCCATTTTTATAGTATTTTAGAAGGGTGGAGACCTCCCTGTCGCGAATATAGCGGTTTATGAAGTTCTGTCTGATCTTTTCATCGTAGACAGAAGAAGCCTTTGAGAATGTATCAGATAACATTGAATAATAGTCTTCGAAAATCAGCTATCCCTCCACTGTGATAGATAAAGTCAATGCTAGATTAAAATTGTATCGCAATGTGCTACCTGCAACCATGTAATTGTCGATCTCGGCACAATCGGCGTAATTAGGGGATTCAGCTAGGATCAGTAAAATCCGTGATTGATTTTGGGCTCAGTATCCTGCTCATCCCGCTCTCGTCCTCGACTATAACTGTGAGACCAATCGATCTCTCTTTCACATTCGACAATCGCTCACGGATTTCGTTGATCTTTCCCTCAGTCTCCGGGTCCCCAAGGAAAAGGTCGAGGCGGTCATAGATGGTAAGAAGAATTCCCTCAATTGTAGTTAGATCTCCTTTAGCGTCATCTCCGGGCAGAATCTCTGCATCAAGTTCAGGAATCTTTATCGAGGCCCTTGGTGATCGGTAAACCAGGACGTTCAGGTCATCCGGCTCGGAGATCCTGAATGTGATCTTTTCCTTTTTTTGCTGGTCTTCGGAGTAAACCTGGGGGTTTTTGTACATGCAGTTATGACACACGTATGTGTTTATTATTATCCGCCCCTCATACGGGATCGTGGTTGTGTAATAGATCAGGAATAAGTTTTTCCCGCAAACAGGGCACTCAAGGGATGTCTCTATTTCCGGAGGTGCCTCATAGTCATTCGTCATCATAAGCCTCCATCCATGATTTCAATGGCTCGAATATCAGCTTTCTCGCTTTGCTTATCTTATCTACACTGGAAGACCCCGTTAGGAACATCGTGATCTTGAGGTCCCGGGTAATCTGCCTGAGCACAGCTTCTATATCCTCGTAAGAAGCGTCTGCTCCCTTAAGCAGAGTCCTGGCAAATCCACCCATGGTTGCTCCAAGGGAGAGTGCCTTGGCAAGATCCAGTCCATTGCGCAGACCTCCACTTCCAATCGTTGGAAGCAGGTCCTGGCAGAACCTGATTGATGCCGGAGAAGGGACTCCCCAGTTCCAGAATGTTTCTCCAGTGGACATCTTTTCGCTATCACCGGCATTCCTGGCCCTGTAATATTCTATAGCAGCAAATGATGTGCCACCGAGACCGCCCACGTCGATTGCCTTGACCCCGGCATCCTTCAGCTGTAGGCATGCTTCCCTGGAAAACCCGTTTCCAGTCTCCTTGGCAATTACCGGATAGCTGCCTGAGATATCTGCAAGCCTTTTGAGCACTCCCCTTGCATTGTGATCGCCTTCGGGTTGCACCATTTCCTGCAGGAAGTTGAAGTGCACCACGAGAAAAGTTGCATCAATCAGCCTGAATGCATATTCTATATCCGAATCCGTAAACGGCTGTTTACCCTGCTTCACAAGTTGGGGAGCGCCAATGTTGGCAAACTTGACCGGCACCTTGAACTCATTTATCACAGAATATGTGCTGGAAAGTGAATGATCCTGTATGCAGGCCCTCATGCTTCCAACCCCCATCGGGATTTTGAATTTTTCGGCTACTGCCGCCAGGTTCCTGTTTATGGTCATTGCTCGGCTTGTTCCACCTGTCATCGAGGATATGACAATTGGATACGCAAGGCGCTTTCCGAGGAACTTTGTTTCCGTCGATATAGAATCGAAGTCAATGTCAGGAACGGCTTGATGAACCAGCCGGACATCGTCCCAGAAGTTCTTCTCGGAGGTTACTTTTTCTTCTTCTGCGATCTTTATGTGTTCAGTTTTGCGCGCCTCGATCTTTTCGTCCAATTAAATCACTGTCCCGATGAATTCATCCTTATCTATATTTTGCAACCGCTCCGGGTTGTTGCCGTTCATGACGACGACCTTGCCGGAATGCTTTCTTATCTCCAATATCTTCTCGTACTTGGATTTCATGCCCCCAGTCACGTCGTTAATGACCTCATGAAATGCAATATCCCTATCAATTGTTTTGAGGAGTTTTGCTCCGGATGAGGTCTTAGGGTCCTTGTCATATATTCCATCCACATCGGTGAAGAAGATTACAAGTTCCGGTTTGAAAACAGAACTTAAGCCAAGTAACAGATCGTCAGCAGATATTATCCTTATCATCCCATCATCAAGCAGAACATCTCCAAATCCTACCGGAGTAAAGCCCATGTTCATGTATCTCTTGAAGGAAGAGTAATCTTGAGACTTGTTGTGGAATATGGATTGAGTGGGAATCGATACAGGCGAAAGCCCCTCTTCAAGCAATACCTCCAATACCATGGAATTCAAGTCAGTGACGTCCCTGTGGACTGCAGAGAAATTATGCTCGTCACCGTGGTTAAATTTCTTCGGAAAACCGCTATCTTTGGCTAGTATATGACCAAATGAACCTGCACCGTGGGTTATCATAAGCTTCTCATTAAAGGATAACAGGGATCGAACTATCTTCCTGCAGGGATCTTCCCGGAATGTCCTGTAGGTATTCTTGTCCGTTATAACGCTACCGCCCATTTTGACTAATATCAACTCTTACATTATGCGTTTCGTGATTAACTTCTTTTCTTCCTTCGACTTGCAATCAAAGTCCCCTAGGGTTCGATCAACTGATTATAAGTTAAAGATCTCTTAGAATGTTAGGAAGAAGTAATCGCGGGTCTTTTGATAAAGTCATAACCCTACGAAAGGCTTTGAAGGGTTATTGACCCAAGCGTCCGTGCGGGCTCAGCATTGTAATATCCTGATAACACTATAAAAAGGTTTGTCGATTTTTACATCGACAGAAAATTGGGTTCGAAATTATCCAAAGCCCTTGAACGAAGGCATAAAATGAATGGAGAGAAAACATAAAGAGGGATCGGGATGTGACATCAACTATACAGGACAGAATTAGGAGTCAAAACTTTAAAAACTCACCTGACCAGGAGCTATGGGATGACTTGCACAGATACGCCGGAAAGCGCAGATATAATAATACGAACATGGAACTCAGAAGCCTCTATCAGGTCTTGCATCGAGTCTGCACTATCACTTGCGACGGGAGGAAGGATCATAATAATCGATCATTATAGCAACGACAATACAGTAGGAATTGCGACTGAATATGGTGCAGAGGTTCATAATGAGGATATGGGGTTAGGATATGCAACCAGGCTGGGAATCGAACTCTGCTTTTCCGAATACGCCCTGTTTATAGATAGCGATGTTACAGTTATTTATAAGGAGTTTTATAGGAAAGCAATAGAAATATTGAAGGATTCATCAATCGGGGCCGTTGTTGGCCAGGCAAGAGGGCATCCGTTTCGTTTCGGCATCCCCCTGAGCCTGACTTTAATGCCAACAAGGATAGCAAAAGAAATACATTTTATAGACAACGTAGCAGGTCGCGAAACGTACTATATCCAGAGATATATGCGTAAGAGAAAACTAAAGATTAGGTACATCAATGATGCGATAATTCACAATTCAACTCATAGAGGTACAAGATATTGGCCTGAGTGGCAAGGCGCCTGGATTCGAACCACAGCAGGGTGGAACCCTAGAGAAATAGCTTATTCTTTGCTTGTAGTGTTTCTAATGTTATCGAATTCCAAGAGTCTCAAGAATTTTCTTTATTTTCCGTTTTTTCAGGCGAAGCTCTTGCATGGGTTCTTACGACCAAATCATTGGATGCGATCTCAGTCTCCGGAGAATCATCCATGAAAGTATGTTCTAAAAATCCCCTCATTAAAACACTTTTCTCTGTATTCGGTTTCAGCCTAGAATATGATGCCCGGAAGGTCCCTTCCCTTTTCCGTATTTCAAAAGATATATCCTGCCGCAACAGAGACTCAATGGCATACTTTGACTGAAGGCCTGAATTAAGACATATCAGATATCTAGTTTGCTGTCACATGAAATTATGAGAGAGAGGGCCGTTTCACAATTCAATATGAGATTCGATTAAATCATTATTAGAATCACTGACCGATCGGCTATAAAAGTTAACTTCTTTTCTTCCTTCGTCTGCTAACTGTAAAGTATTATTATTGTAAGAATCAATTACCCTGGGCTATAGGGCCGGTAGATCAGCGGTAGATCGCCTGCTTTGCAAGCAGGAGGCCTCGGGTTCAAGTCCCGACCGGTCCATAAAATCAATGTTCTTTGTTGCTTCGAAACGCTTTGCCTATTTTTTCAGAAATATTGATGTTTATGTGTTTTTGGCTATATTTTCCGCTGCATGGAGTTCAGAATTTCTTCTGCATTGCAAAAAATCAGATGGAAAATGGTAACGAAATTAGAATTGTATTCTGGGACCGTCAGAAAAAACGCTGGCAAGCAATGGAGGGATAAGGAAAGAGTGCGCCACGCTTGAAAAAAAATTAGGCCATAAGCATGCATAAATTTTGCAAACTATTGTCAATTAGAGGCAGAACTCTCAGAGGATATTGATCTCGATCCAGTGGGTAAATACATAGCCAATAGTGTGGGAAAGGATTTTGAGACCACTATATCCCGAGTATGATCCGGGCAAGCAGATTCGGAAGGAAACGCAAATCACACAACTCATTCAATTTCATATATGTCACCCAAATTTCTATCAAACAACGTCACATCTATTATCTGTCTCTTCGGTACTTGATACATCTTATCGATAATTTTTGAATGCAAACCGGACTAAGCAGGTCATTGCTTCCAGTTGAGCGTTGTTATATGTCACATATAGTTGCGCATAATAATTATATATTGTTATGACATTCTAAGTCTGTGGTTCAGACAACTATACAAGTGTCTAAAGAGACAAGAGAGAGACTCAAGAATATAGGTAGTAAGGGACAAACATACGATGAAATAATTGAAAAGCTTCTTGAAATTGGCCAGAAAGTGATGTTTTTCAACGAGCTTGATAGAATATCTGATAGCGAGGAGTTCCTACCGCTTGATCGGATATGAAGTGCTGGTTTCCCAGACCGCTGCCAAAGAGTTGAGGGCACTAGAGGGAAGTTTGCAAGCGAGAATAAAGGGAAAACTGAAGGAGCTTGCACAAGACCCCAGCAACAGATCAGGCAGACTGGATGTAAAGAAACTTTCGTCAACGAGAAGAAATTATTACAGGCTAAGGGTGGGAGAATATAGGATTATTTTTTTTACGGAAGAAATGGCAATTAAAGTCGTGAGAATAGCCAACAGATCCGACGTCTATTCCTGGTTGGACTAGCCTCTTGCCAACAGATTCAATGAAAGTATTCGTTTAAAATATTAGTCAAATCCCGACCGGCCCATTCGAGCCAAACTATCAATAAACGTTCTTCCTGTGACCTATTCGAATTACGACAACTATCAAATCTTTGTTCTTTATCCGATAAATTGCCCTGTAGTCCCCTATCCTCAAACTCCAAAGTCCTTTCAAGATTGAAGTCAGAGGTTTTCCGCTCTCAGGTTCATCTTCAAGTTTTCGAAGAGATTTTAGTATTCTATTCCTCGTGGGCTTATCGCATTTCCTGATAAACTCTTCTGATTCAGCGGTCAGGACAATTCTGAAGGACAATACTAGCCAAGCTCCCTGGTGATTTGATCGAGAGTCTTTGTTCTTCCTGCCCTTACGTCTTCCAGTCCCCGAGCTATTCCACTCAGCATTTCCGGATCGGAAAGAATCTCTATAGTTTCAATCAGTGATTCCCTGCTGGCTACTTCAGGAGAATAAGAGTCTATCAATCTTGCAATTAAATCATTATAAGATTCTCTTGGATGGATTTTCAGGCGGTTCAGCCTTTCTTTGAGTTCATTATCGATCTGAACTGTAGTTACCATAGGTAGCAATAGGTAGCAATAGTTATTAAATATTGTGGAAAACGCTGCTTTGCATTCTAATGTGGAATCCATTATCTTCTTTTTCTAAAAATCAGCCTCAGAGTAACAGCGCTAAAACTAATCTCGCTTCTCATATGTATTGTGTTCCCTCCCATCCTTGTCTCATTATAGATCTCGCCGATGGAGGGGTTGTACTCCATTTCAACGATCTTACCGCAGTTCGGGCAGGTAACATTAAAGACCTTGGTTTCCTTAATTTCGCCAATTATTCCGGCCACAGCATTTCACTTCTTATTTATATATTCGATATTTACAAGAATTTTACTGTGAAAGCAGGTGTCATCTTAAAACATAAAGCAAATCCCAACCGGTCCGTCCTGACCGTAATTGCCTTTCGTGACTATGAAACCCTATCCAAGAAGGGCACTGGTCACTTATTGATGTTCCTTCTGTGACCCAGCGATCTAACAACTATAACTCGTCTATCCTCTTCAATGCCCGCAATCACTCTGTAGTCACCGACTCGCAGCTTGTACTCGGTCCTACCAACCAATCTCACAAAGAACCTGTGCGGATCGCTTCTTGTGTTTTCTATCTTATGGAGAATCCTCTTTGCTACTGGAATGTCAAGGCCCTTAAGCTGAAAAAGAGATTCCTCTGGATATTCAACTTCAAAGCCTGTCACTGGATTCCCAGCTGTTTCTTCACTTCTTCTGTGGTATGGGTCTTCTTTTCCTTCACGTCAAGGAGCCCCCTGAGCAGGGATGCCCTGAAGTCTTCTGTGTAAACTCCCTCTTCATCTCCCTCGGGAATCAGTGACATTAGTGCATTCAGCAACTCATCATATGTCATTCTCTTGTATGCTCTTAACCCATTCAGTTTTTCCCTCGTAGATCGGCTTATTTGTATGGTGGTGTACTCCATGTATATGCCCTGTATAATGTATGTATAATCACAATATAACACTTGCATTTTGATCCGTTGGACTTGAGGGCTCGAGTAATGCTGGGGCACTATGAGATCATGAAGAGTTTATTTTATTCGCGCATAGCCGAAAGTATTCCCTCAAAACATTAAGCAAACCCAGACAGATCACTTTTAAGAACTTTGTTTGTACCGAGTTTGATGCAATTTCTGGACATTCTTTTAAGGTTTATCATTAAATTCTAACCAGTGGGTATCGTCGTAGTAATCCGGTACTCTCCTGGTCAGACCATTGGGGAAAAATATATATCTTTTTTTTAATAACAGAGTGGAAACGCAGAATGAGAATCACTAAAACGGTGATGGCCTTGCTTTTCGCTGGGATAGTTCTCGGAGCCTCTTATTACGTGATAGCAAGACCGTCTGATCTTCCTCCTTTAATTAATGCACAGCAACTCTCCTCGATAACTAATATGAACTGGGATCTATCTTCGACTTCAAAAATAAGCAAAGTAATGAATATTTCAGCCAGTGAGGGAGGATTCAATCCTGGAGTTCAGGGAAATTTCAAACTGGAAAAAAATACTTCAACGACACTGTCTGTAAACGTGATTTACTTTAGAAACTCCACTGATGCAAACAACACATACATAAATCTAACCAATTCTTTCTTTGAAGGCTACAGTTCTCACTTTCCACTCAACACAACAGTTTCCAATGGAACTGTATATGATATAATGTTTCAACCCGAGAACGCTTCAAATGGGACTGGAAGCACAATAAACTTTACCACTTTGGTCGCTGTGCATAAATATATTTTTGTTGAAATTATGGAGTCGGGCATATTCTTTTCTGGGTCAATGGCCTTTAGTATACTTAATTGGGAGCTGAAAGCTTCCCAGTAATTTTCAACTTACCATCTATGTAGTCTAAATCTTGCCGTTAACTTTTGGGGTAAAACTTAGCGCGCTTAATATACCTAAGATCTGATTTTCAGATGCTCGTATATGAGAGCCACAGAAAAACCATTAAGTCTTGACGTAGACTTAACAGGCATTTTGAGAGCCATTGTTAGATCTTCAGGCGAGTTTAAAGTAAAGATCCCTAGGCCATCTGAATGGGAGACGCCGAGAGGTAGCCTGGATATTGACATGAAAAGGATCTGTGCTTCTCTCCTGATAACTGGAATGAGTTATGCTGAGTTACAGGAATTCAGGGCATAGCGTCCCGAATCTTGTATTTATAAAGGATACCTCGCCTGGAACATTTCCATGATCTCATTCCTGCATTTATGGAATCCTCTCAAGTATCTGAGAGACTACTTTTCATTTATCTCAGTCGCCCTGAGATGTGTGTTCTTCACACTATCCTCCAATGGAGGGGAGTCAATGATCTTGATTCTGTGCTAGATTTCCCTGTTCATACATTCAATCAGATTGGTTGAATGCATGGAACTCCTTATGGGTTTGGGATAATCTGGTAAATTTTAAACCGGCGTTGACAATTTCGGCCTATCTGAAGAGCTTGAGACCCATGTCCGTAAAAACTTCAAAATGTTCGTCTAAGGTGTAAAGCGAGCAGCCATTGTTTATCGCTATTGACGCTACAATCGCGTCCAATCTTGGAACCGATTTTCCTTTTCTTTCGGCACTTAATTCTAACACGGCGGATAGTTCACTGTCACTTTTGCTGTATCCCAGTACCAGAAGTTGCAAGACTAAGCGAGAATCTTTTGAGTATTTATTTATTCCATAAAGCACTTCATGCATGTTCACTGAGCTGGTACAATACTCTTCTCCACTTTCAATGAGCTTAAGCATGAGCGCCTGCCCCTTGTGAGAGTACTTATCCAGCACTTCGATGATAACATCTGTATCCAAAAGAATCAATTTCTATTCTCCCACCGTTTCTTTTTGACCTCATTAAGAAGTTTCTCCTTATCTTCAAACACTAAGCTTCCTCTCAGAGCTAAAAGAAGATCCTTCTTGCTCTGCGATTTCATCAATCTATCAAGAAGCTCACTGAAACTTTCGTTTTCTTTCTTGAATCCAATTAATTCATCATAAACTGATTTCTTTATGGTGATGGTTTTAGGCATAACATATGTTTATGTTTAAACATTATTTTAATGTTTAGGCACCCGTCATTACAATAAGGGACCTAACCAGATTTGCATATGACATTTGTCAACAAAATTGAGATACTTAATGGCGAGCACCGCAAAGAACTGGAAGAAGCTGTCTCAATTGTTGTAAAGGTGCCCAAGAGGTTCATTTTGCACTATCCATCCAGGTGCCAAAGATTGGTGGTGCGACCTTTTCTCGCAACTGTTCAGGTCGCGGTATTCATCTACTTCCGAGGTATGGCATCATACTACTTTAGCAGTGGATTTTGCGGTTGAATCCAGGCTTAGGCCAGTTCTTCATGATCCCGAAGCCAAGCTTCTGCTAAAATGCCGAAACAGAAGATAAGGCACAATAAGCCATACAATAAGCCATACAATAATCCACAGTATCCCAGCACCAACTACTGAAGTTGTGGTTATTCCGTATTGCAGGGTGTTGAAGGAGTAGACACTGTAGTTCGTCAGGGATCCATTTATTCTCTCCAGGATCAGATAGATGTAGGCGAAGGGATTCACGAAGTTTGAAAGTACTATTGTTGAAGGATTCACATTAATGAATAAAGAACTGGAAAAGTTGAGGACAAATGCCGCCAACGCCAGTAATGACGGGATCTCGAGAAATATGACTCGCCTGTTGTACCTCCTGATGAGAGGGTGGTTCAGTGGAACCGGAACTACGAGACCGGTGCCAAGAATGATTGATGCATAAGCTGCCATAAACACAACGGTGGCAAGCAGCCCTACTGAATATGCCAGCAGATATGCAAAATTAACATAATGACCGAAGGAAGTGACCGATCCTAGATAGGTAAAGAATGCAGTAACAGCGACGATAGGTATCGTTGCAATAACAGAAACAAGAATACGGCGCACAAACATGTTCTTCCTAGAAACAGTCTCATGATTTTCAAATCCAAGTGGAATGATTCTCGACAGCCTATTTTTCCTGCTTTCTTTCGGCGTAATGAGCAGAATCACTGAAATTGGGAATGCCATTATAATGAATGCTGAGGAGAAACCGAACATAATACCTGAAAACTGCATGAATTCCTGGTTGGCTGTGGGGAGTGTACTGAAAAGTATCTGCCCGGCATTGTAGCCGTTACTGTAATTTATGCCCGCCCCATAGAAGTATGGCTCTCCGTAGGCAGGAATTGCTGTCAATATGTTAATTGGGCCGGAAATATTGATTTTAGTTATTTCAACTGTATCGTTATAATTGAAAAAAGAAGGCGTGAAGAATGTGTTGATTGACTGGGACATCTGGTAAAACACGGTTGCATTCTCGACATTGTTTCCCGGCGCGGTGAACAGATGGAGGGCAAAATTACCGGGAGATTCAATGCTCCTGACTGGTGTGATGGATACTCCTGCGGACGAGAGCGGTTCGGGAGAGAATCCTGTAGAGACCGGATAAAAAACTGAAGCATTGATTCCGCTTTGCGGGTTGTAGTAATTAAAATTGATAAAGTACTGGAAACCGGGCATTATGCTGGAGATGTTAAATTCAATGAAGCCTGTGGAATTTGTCTGCCCGGCGTAACCCGATGCCAGATGCTCCTGAACCGAACCCGTGTGTTCCCTTCCCCCGCTTATGTTATAGTAAAACTGGGTGCCTCCTATCCCGCTTCCATAGGAGTTAAAATCCTGGGCAAAGAATTTCAGGGCTGTCCCATTATATATGGAAAGTGTAGATACATGATTGTCGGAAACCTCGTAATTGTTTATTGTAGCGTTTGAGGTAAACCCGACCCCTACTGTTGTTCAGACGAATGTGAACAGTATCTATAGTATGACCGATATAAGGAAAAACCTGCTAAGGATAATTTTCCTGGCAGTTCTAAGTATCTCGCTAGAACCCATGACTTCAGGCTTAATATTTTAAAATCATAATAATTTATCCACTACATGATATGATAAGTGTTTTATCAAGTAACCGGGAAAAAATCGATCTAGTTTCTTTCGGATTGCGATATCAGGATTTCGTGATCTGGACGGGAATGATTTTTTGTTCTTCCAAATTGAAATCTCACTCACCTTTTACTTGTAAGATTTGAGATACCGCAAACCATGCTTTTCATACTGGAATTTTTATCTATTTTTGAGGCGGTCTTTCACACCATTTAGAAAATTCTAATGTATATGCAAAATAAATTATTGGTGGGTTATTTAGACCCGGAAGTCTTGTTTAGGCTGCCTTTCAAGAGTTCACCTTCACCGGATATCTGTTCAAGGTCTTTTCTCTTCGTCTCTGGAAGTAGGGCCAAGGTCAGCAAAAGACCAAGAGCAGAAAGTGCTGCGAGGATCAGGAACAGACCAGCTTCACCAATTGACGAGCCTAGGATCATAACGTTCAGGAATGTTCCGATAAACGCGCCAGTTTTGCCCCCGGCTGCAGAAGCACCGGCTCCAATTCCCCTGATTTTAGTTGGGAATACTTCCGGCGGGTAAATGAAGGTGGTGACATTTGGTCCGAACTCTATGAAGAAATAGCTGATCCCGTATATTGCAAGGAACTCTATGACATAGGCTGAGGAAAGCAACTGGTGGAATATCCCGAGAACTGCGAAGCTAACTGCCATCGCGGTAAACCCGATTGCCTGTATAGTTTTTCTTCCAATGCGATCGATAGTGAATGTTGCCAGCCAGTATCCGGGTAAAGCAGCAAAACCAAAGACCATTGCCGAATAAACCGTTGTCTTGATGAGGTGATTCAACCCAACCACTGAAGATGGTACAAGCACGGAAAGCATCTGGCTTGACATTATGGAGTTACCGTAAAGAGCCCAGTCCATTAGGAACCAGGTTCCTGCCGTACCCAATAGTGTCAGCAAAAATTTCCTCTGGGTAATTATCTTCGTCCAGGATTCCTTGACAACCGTGCTTCCAGATGGTATATCAGCATCAATGCCAGTGTAATTTTTCCAGTTTTTTTCCGCAGTTGCTGCATCCCCTTTTACCCTTAGAGAATATCTTGGTGTTTCGGGCATCTTTCTTCTCGAATATATGACCATTACTGCGGGAATTGCACCGAATGCAAGTAGGAGTTTCCATACAATACCAAGACTTAAGCCTGAATATATCAAACCAAGCGTTATGAGAGGTCCTGCCAGAAGCCCCAGGGACTGCATTGAGAATACCATTCCAACCAGCCTTCCGCGGTCTCTTGTATTGGAATATTCTGCCATAATGGTTGAACTGGTTGCATAATCACCGCCTATACCTACTCCGAGTAAAAACCTCCAAGCTATGAGAATGTATACTCCGTTGGTCGGTGTGAGGAAAGCGCTCCCAAGGGCACCAACAACAAGTAACACCAACTCCAGGCCGTAAATCGCCTTCCTACCAAGCTTGTCAAGAAGCCTTCCGAATACAAGTGCTCCGAGGACAGCAGAAAGAAGGGCTGTTGAGTCCAGGAGGGAAGTCTGCAGAGTTGAGAGCTTATTCCAACCTGACAGTACAATGATGCTAGCCACTACCCCAATAATGAAGAGGTCATACGCATCTGTGAAAAACCCAAGACCAGATATGATCCAGGTCTTGTAGTGGAACCTGCTGGTTTTTGCCTTATCTATAGAACTAATCAAGTCCTGTTCATTTTCCATGCTTATTTCAGTGTGACAATATCCGAGAAATTAATATACATTATCAGTATATTCTAAATAACACAATATAGTCTATATATTGTTCCCATCAATATATCTAGGCATACAGGTATCTATGCCGCTAGTTTGATTTAAAATTTAAGAACTTTACAAGCAAAACGTTAATCGCATTAATCTCTATGTCTCAAGAGATGGGAATAGACTTGCTTGATTTTGATAGCACCCTAGAGCGCAAGAATAAAGCAATTCCTGACAGGCAAAGTTTTATTGATGTATTGAAAAAAGCGACGGCAAGGGAAGATGTAAATGCAATCAAGCAGGACATCAGGAATATTCTTGATGCATTGAAACAGGAGTCGAAGTCTGCTGGGGCTTCGAACGATAATTTACAGCTTGGCCAGGGCTTCGAGTTCCTAATAGAGAGCCTTGAACAGGCTCTAGATGCTTATTCCCTGGAGAGGTGCAAATATTACCTTGGCAGGTTGGTAAGGTCACTGACTACCGAAAAGATTGGCAAGATTAACGACCTGAACATGAATAGATGGAAAGAATACAAGGACATAATAACAGACAGCCTCTGGATAGTGCAAAAGAGAGACAGGACTGGGGCTCACAATGCAGGTTACTGGGGAAATTTTATCCCTCAGATCCCGCAGCAACTGCTCAAAAGGTACACTAAGAACAAAGATTGGGTATTGGACACGTTCCTGGGAAGCGGTACGACCCTTATTGAATGCCAGAGGCTTGGAAGAAATGCGATAGGCATAGACCTGTCGGTTGAAGCACTGAAGGAAGCAAAGGCAAACCTCGATGGGGAGAAAAACGCATCAGACAGCAAAGTAGAATTGGTCAATGCCGATAGCACAGAAATTTCCTACAAGGAGCTACTGGAAAAATATAATATAAGCTCTGTCCAGCTGGTTATAATGCACCCGCCTTACTGGGACATAATAAAATTCAGTGAAAATAGCAAGGATCTATCTAATGCGCCAACCATGGAAAGCTTTCTTTCGGGAATAAGGAAGATAGCAGATGGTGTCTACCAGGTCCTGGACAAAGGGAGATACCTTGCCATAGTGATTGGGGATAAATACAGCAAAGGGGAGTGGATCCCACTTGGTTTTTATGCAATGAGCGAAGCAATGAAGGCGGGTTTCAAGCTTAAGTCGACGATCGTAAAAAATTTTGACAACACGAAAGGAAAACAGAGTCAACAGGATCTCTGGAGATATAGGGCTTTATTGGGAGGCTTTTACGTCTTTAAACATGAATACATATTTCTGTTTGAGAGATGACCAATTGGCCAATGGACCTGATTTTTGCGGAGGCATGGACTTTTAAGGGGCAATTACCGGACTTTCGATAATTTCAGCATGTCATATGCGGCGAAGTTCCGTTTTAGAGCCGTTGTTTTAGTGTAACTGGTTTGTTGTTCAACGACTCTTGATGTTAAAGTTGATAATCTAGAGGAGAGAGGCGATCTACATGCAAAGTAGAATGCTTCCCAATCCGATAATACACTGCAGCAGAACCTCAGGGACCCATGATAATGTTAAGCCTGAGTAGGAAGGAACAGTTACTCCACGCAGCAGCTCATCTTGGAAATATCACGAGTAAAGGATTGAGCCGCCAGCTTTATTCCCTCTGCAACGGTCGGGAATATGTGGCTGTTTTCGATAAGATCGTTGTAAGTCAACCCCAATTTTACAGCATACACTCCCTCCATGATGATCTCTGCGGCATATGGAGAAACCACGTGAACCCCGACAATCTTTCCACTCTGCCCGTCAGTAACAATCTTGAACATCCCCTTGTCCTCCCGAAGAATCCTTGCCTTTGGAACGGATGCGAGTGGGACATCCCTGCATTCTGCCCTGCCGATTCTGGAAGAATACTCTGCCTCCGTGTATCCCACTGAGGCATATTGGGGTTCCGTGAAGACAGCCCATGGTATCTGGTTGATGTTAATGCCATTGTCCAGATGATTGAATAGATTTGATGCAACTGTTGCCCCCTCCCTCGCTGCTAGTGTCTCCAGCTTATATCTCTGCTCTACCACGTCTCCTGCGGCGTATATGATGGGGTTGGATGTCTTGAAGCTTTCATTTACGGCAATGCCTTTTTCTGAATAAACCACTCCTGCCATCTCCAGCTCAAGGCCGTTCACATTGGCAGTGCGTCCGGAAGCAATGAGGATTTCTTCTGCCTCTACCTCCTCAATACCGTGTCCAGAGGAAATTTCCAATACTTTCTTTCCATTTCTCCTGAAAACTTTAGTTACTTTTCGCCCTGTAAGGAAGTCAATGCCTTCACTGGACAGCGATTCGGTCAGGATTTCTCCGAGGTTAGGCTCTATACCCGCTGCTATCGTAGCGTGTTCTTTTATTATTATCACGTGAGACCCAAGCCTGTTGAATGCCTGGCCTAGTTCCAGCCCTATGAAGCCTCCACCTATTATTGCCAGCGTTTGCGGAAGATTGCTGATATCCCAAACATTATCGCTTGTAATGTAACCTGTTTCTCCTAGACCTTCGATTTCTTTTGCCTTAGCAGAGGAACCTGTTGCAATGATGAAGTTGTATCCTTGCACGACAATCTCCCCGGAACCATTCTTGATAGAAACTTTATTGCTATCAACGAAAGCTGCTTTTCCATCATAGACCTTGATGTTATCATAAGACTTGAGAACGTCTGCATATTTTGTTTTCCTCTCTCCCATGACTGCTTCCCGCAGTGAATTCATTAGCTGCGGGAAATCAACACGAGGAGAACATCCGGATATACCGGGATATCTGGGGTTAGCTTGCGTGTGGGCAACCTTTGCTGCCTCAATGATATATTTCGATGGAACGCAACCCACGTTGACACAAGTTCCACCGATGGGCCCATACCCTATCATGGCTATGGAAGCCTGCCCGGATGTAAGCTCACTTGCCCTGATGGCTGCAGAAAAAGCAGAAGCCCCCCTTCCTATGATGACCAGATCGAATTCCTCAGGCATTAGGTCACTCGATCCTTCTTATCTGAGCCTTATACTGTGAATCCTTACTGAAGACAGGGAGCTTTACCAGGTCATCCGGTAAGACCTTGCTGTCATCAACAACTGCTGTAGCAATTCCATCCTTGAGGGATACCGACACCTTATCAGCACCTCCCTCTGTCAAGCCGTTAGTAACATGCCTCACACAATCGTCGCATGTCATTCCATACACCTTCATTGTCACTTTCTTTGATGCCATATTATGAGATTGAAGAATCATATATCTATTAGAAAGTAAACTATTTTTTACTTAGGCCGAAGTCCTGTGTAACTGGTAAATCTTAACAAAAAAGCAAATAAGAACTGAATGCCCATGTTTTCCAAATATTCAATGATGCATCGTTCAATGGATGTTTTAAAGTTGCTTGACGCAAACACAGCGTTGAGCTAATACTTCCTGAAGGACAGTAGAACTAATATGCTGAAACCATGATAGTTGAGCTTTAAGAAATCACACGCTTTTTCAATATAATGATTTCATAAATTATCCATTCTGGGTGAATGTTCTATAATCAGTAAGTCGTTGGCTGATGCAGTTGGTGATGATGTCGTATATGGGCTTTACCTGGTGTCTTGATTTGAGGTAAAGATGCTTCTGAAACCACTGAAGGTTACGATTTCTGTCAACCATGTTAACATCCACCTTTGGAAGTTATCATCTGTCTGATGCTTAAACTCCGTGGGTATAGCCCTATACCCTCTATCCCTTTCCCTTTCGGTTCAAGGATTGCGTTCTTTGCGCATAGCATGACCTATATTGCCTGTGTTTTACGGTAGGTCACCAACCCCATACACATCGACCTTCTCTTGCGAAGAAGGTTTCATTACGTTCATCGCTTTTCGGCACCTTTGTCCAAATTCCCATAGGAATTGGACTCTATGCA
>DAHXNF010000058.1 GCA_027366585.1 Thermoplasmatales archaeon | reverse complement strand
GCTACTGCAACTCCAAATAGATCCTCTGATGGATCCATAGCCACGATCGAAAATGTCATGTCTCCCGAGTTACGTGAACTATAACTTTTTTTTCTTTTGATCCTGGTTTTCCTTGTAGACTATTCCCTCAAAAATATATATCTTCGTGCCTTTTGATTTCCAGCATCCAGGCATCAGGCCTGCCTTCTCGCATGTTACGTCCAGGAAATCGACAGCGTCAAAGCCCTCTTCCAGTGCAACCTGGGGAAGCAGAAGCCCTGTTCTGCCGTACGAATCGATCATAAGGCCATTTATTCCCAAGCGGATTTTTCCCAGATCCTGTTCGTCGTTAATGTGAATTTCCCTGGGTTCCGTCAGGATTGTGACCTCGTAAAAAAGGTCGTCCAACTCCTGTGGAGTTATCGATGGGAATCTTGGATCCTCAGTTCCCGAAGCTATCGCCGCCCTGATCAGGGTAATCCCAAGTGGCCAGGGAGGTTCCGTGTATCCAATGCAGCCTCTGAGACTTGATCCTTTCCTGATAGTGACAAATACGCCTAATTTCCTCCTGAAAATTTCATCCCCGCTGCTTACTTTGATTGTCTTTTCTTCCCTTATATAGGATTCAACAGCCTCCCTTGCGAGGGCGGGAAGCAGCCTGGCTAAATCTTCTGAATGATCATGTTTTTCTATCATTATGACAATCTTTTATTTCCTGGGTTGATATTAACATTGTTGAACAGGAAACCATCGGTATCCGGATTGTTCTATTCCTCGAATAAGGAGGAACTCATCCTCTCGGTTCAGGAGAAACTATCCATGTCAGGTGGAACGGTTCCTGGCGGTCATGTTATTGGCGTTGTGGTTCCTCATGCTGGCTACATCTACTCTGGAAATACTGCGTCCTACTCGTATAATGCCATCAGGGAGGACGGCAGGAGAAAGTTCCTGATTATTGGGCCAAAGCACTCCGGGTTTCCATATTCGACCTGTGTCTATCCTTCTGGTACGTGGTCTACCCCGCTAGGGCGGTGCAGGATAGATGATGAAGGAGTCAGATCGATCACATCAACCCAGAAAGACATAGAGATATCAGAGTCTGCGTTTGACGAAGAGCACTCAATTGAGGTCCAGCTTCCATGGCTACAGTTCCTTTTCGGCGATAGCTGCATGATTCTTCCTGTATCCATGGGAGATCAAAGCATGGAGCGGGCCATGGAACTGGCATCTGCCATTGGCGATCTGCCGTTGGATCATGTAGTGATAGCAAGTTCAGACCTGACTCATTACGAGCCTTCAAGAAGTGCCGATCTTAAAGATTCAGAAATGATCAACGCAATTGAGTCCCTGGATGTGGAGGCATTCTACAGCACAATGCAAAGAATAAACGCCTCCGCCTGTGGTTATGGACCTATCGCTACCCTAATGCTAATTACAAAGAGGCTTAATGGAAAAATCACGCTGCTTAACCACAGCAATTCTGGGGACGAAACTGGTGAATACAGCAGCGTAGTCGGTTATGCGTCATTTGTGGCATATTCCAAGAAGTAGCAATGGTTTTAGTGGTGGTATCGTTACATAAGCATGGAGGCAGTACTTTACTCAAAGGAAGCGGATGGGAAGGTCAGGTGTACTGCCTGTATCAGAAGATGCCGGATCGGCCCCGGTCAACCGGGTTTTTGCGGGATCCGGGTCAATAATGGAGGAAAACTGGATCTCCTGACGTATTCCAGGCCATTCTCAATCCAGATCGATCCGATTGAGAAGAAGCCTGTCCTGCACATGCTCCCAGGATCCAGTATTTTATCGTTCGGAACAACCGGCTGCAACTTTGCATGCCAGTACTGCCAGAATTACAGTATGAGCCAGAGAAAGGACGTTCGTGGATCTGTCATGGAACCGCGCGAAATCGTCAGGATGGCTATTGAGATGGGCTGCAATGGAATTGCTTACACGTATAACGAGCCCACGGTATTCATGGAGTTCGCGCATGATGTTGGCATGCTCGCCAGGAGCAAGGGATTGATCAATATTTTTGTTACTAATGGGTATGAAACCATGGAAGCAGTCGAATATGCTTCAAGTTTCCTGGACAGCATGACTATAGATTTCAAGGGAAATGCAAGCAACTCCTTCTACCGAAGGTATATTTCCGTTCCATCCGCAGATCAGATATTTGACACGATCGGGTTCGCCGTTTCCAGCGGGATCCATGTCGAAATAACGGATCTTGTGGTTCCAGGAATTGGAGACTCCCTTGAAGACGCAAGATCCATGATAAGACGCATCAAAGATAAGGCAGGAACCTCAATACCAATCAGCTTCCTGCGTTTTCATCCCGACTATAAGATGATGGACGTCCCTTCAACGCCTGTTGAGACACTCGAAAGACACCAGGCACTGGCCAAGGAGGAGGGCATGCAATATGCATATATAGGCAACGTTTTTGGACACCCTCTTGAATCTACCTATTGCCCATCCTGCGGTGCTCTCCTTATAAGGAGGACGGGATTTCACAGTGAGTTCAAATATCTTGATGAAAGCGGCAGGTGTAAGAAGTGTGGTTATTCAACCGGAATAATACTGAGATATGAACAGCTGGAACTTAGAAGAAACTTGAATATCCAAACTCAGGGTCACTGATTTCCAGCGGTGCAAATATGCCACCGGTCTGTGACTTCACGCAGGCATACAACTAACCGGGTAGAAATTAATCCTTTCATGTTAGCATAAATACTTATTAATTGAGAATAGATTCTGTTTAGATGACACTATCAGAGCAGGTCGAAAAACTGAGAAAATACAATTTTAAGATAACGCCACAGCGGCTTAGGGTGATTGAATACATAAATGAATCTCCGGGTCACTTTACTGCGGAGGATGTATACAGGTCTGTTGTGAAGGTGGAGCCTTCTATTACTGTAGCAACGGTTTACAATATTCTAAGGGCAGTGACAATGTCCGGCATCCTCACATCATTTGAGGTGAAAGGTACCACCTGGTATGAAACAAACCTTGAAAGACATGCAAACTTCGTATGTCTTTCCTGCGGCTCGATCGAGGATATCGAGATAAGCTGCAATGATCTTGGAAAGGGAGCGGAGTCCAAAGGCTACAAGGTTGAGAACATCGATGTAATCGTGAGAGGATACTGTAAGGAATGCCTCTCAAAGGGTCTCTCGCCCGAAATAATGAATTGATCTAATCAGGTCAAGTGCGTCCCTGTTCTCATGAACATCATGCACTCTGAGAATATCGACACCATTGTGCGCAAGGTACAGTGAGGCTGCTATTGTTCCGGGCAGCCTGTCTTCAACCTTTTTTTCCGTGATATGTCCAATGAAGCTTTTTCTGGAAGCTCCAACCAGAACGGGGAATCCAAGGTCAAGGCATCTTATATTTTCCAGGATAGTGAGATTATCTTTCCAGGTCTTTGCAAAACCAAGACCGGGATCCAGGATTATCTTTCCCGGTTCTATCCCGTCCTGAACGCAGAGGAAAAGCCTGTCGAAGAAATATTCGACAACCTCAGCTATAAGGTCGTCATAATGGGCGAGAGACTGCATTGTTGCAGGCGTTCCACGAGAGTGCATTACCACAGCTTCAAGATTGTTTTCCCTTACTAATGCCCTCATGGAACTTTTTTCCAGGCCTGAGATATCATTCGCAATCTGGATGCCGAATTCCACCATTCTCTGCAGAGTTTCAGGATTTCTCGTATCAATTGATATTGGTATCTTTGTCTCCTCGGAGACAGCCCTGACAAGAGGGAGAATCCTCTTTACCTCTTCTTCAGAGGAGATTGGCTCTGCATTGGGTCGCGTGCTTTCTCCTCCAAAATCCAGTATATCCGGCCTCATTTCGATTATGCTTTCGATTGAAGTTGGCTGAGTGAAATTATATCTGGAACCAGGATAGAAAGAGTCGGGGGTACAGTTTACAACGCCCATTAACCTGGGCATCTTGAATCGTTGCTGCTTCCTGCCCGATTTCTCTGCCGTGTAAGATACAACTCTTCTTTCTTGATCAGAATGCAGGAATTCGTCGGCGAAGGTATCCAGTTCGCTTCGCTTCACGACGGTGCGAAAGTATTTCTCCCCATGCATCGTCTTTTGTTCAGGATTCGAGTTAACTGGCTTCCTGCTGTAGAGTTCAAAACTATCTTCCCCGGGATCATTGCAGGGATTGTTTCTGCCAATCCTTGCCGGAAAGAAGAAAAACTCTGCCATGCATCATGATAGGTTATCTGCAAATAAAGAATGTTTTGCATCCGTGTAAAGGATCTGCATCCTTGCCATGTATAATGAATTCGATATATATTGCAATACGATTCACCTGACCATGAGAAGGGATATTTCCGCACTGACTTTCACCTCAATCGGTCATTTTGCCAATGACGGAAATCTCCTTATTTTCCCTGTATTGATCAATTATTACACTGCACTGCATGTTGATTTCATAATACTCGGCTTTGGGGCAGTGATATACAACCTGATCTCCGGCCTGATCAGCCCCTTAATCGGGAGATATGCGGACCGGCTTGATCGTGACGGTGTATTGATATTCCTTGGAATAGCACTCCAGGCAATTTCACTCTCGTTCTTCGCTGTTGCTTTCCTTGCTACGAAATACGTAAACGAGATCGTGATTGCGGGCACTGCAATATTTGGCTTTGGACAGTCCATTTATCATCCGATAGGTGGATCTGTGCTTTCAAGCGTATTCAAGGGGAAGTCATCCGGCACCGTACTCGGGATAAATAGTTCAATTGGAAGCGTCGGTAGATCTATTGTCCCATTGTTTCTAGCGGCTCTTCTTCCCGTTTTTGCAATCAGGAATTCGCTATATATTGTTGCACTTTATGAAGTGGCAGCCTCACTCATTATTCTGGGAGCCTTAAGGGATTTCAACCGTGGAGGTTCTCTTGCTCCCCAGCCCAAAAAGAACGGTGCTGCGCCTGACAAAAACCATTCCTTGCTATACCTTCTTATGGCTGTTATTTTTGTGCGCTCAATGTTCTCTACCGGCCTGTATACTTTCATGCCTTACTATTTCAACAGCGTGATCAACAACACTGACCTGGTTACAGAAATCATATCGATTGCTTTCCTTGCGCCAGTTATTGGGCAGATATTGTTCGGTTATCTGACTTCTGCCTGGGGAGGGAAGCCGGTGATTACAATTACAAGCGTTTTTGCCGTTATTTCAATGATTTTCCTGTTGCTCACCAGGGATTTTTATTTAATGGTTATACTACTGACACTTTTTGCTTTCTTTGTATTCAGCATATTTCCGATCCTCATAGAGTACGTGAGGCAAATAACCCCTGCTTCCATGTCTTCGTCTGCAAACAGCGTTGTATGGGGACTTGGCAATACAATCGGGGG
>DAHXNF010000022.1 GCA_027366585.1 Thermoplasmatales archaeon | reverse complement strand
TTCATGGAAAACGGTGAAACCATCGAGGCAGACAAGGTGTTGATGACCGTTGGACGGAAACCCAATACTGAAGGGTTCGGGTTAGAGAATATTTCTCCGGAGATGGACGGCAGATTCATCAAGGTGGACAAGCACATGCGGACAAGCATACCTAATGTGTATGCAATAGGCGATGTTGCAGGGCAGCCGATGCTTGCGCATAAGGCATACTATGAAGCAGATGTTGCTGCTGACAACATTGCAGGCGAGGACAGGGAGTCAGATTACCGTGCATTGCCAGTCGTAGTTTATTCGGATCCAGAAATTGCCTATACCGGCAGGAAAGGGGACAAGGAGACCTTCTTTCCCGTAGCTGCAAACGGCCGTGCGCTGGGAATGAACTCAACAGCTGGAAGTTACTGGCTCTACTACAAGGAGGGCGGCGTGATAACCGGCGGTGGGATAGTTGCTCCCCATGCATCAGAACTCATAAGCGAGATCAGCCTTGCGGTGGAATCCGGCCTTTCCCTGATGGATATAGGAATGACAATTCATCCGCATCCAACTCTTTCTGAAGGAGTGCATGAATCAGCAGAAGGTGGCTATCGTAAGCAGCTACACTACAAGACTGTCGGTTGATCTCGGTACAATTGAGTACAACAATTGCCTTGTTCTCCAGAGGATGCTGGTTGCAAAGCGAAAGTCGGGTATTATACCTGATATCCTCCTGTTCCTAAATCATTCTCCCGGCGTCTACACGATAGGAAGAAAAGCGGATCCGGCTAATTTTCCCGGGCTGGATCCGATTAGGACCGAGCGAGGCGGGGACATTACATACCATGGCGATGGACAGCTAATAGCTTACCCTATCTTTGACATAAGATCTTCAGGCAAACTTGATGTCAGGTACTTTGTCCACAGGATTGAGGCAGTTGCTATCAACACTATCAGACATCTGGGGAAGACAGCAAAAGTTGGTGAAGAACCTGGGATATGGGTAGACGGAAAAAAGGTCGCATCAATTGGAATGGCAATAGATGGATACATTTCATATCATGGGATAGCATTCAATCATTCTCCCGCTGTTCTGGAAGGTTTCAGGAAAATAAGGCCATGCGGGCTTGATCCTTCCAGCATGGGTTACCTTGAGGTCTCGAGGACGAAACTCTTACTGGCCTTAGAAAAAGCGTTTTCAGACGAGTTTGGATCATTCACGTCGCTAGCACGCTCACTAGTAATCCAGGATTCATCCTGATGCTCTCCTGAGCTCCCAGATTCTTTCATCCTTGCCAAGCCTGCGATTGGCGACAAGAGCCATCATGAAGAGAAGTGAGGAAAGCCTGTTGGCAAATTGCATTATTACAGGATCCAGATTCTTTTCAGCAGAGAGCGCAACTATATGTCTCTCCATGTTCCTAACAGTCACCCTTGCAAGGTGCAGGATCACAGCCTCTTCCGACCCTCCAGGTTCAACAAAAAGCAATATCTTGCCAACTTCATCCCTGTATGTAGTGGTGCGTTCCTCGACCCATTTTACATCATCGGGAGAGACAACTCTTCCTCTCCCCTCGATAAGTATATGCTCTCCCATGTTGAAGACCAGGTCCTGGCATCTGCAGAGATCTGCCATGATGTCGTCCCACGGGGACTTTACGATCGCCAGGCCAATAACCGTGGATGACTCATCCACAAGACCCTCTACCTCAACCTCAAGGGAACCCTTACTTATCCTGTTATTTTTTCCTGAATCGGTATCCCCGCGATCTCCCTTTCTCGTGAACATACCAAGAAGAGGTTAATGGTTGTAATATTGCTTTCTACCATGACCTAAGGTCAAAGGCCAAGACATCATGAAATAAGTCACTGAGTGTCCAGCAAAATATTCATGCGCTTGTTTCTTCTTCCCTTGCTCTCTATTCCGGACAGCTGGATCTTTCCTACTTCAGCAGTATTATTGACATGCGTGCCGCCGTCAGCCTGTGCATCCACCCCAACAATCTCAATGACTCTAACTATGTTGAGTTTTCTTATAAGTTCCCTGCCTGGCTCAGTTCTCGCAAGATCCGGTATTGCCAGTGCTTCTTCGCTCGTCATTTCCTTAATCAGGATAGGATGTTTCTGGGCGATGACCAGGTTGGAATCTTCTATAATCCTGTCGGCAAGCTCCCTTGAAAACTCCGGGAAGTCAAAATCAACCCTTGCCCTGTCCTGGTATATCTGCGAACCAGTGATCAAGCCGTATTTTCCGGCAGAATGGTGGACTACCGCATCAATGATGTGAATCGCTGTGTGATAACGCATATGGGAATACCTCCTGTTCCAGTCAATCTCCTGAATCACCTCACCCTTTGATGCATCCAGTTGGGAACCGATCATGTGCAACACCGTATCACCCTTCTTGATCACATCGATGACATTGTAAGACTTTCCAGATATCCTGATTATGCCAGTGTCACATGGCTGTCCACCCCCAGTCGGGTAGAATATAGTCCTGTTAAATTCCAGTAAATTATCCTCGTTTGAAATAAGTGTTGATCTCGTCTCCTTTATGTACGAGTTCTGAAGATATAGTTTCTCGGTCATGTTAGCTCAGCGGAAGATATCGAAACCGACGATAATAAAAAATCGGTTATAGTTTGCAATTTAAATAGGCCATCAGATATGCTGAGCAAAGTTATTATTGTAATAATAAATGTTGAGCCGATATTCTTATGGCACTTATAAAAGAGGAAGACAAGCAGTTCCTGCAATCGGAATTCACCAAATACCTGCGCGATGATGTTGATCTTGTTGTTTTTACTTCTGAAAACGAAGACTGCAGATACTGCAAGGAAGTTGTCCAGATATGCGATGAACTTGCGGAGACTTCGAATAAGATCAGCGTAAAGAAGTTTGTTTTTGAGAAGGACAAAGATGAATGCAAGAAATACGGTGTTACGAAGTATCCTGCAGTAGCAGTTACGAAACATGATGAGACAAGTGGGCGCATCATGTATTATGGAATACCATCAGGATACGAGTTTGGATCCGTAATTGAGGACATAAAAATGGTCTCTACGAACGAGGCAAAGATATCTGCAAAAGCAATGGAAATAATATCAAAAATTGACAAGCCCGTCAGCATCAAAGTATTTGTTACCACCAGTTGTCCCTATTGCCCCAGGGCAGTCGGAACAGCGCACAAGTTTGCTCTTGCCAACAGCAACATTTCTGGTGAGATGATCGAGGCAGGCGAATTCTCGAACGATGCAAATGAGTTTGGAGTATCTTCAGTACCGCACATTGTGATAAACGGCGACGTGCAGTTCGTTGGTGCAAGATCCGACGAGGAGTTTGCCCAGTTCATAATGGAAGCTTACAATCATTCAAGCCAGGCTTAAGCGACCCTATAATATCTGGCGAAACTAATATTATCCTTCGGGCAATCTTCATTAATGACGTCCAAGGATATTCTTAAAAATCTAGCGGCGAAAGCATCTGCTAATTCGGAAGTAATGAAGGCTGTTGGTGGTACCGAGAAACGCTACCAGATTAACCCTGCCGACTCACCGCATTACTATGTTACCGTTGGAAATGGTGCGATCCAGGTCATGGACGGGGATACGGCATCACCGGCTGCGACAATTTCAGCCACCGATGCCATCCTCTCAGACCTATTTTTGGGGAAAGTTGATCCGGTACAATCATTCATGACCGGGAAACTGAAAGTATCAGGCGATATCTTTGGAGCGCAGAAATTGACGGACCTGATGAAAAAAGCAGGGAAGTGAGATACCTGGAATTCAAGAACGCGACCGTCATCGGTGCGGGAATAATGGGTCATGGCATAGCTGAAGTGCTTGCCCTATCAGGTCTGAACGTTGTCATTAACGACGTATCACAGGATTTCCTCGATCGTGCAAGGCAAAATGTGCAAACCAGTCTCTCCAGGATGAAGGAAAGCGGTAAGCTAACTGAGTCCACAATGAATGAAAGCATGTCCAGGATAACATTCACGACAGATCTCAGAAACGCGGTGTCAAATGCAGATATAGTTGTTGAAGCTGTACCAGAAGTTCTGGACATCAAGAAAACCGTTATTAAGGATGTTGAATCTTCCTGTCCACCGGGAGCAGTTATAGCATCCAACACATCAAACTTCAGGATCACAGAACTGCAGGAGGGAAGCTCCAGGCCACAGAAAATTGTCGGAATGCATTTCTTCAATCCGCCTGTCGTGCTCAAGCTTGTCGAGGTTGTCCGCGGCGAGAAGACAGACGACGAGACATTCGAGTCGGTGTATGAATTGTGCCGCAAGATAGGGAAAACACCAATACGCGTGGTTAAAGATTCACCGGGATTTGTTGTCAACAGAATAAATGCGCCCGAGAGCCTGTTTTTCTGTCTCCTTCTCGAAAAGAAGATCGACACGCCAGACGCAATTGACAGGTTTGCCCGCGGTCAGGGGCTTCCAATGGGACCCTATGAGCTTATGGATTACGTGGGCATTGACACAGTTGTCCACTCGCTTGAATACTACGCAAAAGAGATATCCCCCGAATATGGCAAATGCTCTCTCTACAAGCAAATGATGGATCAGAACAGGCTGGGTCGTAAGACTGGACATGGTTTCTATTCCTGGACAAACGGTAAAGCACAGATACCTTCGGGAGAGCAGTCCAGCAAGGTCGAGCTTATGGATGTGCTTGCAGTAGAACTGAACGAGGCAGTCAAGTTGATAGAAGAAGGAATTGCGTCACCCGATGATATCGAGACCGGGGTGAGATTAGGGATGAACAGACCATTTGGGCCTATTTCTGTTGCCCAGGGATTGACTAATGCAGAGATAAAAAAGAAGCTGGAAGATCTGAGCAGCAGGTTTGAGACTTCTATTTTTGCACCTGCGAAATCGATAGCTGAAGGAAAGCTGAAAGAAGTAATATCTGGTAAGTTCCAGGCAAGGGAGTCGCAGAAAGCCGAGCCAACATCACAGAAGACCCAGGAGGAAGGTGCCGTTGTTATAAAAAAAATAGATAAGGTTGCCATCATACATCTTAACAATGGGAGGCTGAACCTCCTTAATGGATCGGTAATCGACGGGCTCGAAAAAATTCTCCATGAATTGAAGGACGATCGGGATGTGAACGTTGTGGTCGTAACAGGAAAGGGAAGCGTTTTCTCTGCAGGTGCCGAGTTATCCCAGTTCTTCTCTGGAGGAATAGATTTCATGGAGGCATCGAGGCATGGCCAGTCGGTGTTCAGGATGCTTTCTGAAATGAAGAAGATCACTATTGCGGAGATCAAGGGATACGCTCTTGGAGGAGGGTTTGAGCTTTCACTGGCATGTGACATCAGGGTATCGACTCCAGATGCGAAAATCGGTTTCCCTGAACTGCAGAGAGGACTTGTACCAGGGTGGGGAGGAACCCAGCGGCTTGCAAAACTTATCGGTGCTTCCAGGGCTTCATACCTGATTCTCACAGCCGATCGTATAACTGGCAATGAAGCGCGCGAAATGGGCATCGTAACCAGGATCTTCAATACAGAGAGCATAGATGACGAGACACTTTCATTCGCAAAGGAACTTTCCAGAAAGGTGGCACCTGGTGCAGCTTATCTTGCAAAGCTGTTGATAAGTAAAGGATCGGAGTCGTCGCTCGACGACGGGCTCACCATGGAGGCAATATCGATGGGGCTTGTCTATGGAACAGAAGACTTAAAAGAGGGAATTACATCTTTCCTACAGAAGAGAGATCCTGAATTCAAGGGCAGATAAACTGCCCCTGGAGGGAAATTGGTTGAGCATAGAGGCAGTTAACATCAGTGTTGCCTATGGAAAAAAGATCGTCATTAACAACGTCTCGCTGAGTGTTGAAGAAGGGGAAGTACTTGGACTCGCAGGCTTGAATGGATCGGGGAAAACGACAACAATAAAGACGCTTGCATGGTTGTTCAGCAAGCAAGATAAGTTGTGTGCAGGAAGCCCCGCTTTTCTCGTCTGAAAGCCCGATAAAATCAAAAGTCAAGTATTTCGCAACGCTCCGGAATTTTGTTCCAACTAATCTTGAAAGTGTTGCGATTGATGCACTATCAAGGGTCGGGCTATCAGAATTTACCCGAACGAGGGACAACCGCCAATAGATAGGTATGCGAAGGAGGTTGGCAACAGCCGTTGCACTTTTTTCAAAATTTCATAGATATGGCTTTTACCTTACAATGGGACTCTTTATACTCTTTGAAGTCGGGTTTCTGTTTGCCGGGGTCCAACTCTATCGGCCTATGGAATTTCGCCGGCTAATCTTCCAGTCTATTTCAAGATCCTTTATCTGCTGAGTCCAACAGACGGTATGGAATTGATGGCAAATAGTCTTTCACCGGGTATCTCATCATATATTCAACCTAATTATATGCCAGCTAATCTTTCGATTTCGCTGTCCATAGTAATTGCCGTCGGCACTTTATGCATAAGAGTACCAATCCCGCTGGCTTAATTTGCCCTGAACAGCAGAAAACTTTCATAGACCTGGAAGCCATGTTAAAAATTTAAGTCAACTCGCTATTACCACGCATGATAGGGGCAATCCTGGCTGGTGGATACGGCAGAAGGCTGAGGCCGATTACAAATGACATACCGAAGACTATGATCCAGATTAAGGATAATTTTACCATCATCGACAGGCAGATAAGCGATTTCCGGACTATTGGGGTGAAGGAACTGTACATCCTCTCCGGTCATCTTGGGGAAAAAATAGAGGAATACCTGACGCCAAAGTACAGGGACATGAAGATTACATATTTCAAGGAGGATAAGCCTCTCGGAACTCTATATTCTATGAGAAACCTGCTGGAACACCGCCGGGACGAAGACATAATGCTCAGGAACGGCGACACTGTCACTGATATGAACTTCAAGGCCATGCTGAAATTTGCATCAGCATCCTCCTACGGCGCAGTTCTTTTTGCAGTCAAGATGAGGAGCCCGTACGGAATTCTTGAGATATTCGGTGACACTGTTACTAGGTTCAAGGAGAAGCCTCTAATCGATGCATACATAAACGCCGGGATTTACATCTTCAGGAAGGAAACTTTTGACCTTTTCTTTGATAACTATCCAGAAAAGGAGCTGGAAACCACAGTCTTTCCAAGACTTGCCTCCAGGAAGCAGATAGGAGCCTACATGGAGGATGCTTTCTGGATGGGTATAGACAGCGAAAAGGATCTTGAGGCAATAAGGGAAGAATATTCAAACAGGGAGGATGCTCCATGGGGTTATTACAAAAAAGTAATGACGGGGAGCAGCAGCACGATTGTTGACTATTTTATTCGCGCAGAGGAGGAACCAACCATCAGGATTCCCGGGCAGTCAGTTGTACGGTTCAACTCCGGATCCGGGGTTATTCTCCCGGAAAACAGGAAATACAGGGAAGGTTCAATAATGGAACCGAAGGGTGAAATGGCAATCAGGACAATGGAAGCAACCAGGCTCGAAGTTATCACTCTACATAAATGAAAGTGAGATAAATCACCATATCCGGATAGTTGGAACCGGCTTTTTCCGTTTCCTCGACATACCGGAGAACGTGGACTCGAATTTTTCATGCACCCAGGCAGGTACCTGTGCCCTGAAATTATCGGGAGAGTGCGGATCATTTGAGACCTGCCATTTCAGTGCCTCCTCCTTTACATTCATTCTCCAGCTCTGGCCCCAGCCGATGAAGAACCTCTGCTCTGGTGTAAAACCATCGATATCCTTCCTAAGCTCAGGATGCCTGGAAAGTCTTCTCTCCAGTGCTTCGAAAGCAATGCTAACACCGCCAATATCCGCAATGTTCTCACCAAGTGTTAATTCCCCATTTACATGCAAGCCCGGTAGTGCCTCAAGCGATCCGTAGAGAGCGGAGACCTCTTTTGCCCTCTGCAGGAACGCCTTCTCGTCTTCCTGCGTCCACCAATCCCTGATATTTCCATCCGCATCGAATTTTCTCCCCTCATCATCAAAACCATGGGTGATCTCATGGGCAATGGTGCCACCTGTTGCCCCATAATTCACGGCATCGTCGAGTTTTGGATCGAAGAAAGGTGGTTGCAGGATGCCTGCAGGGAAAACAATCTCATTCTCCGTCGGGTTGAAATATGCATTAACTGTTGGCGGTGTCATTTCCCAGAGCTCCCTGTCAACAGGCGAGTTAACTCTCTTTATATATCGGTGGAAATCAAATGCATTAGTAGCTATAACGTTAGAGAAAAATGCATCCCTGGATATCCGTATGGATGAATAGTCGATAAACTTGGACGGGTAACCGATCTTTGCCCTGAACCTCCCAAACTTTTCCAGTGCCTTCTGCTTTGTTTGCTCGCTCATCCATTCAAGCTTCTTCAGCCTTTCCGTAAAGACTTCCCTAAGATCATCAATCATGTCGCTCATTCGTTTCCTGGCGTCTTCACCAAACTCCTGCTCGATGTAGAGCTTTCCAAGAGCTTCTCCAAGGCAGGCGTCGGTTAGCGAGACAATCCTCTTCCACCTCTTTTCCTGCTCTTTCTGGCCAAGAAGTTTTTTCCTGAAGAAGTCAAAGTTCTCGTCTGATACTGCTTGATGCAGGAAGGGCGCAGAAAAGTGCAGTACTTTCCATTTCAGATATATCTTCCAGTCCTCGATAGAAGTTTCCTCAAGAAGCTTCCCGAGTCCGTCGAGAAACTCAGGCTGTGATGCAACGATGTAATCCACATGAGGCAACGAGATCCGCTCAAAATAAGTACGGAAGTTGATCGCAGGGAACCTGGATGTGAGTTCATTCATAGCAACCCTGTTATAATTCTTCTCTGGATCTCTTAGCTCTTCTGGACGCCTGCTCGCTTTTGCCATTTCGCTCTCGATCCTGAAAACAACCCTGGCTGCATCCATGGCCTTATCATCCTGCAAACCGTAGAGATGAAACATTCTTTGTATATGCTTTATATAATCCTCCCTCACTTTCTCGAACGACTCCATGAGATAATAATCACGGTTAGGAAGCGTGATCCCACCCTGGCCAAGATACATTGCGTACACTTCACTGTTCTTTGCATCTGTGCTCGATCCCCAGGAAAAAAGGCACCCTATTCCCACAGATTGAAGGTCTGTGGCTATTTTCAGGACATCCTCTTTCGTTGAAATGGATGCCACCTTACTCATATATTCATGGATCGGTGAAAATCCCAATTCCTCTAACCTGTCCGCATCCATTCCCGAGAAGTAGAAGTCCCCGAGCATCGTTATTATAGGATCCATCTCTTCATACGAACCTGTGGCACACTTCTCCAGGATTTTAGCCAATATATACCTGTTTCTTTCGACAAGCTCCGCAGATCCACTCCAGAATACTTTATCCGACGGAACCGGATGTTCGCGGACCCAGGTTCCGTTGCAATAAGTGTTGAAATCCTCGAACGGATCTGCTTTCAGATCCATATAATCGACAGAGAATTTTGGATCTTCAGGCCTCTCATCATCGCCCAAAAGTGTCAGTTTATTAGTATTGCCCATTTTTACCATTCTCTGGTGGAACACATGATCAAATTAAAAGTTGTTCAGATTACCTAATTCAATGTCTCGAACTGTTCTGGATGAGAATTAAATGTCAAGAAAATTGACAAGAAGAAGCCTACCGCAAATTTCAAGATTGCAACAGATACTGATTTTCCAAAATGGGATATTGTAATGGGATACAAGAACTGTTAAAAACCTAAAGATACTCCGAGCGATAAAATTATTTCTGGGGATAAGTCCTTCAATTCATAGAAAAGATGGGAGGATCCCGGTTCATGGCTTTGCACGCGTTCTATCCCCTTTTATGGCTATTCTTGAGAATGGCATGAATTACAATATGACAGTATAAGAGGACATCGGATGCACACATAGGGTTCAAGGCAACACCCGTCATAACTGTAGATGGAGCTATTACTGTAGTTCTAATCAGAAGGTGCCTATGGGATAATTGCATAGTTAAAGATTACATATCCTAAAAGAATATTTAGCTCCGTGCCAACATAAGCTTGAAAATTCGTCGAAATATTTCCAGGAGAACTTCCTCCGTGTGATATTTTTTACTAGATCACGGATATCGAGCTAAAATATACATTCAAGACGGCAAAGTAAAGTTGAAAATCTCATGAAGGATTGACGTATACATCCATTATCGGGAAAGTGTATGAGTTGCCATTGTACCCGATGCTGCTGTCGATTGCGTATATGGTCATGTTCATGTTGTTGGCTGGATTATTGCCAACCTGATACATGTTGCCAAAAGAACCAGTCATGATCGATGTTGAACTCCCAACATCGATCACTCCAGATGCGAATAGAGCAACTATGCTGCTTACGAGTCCCGTAACGGCAAGTATAGTTAGCGCAACATCCCCCCATCCGCTTGCTGGAGACCACCCAGTGGCAGCCTCGTATGCGGTTATTACACCTATGACCGCAAGACCCATGCCTATAACGCCGTTTATAACCCCTTGTATATTGTTGTAATTGCCGCTCACGGATGAATATATGGAACCCCATTGCACAGATCCGTTTGAAGGGACATCAGCTTTGTATTTACTAATAAGTGCCTGATCCCACTTCAGCGCAGATATCGCCTGAGGGCTGGTGTATGGGCTGTATGGGTCATAGGCATCATGAACAACCCCGGACTCAAAGATGCCACTCGAGGCATCAATGGCGCTGATTGCCATGATAGTTTCGTAGTTGCTTTCATTGACCCACATGCATATTTCTCCATAAATAGAATAAAAGCACTGGTATACCTGCTCCTGGTATCTGTTGATCGATAGGGTGCCGTTGAGGTAAATATATCCAGATGAAGATGTCTTTATTTGACTCGGAGAATAAATATACATCTGCCTGTTTGTGAAGTCATTAGCGCTCGTGTATGAAGGATTAGTTGATATATCAAACGAATTGGATCTGCTTATGTTATATCCTTCCGCAGCATCGAATCCCACAGAAGCCGATGCGGTTCCGAGGGAGAAATCGGCAACCAGTGCATTATTCCCGCCGGTAAGGTTCCCGAATGCAACCGGAATCTCGGTGTTGCTGAACTGCGTGGATTTGATCTGCACCCACCTAGTTTCCCCGTTCGACGGATCAAGGGAAGAGTAGGCTTTTAGAGTGGAGGTTGAGATGTTGGTCGATTTCACGAAGACAGAGGGAAATCCCGACAGGTCTGGAACGAGATCTATATTCATGACCAGATTATAGAGATTCGGCTCAGGAGTGTATGGCAGCATGTTCGAGTAGAATATCTCTTTGTCAAATGACTCGTTCCATGTGAACACGTAAGTTATGAGTATCTGCAGAGATATGGATGATCCGGCAAGTCCCTGAGATGCAAAGTAATCCGACCATGTTCTGGAATTGTTTGTGAAAGATGCAGGGATTGGAACAACTGCCTTGCCGGTTGAGTTCGTGGCGAACTGTAAGAGCGGTGTAACGTTATTTTCCTGGGCCATTGTCATGTGAGCGTTCTGCGGAGGTGATGAGTCCCAAACTTGCCCATAAGCATATTTCAAATTCAGATAAGTAGCATCGGGATAAATTGATATATTGGCAGTTAGATTCACTGAACTTGTGTTACGTGGAAGAGAGGAACTACTATGAGTGACCACATAACCGATTCCAATCCCTGAAAGAAGGATTATAGCTGATGTTAGCCCCGCAAGCAATTTCCTGCTTACCATATTTTGACAATTCCTAATAGTATATTAGAATTGCTTTCAGCCTTCAAAATTCAAGGAAATTTAGATGTAGTTCTGTTTAAATTGTTCAAGAATCTCTAACTTTACACTCCATTTTCCATCTATTCCCAGTTTTTCTCAGAACTTTGATGGCTCATGCATCACCCCTTTCCCTTTTAGCCTCATCAGGCACTTTGGATTATGGATGAAACAACTCAAGACAGAAGAAAGGTCACAGGGGGTTTTCCGTAGGGCACTGTCACCGTTAATACCCACAAGCGAGAGTCTATCGGGGTTTCTAATTCCTACGATAAACTGTTGGCATCGGACGATCCAGTTAATATTTGCCTAGTTTATCTTATTTAAAAAACCGTACTGATATTGCTGTAGGAACGCGGAATTCCCAGCATAAAGATTTTCAATGATGCCAGATTCATGATTATGGCCAGAACCGTTGCAGATGTTATAGTGGAGACGCTAGTCTCCTGCGGAGTAAAGAGGATTTACGGGATACCAGGTGACTCCATAGATCCTCTGGTAGATTCAATAAGACGGAACAAGGAAATACAATACGTTCAGGGGAGGCATGAGGAGGGATCAGCACTTGAAGCTGCCTTTGAGGCGAGAATGACCGGGATGCCTGTTGCCTGCATGGGAACATCAGGTCCAGGCTCGATACACCTTCTCAACGGACTTTACGAAGCAAAACTTGATCATGTTCCGGTAATAGCCCTGACTGGCCAGGTAGAAACGGATCTTATAGGACATGACTACTTTCAGGAAATAGACATAAACAGGCTTTTTGATGATGTTTCCATTTTCAACAGGCAGATTGTGAGCCCCGATAGTGCTCAATACATTACAATGAGGGCCTGCCATGAGGCAAAGGTCAAGGGCGGAGTCTCGCATATAACGCTCCCAGTCGATATTCTTCGCTCACCGTCGCAGTCCAGGAAGATAAATAACATGACCAGATACCCGGATATCTCCTATAATTTTGATCCGAAGGAAGCCGTCTCAGCAATAAACCTGAGCAAGAAGCCGCTGATATTTATCGGAAGAGGTTCATTAGGCCAGTCAGCCAAGATAAGCGACCTCGCTGAGAAGATAGGTGCGCCGATTATCTATGCATTGAATGCCAAGGGAATAATGAGCGATTTCGATGGGAAGGTGCTTGGCGGTCTTGGCCTTCTTGGATCAAAAGCTTCGATCGACGCGATGAAGCAGGCCGATCTCCTCATTCTGCTTGGCACGGACTTTCCCTATACTGCATTCATACGCGATGACATCCCGATAATACAGGTGGACTCAAATCCTTCCAACCTGCAGAAGAGGTACATCACGACGCTGGAATGCCTTTGCACTGTATCTGGTTTCCTCGACGCTGTCAAACCTGATGCAAAGCAGGACAAGTTTTATGAGAAGCTGGTTCAAGCTAAAGAATCATGGATCTCAGAACTTAAGAAGACGGAAGAAGACACTACGAAACCAATGAGGCCTGAAGTAGTCGCAGCCCGCCTTTCCAGGAAGGTGAATAAGGATGCAGTCATCGTCGTCGACACAGGCAATGTAACCGTTTGGGGCATGCGGAACTTCAGGACTGAAGAGGGCAAGACTTTCCTCTTCTCGCCATGGTTAGGTAGCATGGGAGTAGGTATACCTGCATCGGTTGGGGCTTCATTCGCTACAGATAGACAGGTTGTAGCCATGGTAGGGGACGGAAGCTTTGCTATGACAATGATGGAACTGATCACCGCAAGAAAGTATAACCGCAACGTCAAGATCGTCGTATTCAACAACTCAAAGCTCGGCATGATCAAGTTTGAGCAGGAGGTTATGGGATACCCGGAGTGGGGCGTGGATCTGTTGAACCCGGATTTCTCAAAGCTTGCCCAGTCGATTGGTATTTACGGTAGGAGGGTCGAGAAGATTTTAGATCTTGATGCTGCCATTGATGAATTCCTTGCCACGAAGTCCGCGGGTGTTCTCGAGGTGCTAGTGAATCCAGACGAGAAGCCGATGCCACCAAAACTTGCCTTCACTCAGGTCAAGGGATACGTAACATCGATACTCAGGGAATCATTAATGGAGTCGTGATCCAAGGTCATTCGAGAAAACCTGATCAACTCCTAATTTCCTGTAACCCGATTATCCTGGCCATTGCGTGCAGTACCTTTTGAGGCTCCAGCTTCTCCAATATGTGTCGCGAGGCTTTTTCGCCCGTATCATGCGTGATTTTTACAGCCGAAGTTTTTATAGAACATAAGAATGAAGGAGCCAGAAAACTAAGGAGGTTGAGAATGGACAGTGCTATTTTAGCGTTCATAGATCTCTTTGTGGATTCGCCACACGTTGATGAAGTTGTGGCGGCTCTTAAGGAGTTAAAGAACATTAGTGAGATCTACGAGGTCACTGGCGAATTTGACATTGTTATTCTCGCCAAGGCAAACGACATAGAGGAACTGAGAGACCTTCTTAAAAATAAAATAATGAAAATAAAGGGAATAAAGAGCACAGTGAGCTCCATAGTCCTGAAATCACACAGAACTCCAGAAACAGCCAGTGGGCAATAGATTTTTTACGGGAGTTGATCCATGACTGCTCGCTTATCAGTGTCCTTGTTTTTACGCTTGTCCCATCACTCCCCTATTTGCTCGATCGACGATGATGCAAATTGCCCTTCCAAAAGGGAGGAGAGGAGAGTTTGATAACACCAGGCGACGTCTTCGTGATCCTTGTCACAAGCGGATCAGTATTGCTGATTGCATGGTTTTTCTCTAGGTATCTCCTAGCTGTTTTTTCTAACAAGAGAACAAGGCTTGACAGGGTATTTGGCCCTGTTGAAACCGTTATTTACAGAATCGCAGGTGTCAATCCATACGAGGAGATGGGCTGGAAATCCTACCTGAAGGCATTACTGTACCTTAACGCATTTGAAGCAATTATCGCTTTCCTTATACTGATGTTTCAGGGGAGTCTTCCCCTTAACCCAATGCATTTCCCCGATGTTTCTTGGTCTCTTTCCTTCAATACAGCATTATCCTTTTCTTCAAACACTAATCTGCAGCACTATAACGGAGGAAGTACGCTTTCATACCTGTCGCAGATGGCATCCATCCAGTTCCTGCAGTTCACTTCTGCCGCAACCGGCCTGTGTGTTGCAGTAGCTGTTTTTAGGGGAATTATAGGAAAAACAAGGGGCCTGGGTAACTTTTATGTGGACTATACCAGGTCCATTGTCCGTGTCCTGATCCCTCTCTCAGGAATAGCTGCACTTATCTTGGTATTCCTTAGCGTCCCTCAGTCCCTGAATGGATATGCCATACTCCATACCCTTCAGGCTGGAGCTTCTGAAGTGGTTAAGGTGGGACCTATAGCATCTCTCGATGCCATAATGCAGCTAGGCACAAATGGCGGGGGTTATTTTGGGACAAACGCCGCGAATCCACTTGCTAATCCCAATCAGGTTACAAACCTGTTCCTTCTAGGACTGATGATGCTTCTCCCAACTTCAGTGCTATTTTTATTTGGACGGATGGCAGGGAGCATGAAGGAGGGGCGAACACTAATAATTGCCTCCTATTCCCTATATTTCATCGATATTGCAATTGCACTGATCCCGGTAACACAAATTGCAGCCGGGATGGAGGTAAGATTTGGTTCAGCATCCTCCGTAATCTGGACAGTCACATCAACTTCGTTCACAACTGGATCCATGAATGGAAACCTGTCAGCGTATGACCCACTGGTAATCCTTGCTGCGATGTTTGGGATGATTATACAGGCCACGCCAGGCGGGATTGGCGTAGGCGCCATGTACATGCTCATGTACGTGATTATGGCTGTTTTTATAGTTGGCCTGATGGCGGGCAGGACACCAGAGTACCTTGGAACCAAGATCAATGCAAGTGACGTTAGGCTGGCCGTCATAGCTTTCCTGAGCCATCCGATCATAATTCTAGTACCAACGGTGATAGCATTCGCAATAGGTGCGCAGAGGGCCGCGGGACTGGGTACAGGACCGATAGGCTTTACCGAGGTGTTCTATGAATTTACTTCTGCTGCCGCAAACAATGGCTCAGATTTCCTCGGATCATCCGGGAATACTGTTTTTTTCAACGTAAGCACCGGGATAGTAATGTGGCTTGGGAGATTTGTCCCTATCGCCATCATGCTTGCAATCGCGGGGAACATGGTTCAGAGGAAAAGATATGCCTCCGAGGCGTTGCGGACGGATAGCCTCACATTTACCGCCGTGCTTATTGTCGCAATCTTCATCCTCGCTGTCCTTACCTTTTTCCCATTCCTGACGCTGGGGCCGATTCTTTCTTATCTGGAGGGGTTCAAGAATGGATTCTGAACCACAGTTTTCCATAACCAGGATAAAGAATCCAAGGCCAAAGCTATACAAGATTACCATCCTGAAAGACTCGATTAGGAGGCTTAGTCCCAAGATGCTTTACAAGAACGCTGTAATGTTCATCGTCGAGATATGTTTCCTGATAGTCGCAGTGATGGCTATCGATCCTTCCCTTATACCTAAAGTCTCAAGCCCAGGTGAACGAACCTTCTATCTAGAGGTTGCAATAGTTCTCATCCTGACGGTCTGGTTCAGTACCCTGTCTGATTCAATCGCCGAGGCGCAAATCAAGAACACCGCTTCCACGCTAAGAAGAATTGAGAAAGAAGTTCCAGCCAGAAAGGTTCTGTCCGAAGACAGGCGTGAATTTGCCAACGTAACATCCAAGCAGCTAAAGAAAGGTGACCTGCTTCTTGTCAGGAAGGGCGAAGTCGTCCCGATAGATTGTGAAGTAATCGAGGGGATCGCAATGGTCGATGAATCCCTTCTGACTGGGGAGTCCGCAAATGTAAGGAAATCCTCGGGCGACACGGTTCTTGGCGGATCTGTGATCACAACAGACAGCATTGTGGCAAGAGTTAGCGTAAATCCTAGCGAAACGTTCCTTAACAAGTTGATCAAGCTTGTAGAATCTTCCTCAAGGCCGAAGACACCGAACGAGCTGGCAATAGCAATACTGCTTGTTGGTTTCACTGCAATTTTCACTATCATCATAATTTCCATACTTGCCCTGGGCGTAATACTCGATCTTGGGCTGGATCTATCTGTCCTGATTGCGCTTTACGTTTCACTTCTTCCAACAACTATAGGTGCCCTTCTTCCCGCTATCGGAATATCCGGGATCAACAGGATGTCCCAGAACAGGATAATCATAAAGTCAGGAAAAGCTATAGAGGCTGCAGGTGACACCGACTCCTTGCTCCTGGACAAGACTGGCACTATAACCAGGGGCTCCAGGACAGCAATTGAATTCATCCCCCTGGGCAAGCATACCAAGAAGGATGTGGGTGAAGCCGCTTTCATGAGTTCTTGGGACGACGAGACACCGGAAGGGAAGAGCATGGTTGAGCTTGCATACAGGGAAGGGCTTGTGCCGCATGAATTCGCCATAATTGGAAGGGTAAAGTTCGAGGAATTCAGTGCATCGACGAGAAAAAGCGGGGCAAGCTTGGAAGAACCCTCTGATTTCATTCTTCCAAAGGGAGGAAGGGACCTTCTGCAGCGCAAGCGTATAAGGAGAAAGTACGATCCAGACAGCAATGAAGACGTGATTGATATTATCAAGGGGGCTCCTGACGCAATCAAGCAGATAGTGACGAGCGTTCCCCTGAATTATGACAGCATCGTGGATGAAGCAGCACGGAACGGTGATACAATAATGACAATCGCTGAAGGAGGCGAGATCCTTGGGCTCATTAGGCTGCGGGACGAAGTCAAGCCAGGAGTAAAAAGCAGGATTTCCTCAGTAAAGAACATGGGAATTAAGCCCGTCATGATTACCGGAGACCAAGAAGCAACCGCCTCGAGTATTTCAAGGGAGGTTGGTATAGATGAGTACGTGTCAAGGGCAAAGCCTGAGACTAAATACGATCTGGTAAAGAAGGAGCAGGCTCGAGGAAGGATAGTCGCAATGATTGGAGATGGAACCAATGATGCACCGGCACTCGCAGCTTCCGACGTCGGAATTGCAATGGCATCTGGAACTGAGCCTGCAAAGGAGGCTGCAAACATGGTTGATCTGGAGTCAAATCCTGCGAAAATCATAGACGTCGTTATGATGGGCAAGCAGATTCTCATGACCAGGGGTGCAGTCACAACATTCAGCATAGCTAACGACGTTGCAAAGTATTTCGTTATAGTCCCGGTCATGTTCGCTGCACTTCCCGTCCTAAGCGGTTTAAACATACTTCACCTTTCGCCGCACATTGCCGTGATTTCTGCTCTAATATTCAATGCGATCATTATACCTGCACTCATACCTCTCGCTCTCCGGGGAACTGCATTCAGGCCGCAGAGTGCGATGCGTATATTCCTAAAGAACGTCCTTGTCTATGGAATTGGAGGCGTGCTCCTTCCCTTTGCAGGAATTGCTGCAATAGCATTCCTGATAGCACACCTGGCGGTGATCTAGGCATGAAACGAAGTGGTACTATAACCGTTCCCCTGAGAATAGCTCTCATATCTCTGGCGATATGCGGTCTCCTGTTTCCCGGAGTTGTAACAGGGATCGCTCAGCTTGCGATGCCTGTCCAGGCCAACGGTTCCCTGATCAGCTTCCATAACACAACAATTGGCTCGCCGCTCATCGCCCAGGAATTTAACTACAGTGGATTTTTCCAGCCCAGGAATGACTCTGCTTCCGGCCTGGATCCTGACATAACAGTTCAGAATGCTTCCCAGCAGGCAATGAGAATCCACAATGTTACCGGAATAAGCATTGCATATCTGGATGGAATCATAAAGGAATACACAAGGTACTCGCTTTTCTTCTTCGGTACAACTTACGTCAATGTCCTGTATCTCAACATAAAACTCGCAGATCAATTTCCATCGATATATGACAAATATGTTGTTTAGTAGCCGTCTTATCCTGCCCATTTGTTAAGAGAAGTTAAGGTGCCGGAAGAGAATTCAAGACAATGATTTTTATGAAACGCTTCAAAAAGGCATATATGTTACCCAACTTGTTCATATTTAGGGTCATCATTGATGTATATGACCGTTGAAACTGTCTCCACCGGTTCTTCGACACTTTACTCAGAGATGGAAAATAAAACAGCTGACTGGAAAAGATATTTTGGTGCTTTAAACTCAATGTTCAGATCGAGGATGTTAACGCACACCCCTTTCTTTCTCGCACATGCAATGACATTTGGATGCAACTCAAGATGCAAGACCTGTACATACTGGAGAAACATCCCACGCATGAAGGAGGACTTGAAAACAGAAGAGGTATATCAACTCCTGGATGAGGCCTACGACGCAGGAATGCGCGGGTATTACATGTTCGGTGGAGAACCTCTGATCAGGCAGGACATTGACAAGATTACTGATTATGCTAAGAAAAAGGGATTCGTCACTGTAATGAATACAAACGGATCCCTTCTCGAAAAAAAGGGCAAAAGCCTTAAAAACCTTGACTTTGCATTCGTTTCTCTTGACTACTACAATGACTACGATGACGTAATACGGGGCAGATCAGGCACATTCAGCGAGGTCATAAGAGGGATATACGAATTGAAGAGGATTGGAAAAACAAAGGTCGCACTTGTAACAACCATAAGTGCGATGAACTGGAATGCAATGAGGCCGATGGCTCAGCTGGCTTCTGATCTGGGAGTCGGGATATCGTTCAACTCAGTGGAGCAGTCCATGGACTTTGGGCAGACTAGCTCCGAGACAACGCCAAATTTTGATGTAGGCCTTGATCCTGCCAAGCTGAAAGATTTCTATGGAACACTGCTTGAATTGAAGAAGGAAGGCTACCCTCTTCTTGAGACAGAAAATGTGCTGCAGGATTTCGTGGAAAACAAGTCATGGACTTGTCACTTCCCGAAGATGTTTCTATATGTGACACCAAACAAGCAGGTTTACAACTGTGACTATTCGTACGCTTACGACCTGAAGAAGGGAACCCTTGATCAGTTCTTTAAAAGCGAAGCCTTCAGATCCTATTCAAAATCTGCGGAAACATGCAATAAGTGTGTCAGGACTTGTGTCCGTGGTTATTCCTACACATATGGCCTGTTTCCCAGGCAGCTTTGGGGACTGGCAGGACAGGCACGTTACCTCTTCAACCAGCCTGAGGAATCATGCTCCATTGATGATTCACCGGGAGCAAGCAGGAAAAGGCTTGGCCGGTCAAGAAATCAGCCTATGCAGCACTGATCAAGCCTAAAAAGCTGAAAACATGTAAGGTAAAAGCCTAATCGGTGTCCTTCGTCGATAGCAGATTCTTTTTCTTCTTGACAGAATCCACCTCCTTGAACCGATCCTTTAACTTGTCCAGGATCTTGGGAAGAGTAGTATATTCCATCTCCTCGTCGGGAAGCCTGTGCGGCTCGAAGGGACCCATCCTCCTCACATAATCGGCAATTTCCCCTGCCTTTCTCCTGGCCCCATCAAAAGCAGGATCATCGAACATGTCAACCGGTCCCGAAAGCCTGCCATCCTTAAGAACAAATCCAAGGCAGACCACTCTGGGCGGGCCATCAAATCTGGTCATCTTTGAGTCTTTCATGCCAACGGGCATAAGCGGGCCGTTGAAAGATCCTCTCATCCACCCGGAGACCAGGAACGGATAGCTAAAAGCCTCCATTGCCTCTCCAGATGCCGGAAGACCGGACTGGATCCTGACGATCGCCGCAGGATCATCCTTGCCAACGTATTCACCCGCTATGAACGAGAGCTTATCTGTTGTAATGACTGCGACATTTTCATCTGGAAGTTTTTCGTGGGTGTCCCTCGTGTATACTCGCTTAATGACATATTTGCTCTTTGAACCTATCATTGCGAGAATGTCGTAAATGCTCTCGGGTGTGGATAACTCTATCTTCTTTCCAGCTACAATGTCCCATATCTCGAAAGTGAAGCCTTCATGCATATTCGGGTCAATCACCAGCCCAGGGGTATTGTAGGGATCAGCAAACATCTTAAATATGGGGTAATTGAATGAGCCAGGCTCAGTTTTATCCATCATGTAAACAAGGAATGGCTCGCTTTTCCTGGGTGTAATCTCCATTTCTGCAACCCCTGGGCCCATTCCCTTGATATTTCCTGAGAAAGCATCCTTCAGTAGATCCTGCCCTGCGCCATACAACCCATAGCTCTTGGCAACTGCTGTGCCAGCCTTGAACGCATCCCAGGCAATGCGGTGCACTTCTTCGTTGTCAATTCCTCCGTCATGAATCATTGTAATCTGGATATCATCACCAATGTGGGAAATATAGAAGTCACTTAGAATAGAGGAAGAATGCTCGCGAATATATTTCCTTACTTCGTCCACCACGGGTTCAAACACTGTTGTGTGGCCCGGCAAGCTACCTATGTCTGCCTTTATGTGTGAAATTGTAACTTTTGCCATATTGCATATATATGTCTCTGCCTTTATAACTTTTATCATGGGATTTTTACTGTCTAATCTCACGCATCATGAACGCCCAATTCTGGTATTCGCCGGGATACTGCCTGTTCGAAAATACAATATATAATCCAGGAAACACGACAACTGGAAATACAAGTTACAAAAAAGGTTAACATCCTGTCATCTTATCTTGTTTAGATAATGAGCAATGAATTCGAATTGGAAAACAAGGCAATATACCTTGCAGCATGTTCCCACTCACCTTTCTACAAAGGAATGAGAGAGTCACTACTCAGGTATCAGGATGACTTGATAGAGTGGGGAAATCCATGGGACCTTTGGGGGGAGAAAGTAGATGAAGCCAAGAAGTTGTTTGCTAAAATACTCCATGCTAATCCTGAGGAGATTTCGCCAAACTTTTCTGTTTCATCTGCATTTGGAGCACTTCTAAGCGCCTTCACTTATCATGACAGGGTGGAAATTGTAACATCAGATCTGGAATATCCTACTACAAACCACTTGATTCTTGCGCAGAAAAAGTTTGGTGCAAAACAAGTGCTTCTCAGGCACATCAACTACCGTCTTACCCCGGATCAGTACAGATCAGCTGTCGGGCACAAAACAAAGCTATTAACCGCAATTCACGTGAGTTCAATCAACGGCTTCAAACAGGATCTGAGTGCATTAACAGAGGTTGCCAGGGATGCCGGTGCAGCTATTTACGTAGATGCTTATCAGTCAGTTGGGAACAGCCCTCTTGATGTAAAAAGAGATGACATTGATTTCCTGTCTGCCGGGACCTTGAAATATCTCCTGGGTCTTCCAGGCCTTGCATTTCTCTACGTTAGGCAGGATCTTATAGAAGGCATGGAGCCAGCTTTCATTGGATGGTTCTCGCAAAAGAATCCATTTGGCTTCGGGCCTGAAAAGCTCAATTATGCTGATACTGCAGACAGATTCCAGTCAGGAACCTGGTCCATTCCTTCCATATACGCGAGCATAACCGGAATGAAAACAATTCTTTCACTTGGGATTTCAGTTATAAGATCCAGGATTGAGAAACTGACTGAAAGAGCAATAAGCGCAGGAGACAGCGCAGGTCTCGTTACAATCACTCCAAGGGAGGCGAAGGAAAGGGGAGCCATAGTATCATTCATGGTACCAGAGGCGCATGCAATAGAGCAAAGGCTCAGAATGGCTGGAATTATTACATCGAGCAGGGACATAGCCATCAGGGTGGCTCCGCACTTTTATAACACGACAGATGATGTTGATACTGCGGTGGAAAGAATCTCAGAATTCTCGCGAAGCAAAGGCTGAATCTGGTTACTGTTCTCTCAGGATCGCTGGACATGAACAACATCGCTTCCTTGCCAGTCTTGGTAAATTATAAATCCAGGGTATATCTTTAACGACAATGCATATTATACCGGAATCTGAGTATAAAAAAAGGTTGTCACAACTGGCATCTCATATGGCGAAGAGGGATCTAGGAGGTGTTTTTCTTTCAAACCCGACTAACATCAAGTACTTCACTGGCATGGTGTATATACAGACAGAGAGGCCTGCGGGGATATTTGTCACTGCGGATACAGAAGTATATTTCATGGGGCCGAAACTCGAGGAAGAGCACTGCATGTTTCTTTCGGCCTTAATAAATAATTCTTATTCATACTTTGACTACCCTGGCAGGGTTCATCCTTTCAAGCAATTCTCAAAATGGATTAACGATCTTATTACGGGACGAAATCTCGGAGTAGACAATCCGTCACTCTACCCATCAATTTACGGGTTTAGGGGAATCCCTGTATCCGAGGCATTGCCGGATTATAATATCGTTGATATTTCATCCACTATTTACGACATGCGCAGGATAAAGAGCAAAAATGAACAGCTTACATTGAAAGAAAGCGCAAAATGGGCAAACTATGCGCATAGGCTCCTTCAACAATATACAAGGCCAGGGCTCTTTGATTTTGAGATATCGCACAGGGCAAGCTCCGAAGCCACACTTGCTGCTATGAATGCATTCGGAAGAGACGCAAACCCGCCGGTAAGATATCCAGTTGATCTATATGCGGGATTCCGGGGGCAGGTTGGTACGCACTCCTACTATCCTCACTCCCTTTCAATTAATAGGCCAATAAAGAAGGACGACATCCTTGGAACCGGTGCAGATGGGAATATTGATGGATACCATGTGGAGATAGAGAGAAACATGTTTGTCGGCAAGGTATCAACGCAGATACGAAAGTATCATGGAATTATGGTCGAAATGCAGCAGGCTGCCATCTCTGCACTGAGGGTTGGATCGAAGTTCAGCGACATTGATAGAACGGTTAATTCATTTGCAAAAATGAAGGATGTATCACAACTTCTATTGCATCACAGCGGGCACTGCATTGGCCTTGAAGGACATGAATCCCCGTTCTTCGACATTGGCGATGACTCCCTAATCCGAGATAATATGGTCTTTACAGTGGAACCGGGATTATATGTACCACGACTAGGCGGGTTCCGGCACTCAGACACGATCATAATACATGAAGATGGTCCGGAAGTCATCACCTACTACCCCAGCAACATAGACGATCTGCTGACCGATTAAGGGAAACCTGCACTTGATATGCTGGAATGAAGCAGTGCCCTGTTCAAAACGCATCCGGCAAAACGGAAATATTAACACTTATATCTTTCAGGTTATTCAGAAAGACAAAAGGCATGGCAGGCAGTGATTGCAGTTCGCGCAAGTCATATCATCCCATACCAAGGCGGATTGATGTGAGCAAAAGTGCGTTTCGGTGGTGACTCATTGCAATTAAGCTGCTATATTTGAAGAAGGGATATATAATGTGGAAAGAGAAAACTGCTGACAAAAATTTCAGGCAAATAAATTTGATTAGAAACACCCTCTTAATTTTAGCAATTCTCCTCGCCATTCAATTCTGGCTGGGGATGAGCATTAACCTTGAGCTGAACCTGCAGTTTGTGCATAGTTCATTTATGAAAACAGTCATGTACTATATTCAGAATTATGCTCTCGTAGCCCTGCATGCTGGCAATGCAATCCTGATCTTACTTGCCTCAATTATGCTTGTCGTGGTCACCTTTAGGTTTGCAATGAGGGATCTTAAGATTGTTGCAGTTATCACTATGTTTTCCGTTATTGGGGCTTTGATCAACGGAGTGCTGTTCCTGTATTATGATCAGTTTTTCGGCTATTCTATCGGAATGGCAATGAGTGCAGTATCAACATTTATTTGCGTTGCAGCAGGTTTTTATTTTATAGGCATTGAGAAAGGAAGACACAATGTGATAACAAAAAGCCAGGCAGGGAATTGATCAAGAATTAGCTTATTGGTTGAGTAAATATTACAACGTTTATGCAGACCCTGGAAGCTAAGGAGCGCACTCTAACAACACTTATCCAGTTGATTGGAAACTTGAAACGAAAGGCGCAACATAATTTTATTCGAGCTAAGCAAATTGGCTTTGACCCGGAAGAGATCTCAAAGTCACTATCTCGGATCAAGATTTTTAAGACGATCTAGGAAAAAGAGTAATATCTGTTAGAAATTATCGGGCAATGATCAGTGGGTTAGAAATTGCGATCTTGGCTATTATAGCATGGATAGCTATTCTAACCGCCTCCGCAGGTAGAATTGGAAAAACAAAAAATTTCCAGGTCTATGGGCCATTTCTTATGTTTAAGGCTGTGAAGAACCGGGGGGTCCTTGACAGGGTTTCTAGAGTTAATGCATCTAAAATCTTCTCCAAAATCTCGGTTGTTATAGTGCTTGCATTCCTTATCGGCGGCATAGTGCTTCTACTTTACGAGAGTTACCTTGCCACTCAGATTAAGGAGGTTGTTTCACCACCATTGTCTGAATACCTGGTTCTTCCTGGAATTAACAAGGATATTCCACTGCTTTATGGAACCGTTGCACTCGTTTTCTCGGTCGTGATCCATGAGCTTATGCATGGTATTACAGCAAGAAAGCACGGCCTGCCGGTAAGTTCTGTTGGAGCTCTTTTCTTCATAATCCCAATCGGCGCATTCGTCGAGCCTGAGCAGGAAGCAATGATGGCAGCTGATCCTGTTGTGCGGAGACGCATATTTGCTGCTGGCCCCTCGATAAACATAATTATTGCCCTCATATGTTTTCTAATTCTAGTTTTTCTGCTCATGCCGTCTGTGCATGCCTACCAGCCAGGGATGTATGTTCAAGATGTTAGTTCGAACTCTCCTGCGTCATATGTAATATCTCCTGGCTCTGAGCTTGTGAGTTTCGGGCAGTACAATGGAAACGAAATCCTGAATGAGATTCAGAATTCCACAATATCCCCCGGAACCCCAACCCAGGCAGAAATTATGAACGGCGGGGCGCTAAGAAACATAACTCTACCTGCCGGCTTAGTGGTAAGCGGCACATTGGCTAAATATCCGGCATACAGCGCCATAAATCCTGGAGGCATAATCGCTTATATCAATTCCACTCCAATTTTCAACCAAACCTCTCTTACGAATGCCCTGGATTTGATACCTCCAGGTACAGCGATTCATATAACAATGTTATATGCAAACTCTTCCAGCACAACTGTGACTCAAGTCGAGGTTAACCTTACAACTGCGTCTAAATACGACTATTATGCGCAATACGCTCCAGGACTGAATTCTCCCTCATTCAAGAGCGAGAGTTTTCTCGGTGTTACCACCTCATACCTCGGCGTTGATGGATACTCCATGGATTTTATGAAATCAACAGTTTTTGGGGCAGACGCTATCTACGGTGGAACAGCTGGTTTTTTCACAACACTTTCACTGCCATTCCAGGGATTATCTCCAGTACCTTCTGGTCTCGCTGCCCTGTTTGCAGCACCATTTTATGCCCCATTATTCTGGTTCACAACAAACATGTTTTTCTGGGTATTCTGGCTGAGCTTTCTTCTTGGCCTGACTAATGCCCTCCCCATACTAATAACAGATGGCGGGCAATTCCTCAAGGATACGCTTTACATTTTTGGAACCAGGAGAAAAATAAAGTTACTTTCAAACGAGAAGACAGCAGGACTCATATCCAACTACGTTGGGCTATTCGTCATCTTCCTCATCTTCTGGGAACTACTCATACCAAGAATCATTTAATCGCATCCAGCAAGACACAGTACAAGGATTATTAGGGAGTAAATAATCAGGTCAGAGTTACGATAATTTAGGGAAGTGTTTAGAAATGCCGTTTCCAGAAGCAGTCGAAAGAAGATTAAACAAAAAAATCTGCATGAAATGCAATGCGAGAAATGCACCTACGGCAAAGAAGTGCAGGAAGTGCGGTTCTACAGACCTCAGAATGAAAGCTAAGGAGAGAAGGGGCGGTCAGTAAACGGATTCTTCCGGTACTCCTGCTGCAGCAATAGTCCGGATGGAAGGAACTAATTGCGAATATGAGGCGTTCCAGAGCTTCAAAAGATCCGGCGCCAACCCGCAATATGTTCATATAAAGGAACTGGAAACCCACAGAAAAAGATTATCAGATTTTGACATTGTCTTTTTTCCCGGAGGTTTCTCGGCAGGCGACTACGTTAGAGCAGGAGCGATATTTGCTGCAAGGCTCAAGGTTGCATCCGGGCGCGAATTGGATCTATTCAATGAATCACGAAGACCGATTATCGGCGTGTGCAATGGTTTTCAGGTCCTTGTCGAATTAGGGATTCTCCCCGGAGAACCAGTTCTGCGGCAGAAAGTAACACTCACTTTTAATTCCTCAGGGAGGTTTGAATGCAGAAAAGTGTTCGTGAAGATTTCGGCCAAGAACAGGATGATTGGTGAAGCCTACTCAGGCAGGAAGAGGTGGGAGATACCTGTTGCCCACTCTGAGGGCCGGATAGTTCTCGATGATCCGGAAAGCACATTCATCGAGTTAGTTAAAGGAGGAAACATACTTTTCGAATACATAGACAGCATGGGGGAAGAAGCCGGATATCCATGGAACCCAAATGGTTCCTATGGAAACATTGCTGCCCTATCCAATTCATATGGGAACGCAATTGGCCTCATGCCACACCCTGAGAGGATTTACTATGATTACCAGGCAGCTGAAAATGAGAAGCCAACTGCAGGTAAGCAGTTCTTTGACTCCATAGTCTCCTATGCAAGATCACTATGAGAGATTTGAAATATCTTGGAGAAGGCCGAGCGACTGGTCCCTGAAATGTTCCAGTGTTGTATCATTTACAATCAGGTAATCGGCAAGTACAATTGCTTTTGCAATGCCCCATGAAAGTTCTCGATTATCCCTCTCAATCAGTTCCTGAAGATTCCTGACATCATCTGGCCTGTTTCGCTTCAGTATCCTTTCAAGCCTGGTTTGGCGGTTAGCAAATACAGCAACAACAAACACGTGCCCCTCAACGCTCTTGAAGTAATCCAGTTCTTCCTGGTTCCGGAGCCCGTCTATTATTGTCCTGTCCGAGTCCTGAATGGTCTCGATCGTTCTTCTGGCCCAGATGTCCCTCCCCTTTTCCATTCTTTCACTGGAAGCGAAATCGCCAATTCCCGAGTCGGTTGACAGGATGCCTGCTGCCATCGCAAATTTCCTGACTGTGTTCCCCATATGGAAATCCGCGAAGCCTAAGTCTTTTGCAACCGATATGAACTCATCCTTGCCGGCTCCGGGCATGCCAGTGACCACTATAACTTTCTTAGCCAAAAAGAAACCCCATTCCTTCGTCTGCTTTCTTCTCTTCTTCCTTTATTTGTGTATATATCTCCATAGCACGTTCTTGCTTCAATAGTTCTAGTAAATCCCCGAATTTGCTTTTTATCAATTCCAGGGAGTCCCCTGAGCCTTCAACCAGAACGATAAGCCCGGGTTCCTTGAAATTGAACGCAGCAGCATCCTTTGTTATGATTGACTGACGGCCAATCAGGTCATCATTTTTCATCGCATCCAGAGTAGACCTGTTTTCGTTTTTTAGGAAGTAGACGGCAAACACGTTTCCGTAATGGGGGTTCACATAATAAATCCTTTCAGATACATGAAGGTCAACTAAAATAGGGATTTCCAGCAACTTAGCAACGGTGTTCATAAAAAGTATATTAATTGATTTGCTATTCTTGGCGATATGGAAAATGTAGATCTAAGCATAGTGATCGGTGGCCCTCAAGGAGGAGGAATCGATACCGCTTCTAATATGATCAGCAAAGCCTTCGCATACTCAGGATACAATGTAATTTCTGTTAGAGAATTCCATTCAAATATAAAGGGTAGGCACAGCTACGTGCACCTTAGGGTAAAGAACAGCCAGGTTCGTTCCTTAAAGTACCCGGTCGACATTCTTGTCGCACTGGATCCAGATACCATATTTGAACACCATGAGGACATCTCAAAGGGAACGAGAGTCCTGTACGACTCTGATTTTGAAACATCTGAACTTTCGCAGGCCAGGATGATAATGAGGGACACTTCCAGGAGGATCAAGGAGATGCTTGAAGCCGGTGGGCATCCCCTGAATATAAAAGGAGTCCTGGAATACATGAGGGCAAAAGGAGCAGTTCCAATCCCGGTTTCATTCGGTAATGTTGTTTCTGCTGCTGTTTCAGACGGAACACCGACTAGATACTTCAACACATTTGGAGCCGCTGTTACGCTGGCAGTACTGGGCATAGAGAAGAATTACGTGGAAAAAGTTATAAGGAGTGTTTTTGGCAACAAGGAGAAAGTCATTGCCCCGAACATCAAGGTCGTTGATGCAGCTTATGATTACTGCAGCAAAAACAACCTGAGATTAAAGACTCTTGCTGATCTCGAGATGGGAAAGAAAATGCTTCTGACCGGGAACGACGGATCGGCCATAGGCAAGGTCATCGGTGGACTCAGGTTTCAAACTTATTACCCGATAACTCCTGCCAGCGACGAGAGTACCATACTTGAAGAGCATGAAGACATCAAATGGATCGATGGCGAAAACAGCAATCTGATCACAGGCGGGGTTACAGTTGTCCAGGCTGAGGACGAAATTTCAGCAGTAAACATGGCTTCTGGTGCGGCCATGACTGGTACCAGGAGCGCGACCGCAACCAGTGGACCCGGTTTTTCGCTTATGGCAGAAGCAATCTCATTTGCCGGCATGGACGAGATACCTCTTGTCGTAACACTGTACCAGAGGGGTGGGCCAAGTACTGGTCTGCCAACGAGAAATGGGCAATCAGACCTGTTGTTTGCACTGCATACCGGTCATGGTGAATTCCCAAGAATGGTGATATCCTCCGGTGACGTTCAGGAGTGTATTGCCGACTCGATTCGAGCTCTCAACTACGCACAGAGATACCAGTTGCCTGTCATCCATCTGATCGACAAGAACCTTGCTAATACAACGGAACTCATAGATGCTCCTGATATTAAGGACCTGAAGATAGAAGGCCCGGTAAAGTCTGACGGCAAGGATTCATTCTCGCGCTTCACACTTGATACAAAAGACGGCATTTCTCCAATTGGATACTTTGGCAAGGACATTTTCTGGCTGACCGGCGATGAGCATGATGAGAAAGGCCATGTTACAGAAGACACATGGATGCGAGACAGGCAGATGGAAAAGAGGTTCCATAAGATCGAGACTGCGGAGAAGGAAATACCGGTTTCAGACATGGCATTACTTTTTGGGCCCTCCAGCGCTGATGTAACTTTCATGACATGGGGCAGCCAGAAAGGAGTTATGCTAGACGTAATCGAAAATCTCAAGAGTAAAGGAATTAAGGCAAATCTCCTTTACATAAAGATGTTTGATCCATTCCCTTCCAAGTACGTTTCTGAAGTGCTGAATAAGGCAAAAACAGTAATAGGCGTGGAGAGCAACATGACAGCGCAGGCATGTAAAGTTATCAAGATGAATACAGGGATTAGCATTGAAAATCTTATCCTGAAGTATAACGGTCGTCATGTTACCGAGGATGAGGTATTCGATGCTGCACTGAGAATTATAAAGAAAAAAGAAAAGGTAGTGGTGTTAGAAAATGGCGCATAATTTTAGAACTGACGTGGCAATAGACTGGTGTCCGGGATGCGGTGACTTTGGTATCCTGACGGCTCTTACGCAGGCATTTACGGAACTCAACCTTGATCCAAAGAACCTGGCAATGATTTCCGGAATTGGATGCTCTGGAAAGACACCGCATTACATTAATGCGGCTGGAATGCACACACTTCATGGAAGGGGAATTCCATTCGCTACCGGGATCAAGCTGGCAAACCCGAATCTTAAGGTCGTCCTGACAGGCGGAGACGGGGACCTTCTTTCCATCGGGGCGGGACACTTTGTTGCTGAGGGGAGAAGAAACACGGGTATAACTGTGGTTCTCTTCGACAACCAGGTATACGGGCTTACCAAGGGCCAGGCAGCACCCACAATGGCACTTGGAATGCAGACAAAGTCGCTTACGAGACCAAACGTGTTTGGCCAGGTGAATCCCGTTTCGCTGGCTCTTGCATCCGGTTATACCTTCGTCGCAAGAGGTTTCTCATTCGACACTAAGCAGCTCAAGGAGATAATCAAGAGATCGATAATGCATGATGGATCATCGCTGATTGACGTGCTTCAGCCCTGTCCAACCTACAACAACATAAACACGATGGAAGTTTACAGGCAGAAAGTATACAAGCTTGAGGATGACAAGACATGGAATCCGACGGTTAACGAAAGCAACCTGGATCATTTCGAGGAGATTTACCAGAAGGCCTTCATCAAGGCACTCGAGATGGACAAGAGAATACCAACCGGTGTCTTCTTTGAAAACAACACTGTTCCGAGCTTCCCCAGGAGGCTAAACGAGCATGTAAAGGACTACCTGAAATCCCCTCCTGCATTGCAGGCAGTAGAAAAGAAGGGAATATCGCTGGTTGACCCTGCCAATACATTCGAAGACAAGATACTCCAGTAATAATTTCCTGCATGGGATTTACTGAGTATCTGGTCTTAAGTGGACCGGGAACTATGACGCCCAATATTCCAATTTATTCCACGTTATTATTGGGGAAATAGTTGGAAGACTTCGAGGTGCTCACTATTGGATAGCTATCATGGAAACGATCAAGTTCTTCCAGAAATATGTTTTACGCCACGCTATGCCAATTTCGTTACGGCAATGACCAGGAAGTACAAGCCGAAGCCCGCCAATAGGACGATGCTCACAATTCTTGTTGCCAGTTGACCCTTTTCACCGTATGCCTTGATCCCGATCCTGATTAGAACAGAAAGCGAAAGTACCCATATCACTATGCCAAGGAAAAGGAAATAGAAGACTGTATAGCCGAAAGCAGCCAGGAAGCTCAATCCGACAGAGAGCCACCACCCTATTTGCAACGGATTTACGAGGCCGACTGTTAATCCTCGTAAATACGAGCCTGTCATTTCCTTCGTGCTTTTATTCCGGTTTGAATACATCTCATATGCGATATAGAAGAGGAAAATTGCGCCGACAAGGAAGAGGTATTTCTCATAATAAAGAAAATTAACTTCACTCCTCAGAAGAAATATTACAAGCATAAGGGTAAGGTCCGCAGTCATTGCCCCAAGGCCAATGCTGAACGCTTTCCATACCGATGAAGCAGCTTTCCGCACAATCATCGCAGTTACTGGTCCCGGAGGTGCGGCCAGTGAAATACCAAGGAGTGTTCCTACCACTCCATCCAACAGGAGTTCCAATGGCTAGGATATTCTCTTGACTATAAATGTTGGTTACACCAGCAATGTGCCGCTATATTCCGGTTGTCGCCGTTGATGCACCTGTCGCAGGAAGATACCTAAATATAAGCGAAGTAATTCATGGGCATGGCAGAACAATTTGAGGTAAACTGGCATGGTCACGCCTGCTTCACGGTGGGTATGACCAGGAAAGTAATCATTGACCCGTTTTTGGAAGGAAACCCGGTGGCCAAGATAAAGCCGGATTCAGTGAAGGTCGACATGGTAGCAGTAACACATGGGCATTTTGACCATGTAGCAGATGCAGTAAAGATAGCATTGAAAAACTCAGTTCCCCTTGTAACGATGGTTGAACTCGCATCCCTTCTTCAGGACGAGAACAAGGACCTGAAAGCAGTTGGGATCAACCATTCAGGTTCTACCAGCATTGACGGAGTCAGGTTCACATCTGTCCCGGCATTTCACTCATCTGGATACAACGGGAAATACGGCGGAAGCCCGATGGGGATAATCATCACGGACGGGCTCAAATTGTATCACGCAGGTGACACCGGTGTTTTCAAGGATATGGAAGTCATTCATGATCTATATAAGCCAGATATCTCCCTTCTACCGATAGGAGGTTTCTACACCATGGGTATCCCGGAGGCACTGTATGCGTCAAGGATGCTGAAATCAAAGTACGTGATACCGATGCACTACAACACTTTTGACGCAATAAAGCAGGATCCGCACAAGTTCGTCGACGGATTCAGGGAACTAAGCGGTCAGCACGCTCTGCTCGCGGAAATAGAAAAACCAATCATGTTTGATAAGAATGGAAACAAACTATAAGCCCGTCATAAGCGCTCTGGGCATTGACCAGGGAGAATATGAAGCCGTAACGCTTGAAGCGGAAAGCATCAATTCGTTTGTTAAGGTAAAGATTGGCGGCAGGCAATTCTGGCAGGTTTCAGCTGATGAGTTAACATTTATTTATTCCATCACCAGGACATTTAAACCGAAGAATGTCGTCGAAACAGGGGTTGGACCAGGAACGACCAGCTATGCATTTCTATCCGCTCTGAAAGCAGGCGGAACCCTCCATAGCTTCGATATAGGAGAAAAATATGGGGATGAAGATAAGGCTGAGCCTGTCGGGTTCGTAGTGCCACAAAAAATGCGCGAAAAATGGGATCTCACGATTGGAGACAGCAAGCTGACACTCAGGAAAAAATTGGATGAGATTGGCCAGGTGGATCTATTCTTTCATGATTCTGAACATACCCACGAACACGTAATGTATGAGCTGGAATCTGTATTGCCGCACCTTAGCGATCGGTTCATTATACTTGTGGATAATTACGACTGGACGAAGGCTCCTGAACTCTTTGCCGCCAGGAACAACATGCACCTCACACCAGTTGTTGATGATCTCTGTGCCCTCTATAGATGAACGGGCTATCAGGAAAACACTCAGTCCTCTTTCGAGGAAAGGACATCATTCAACTCTTCTTCGCTCACGGATTGTGAGCGAGTGTCGTCAGGATCCATCTTGAGCCTGTGCTGCTTTCCAATCTTTATTCCCTTGAAAGTGCTCAGGACCTCATCCTCAAGCAGGTATTTCTTCATCATATCATCATGATCTGGAACCGTGATAACTCTCGTGCGACCGTACCTGCCCAGGCTCTTTGTTACTGTTATAATCAGTCCCTGATCATCAAGCTCAGAAAGCAGGTCCCCTATTCTTCTAGAAGTCAGCGATTGAACACTGAGTTCGTCGCATATCTTCTTGTAATTCTCGTAGATTTCACCGGTGATCATGTGATCCCGATCCTGATCCTGCGTCACAACGGCACTTAAAAGGAGAATTTTTGAATGGAGAGGCAACCCATTGATGCTTTCCCGGAGGACATTCATCTCATAATTGTCACGAGCCTTGTATACGTTTTCTTCCCCGATCCTCTGCATGAAATCGCGAACTCCAATCTCTATCGAAATACGCATCAGATCTATCGCTTTCCGCGCATCCCCATGTTCCCTGGCCCCTATGGCTGCACACAGGCTGATAGCTGATTCCTCAACCATGTTACCCAGACCTGTTAGACTAAGCCTTTCCTGCAGGATATCGCGAAGCTGTGATGCATTATAGGAAGGAAAGACAATGCTCTCCTGATTCAGCCTGCTTCTAACCCGGGCATCCAGTGTTTCAAGGAATGAAGTGTAGTTAGTTATCCCGATGAAAGACACCCTTGACGAGGTGGAATCATCTGTAAGTTTCAGAATAATGTACAGGGAATCGCCATCGTTCTTCCTGGCAAGTTTATCTATCTCGTCAAGAATCAGGACGATAAAACTGCCTGACTTCTCTATCTGCCTGAGAAGTTCATTGTATATGCGCTCGACAGTCCATCCGGACAGGGGTATCTTTTCTCCTTCATTTGATATGATCGAATTAGCTGCATTGACCAGGACAGAGTAAGTGGAATCATTCAGCTGGCAGTTAATGTAAATTATCTTGACCTTCTCAGGAAAAGCTTCCTTCAGGAGGTTTGAAACTTTCTTTGCAATCGAGGTCTTTCCGGTGCCACTCTTGCCGTAAAGAAGAAGGTTGGAGGGCGGGCTGTTTCTCATAACACTGCTGAGGATCTTGACCATCTGGTCTATCTGCTCTGACCTGTGCGGGAAGGAGTCAGGAATGAATGAGCTGGAAAGTACGCTCAGGCGAAGGTCGGCATCCGCCCCGCTCTCTTTGTATTTAAAAAAAGGATTGGTCATAGAATCAGTAAAACTGGTTAGAATAACGAAGTACTAATAAGTATTTTTATGAAATGCCAAATGAATAATTAAGCAGTGATATAAGGAAATAAATTGGAACCGGTCAATTCCTTTATCTTACCAACAAGATAGATTGATCCGGTGACCAATATCCTGTCATAATGCTCCTCCATGTACGTGAAAGCTTCCTCTATATTCTCGATTATACGTGTTTTCTTGAAGAATGACCTGCAGTATCTATCGAACATCTTCGGATCAAGTGAACGCTCAGGCTCATCAGGGCGCGTAAAAACTACCTCATCAGCTATCTCGCTTATCGTATGCGCAAACGTATACCAGTCCTTATCGGAGAGCATTCCGAGAAGGACAGCAGTCTTTTCCTTGAATATCTGCTTGTAAGAAGTTACGAGTGCTCTTGCGGCAGGAGGATTATGAGCACAGTCTACCAGCAAGAATGGTTCCTGTTTGAGAATCTCCATCCTTGCAGGCCAGGTTGCCTCCCTGATGCCATTCTCTATTTCCTTTCCTCCAATTCCCTTTGCGTCTGATAGTTCAGCTGCAAGAATTGCCGTTCTGATATTCTGGATCTGGTATGCTCCAAGCAACCTTGTCTCCACATGGTATTCATCCGACATGCCCTTGACATCAAAGGAACTTCCGTGGGTTCCCTGTACAACATTGCTTGCCTCACTGAACCTTGAAAGCTCGAAAAGCCTGGAATTTCTCAGGTCAGACACCCTCCTGATAGTCCTAACAACCTCTTCCTTTGTGTCAGAAAGAACTACGGGTCTGCCTGGCTTGATAATCCCTGCTTTTTCATACGCAATCGATTCAAGGGTGCACCCGAGGCGATCGAAGTGGTCATATCCGATGTTACAGATCACAGAGACCTCTGGATTAATTATGTTTGTTGAGTCAAGCCGGCCTCCCAGTCCCACCTCAACTGATGCGTATTCCACCTTCTTTTTTGCAAAATAATCGAAAGCCATCAGAGTAGTGACCTCAAAGAAAGTAGGGTTTCGCTTTTCCTTCATGAGGTCAATTATAACAGGGTTGTATTTCGCCATGAATTCTTCCATGTACTCATTCTGGATGAATTCCCGGTCGACGAGGATACGCTCGTTGAACTTTACAAGGTGCGGAGATGTGTATAGTCCAGTTTTATATCTCTGCCTGAATATGTTGTATATGAAGGCAGAAACAGAGCCCTTTGCATTCGTCCCGGCTATATGCATGGACTTGAACTTATCCTGCGGGTTGTCTAGCCGCGGGGCAAACTCGCGCATTATATCAAGGTCAAGCTTGATGCCCTCTCTCTTGAGGGAATAGAGGAAATCCAGATCCATCGTGGGCGGTATCACTCGCAAGTTAAAACTTTAATGCAGCGATCTGAATGGAAACCGTTTTAAAAAAACAGGCTATATCGAAATAATGGTAACAGAAAGATCCTATGTCGAAGATCCGTATGCAAAAGAAGGAACTGGGAAGGCAGTAAAGGTGGAGTTTACGGATCTCGTGGTGGACAGGACTGTCTTCGTTCCCACAGGCGATGGCCAGCCCAACGACAGGGGCGACGTCATAATAGATGGTAAGAAATACATAATAGTTGATGCTTGGAACGATGGAGAGTCGATTCACCTGATGTCACTTGACACTTATCCAACCGACATCATTGGCAAGGAAGTAAAGCAGCTTATAGACTGGAATGTCAGGTATCTTCACATGCGTTTCAGGACTGCCCTATACATCATGCAGGGAATAGCTTACAAGGATTATTCTGCAAACTGCAGGATAAATCAGACGTATGATGACTCTGCTTGGATAGATATATACCTGGACAACCTTACCGAAGACACAGTCAACGAGATACTGGCGAAGGCCAGGTCGATAGTGGAGGCATCCTCGGATGTAAGCTCCAGATTCATTTCAAGGGAGGAATTCCAGGCATCTGCTGAACTTATGGCTTTCACAAAGGGAAAGGTTCCGGACTTTGAAAAAATCAAACTGGTAAAGATCGGCGAATATCCGGAATTCCCTGACATGGGTACCCAGGTAAGGAATACTTCCGAGGTCGGCACAATAAACGTAAAAACTACTTTGGTAAAAGGGAAGATTAACAACAGGCTGAGCTTATCACTATCCTGAAGGTGGAAAGACCTGGAACCTGAAAAAGAGCAATTGAACACACAAAGAGTTCCCCTGTCCATCCGTGCCTCAGTGCTCTTTTTCTTGTTCGCAGTAATTGCAGCAATCGGTTTCGGCGCATATGGTGCATACGATCTCGGTGCTGCATACTCCTATATTCATCAGTATACGCCACCGTATCTTTACTCGCTGGTAAATGAGTTCTCAGTATACCTCGCCTGGATAGTTACACTGGCTGCAGTCGTTTTCATAACTTACTTCGTATTGTTTGGAAAGAAATCGCTTACCAGGGGTACACCGGAAGAGAGGAGTTCATCAAGATCCTTCACCGCCTACCTCGCCGCCTTTGCCCTGCTCGATCTATTCTTGAGTGAGATAGACGCAATAGCAGGAACAGCACCCTCGAGCCTTGGAATGCCGAACAATGCAGCAGTCGTTGTATTTGGATTCTCAGCAATACTCTTTTCACTAGTCATGCAGTTGATCACCGTGTATCCGCTGTCGTATCTTTTCAAGGCACTGGAGTCACGAGGTATTATAAAGAGCAACTCCCAGCAAAAGAAATGGAAGAACGCAGAGATAGTGCTTATAGCTGCTGCAGCAGACCTTGTGTTAGGATACTTCGTTCCTTTTGTTGGACCCGCATCACTCTCAATGCTTCTCTCTGTAATCTTGCTGAATTACATTTGCTTGAAGTCCGGTTTCACGCGTGCTCTCCTTGCTTATTTTATTTCCACCATGTTTAGCGTTATCTCATTTCTTGTCCTCAGCAGTTTCCTGCTCTCCGTCCTTCTTACTGTTTTCCTCATAATATGGGCATTCGTTGGATTTTCATGGGTAGCATCCATCATGATAGGTTCCATGCAGAAACCAAACCCCCAGGATCATGCTCAGGAGATGGCTAAAAGATACATAGATGGGACGGATTATTCAAAGCTCTGGGTCCGCAGCACATGTCCCAATTGCGGAGAGTCTAAATTTCATCTTGAACCAGACGGGTCGCTCAAGTGCGACAAATGCAACCAGATCATAGAAAAGGAAACAGAAGGGAAGATGAATATAATAATTCAGAACAGGAGAATAATATAGCTTCTTGATCCGGCATATTGAGCCATTTTAAGGTATTCAGGAAGATCTACATTATTTTTGCACTTGCTGAAAATAAAACGTACAAGGTAATTATTTTAATAGGCGCAGGAGCATACAATGCATGATGAAATCGGATATTGCATTCGTGCATGCCCCGAGCATTTACGACTTCAGGCGCAGACCGCTGAAGGAAGGTCCGATCAGCGATGTGATACCCTCGACCCCTCTCTTTGAAATGTACCCTGTCGGCTTTGTAAGCATGCTGAATCACGCACTTGAGGAGGGATTTACTGGAAGGATATGCAATCTTGCAGTCCTGATGCTGTCCGATAACGCGTTTGATGCGGAGCACTACATAAAGGGGGTTGATGCCGATCTTTTTGGCATTGATCTTCACTGGCTTCCCCATGTACATGGAGCATTCAACGTTGCACGGTTGATAAAGAAGATTCACCCGGACAGGAAAATCGTTTTTGGAGGATTTTCTTCCAGCTATTTTGCGGAGGAGATCCTAGCGGCAAACGATGCTGTGGACTATGTTCTGTCTGGAGATCTCCTTGAAAAGCAGATGAACCTTCTCATTGATGCAGTTCAGAAAGGAAGCAACCTGGAGACAGTCCCGAACCTGGTTTACAGGAGAAACGACAGGATAGTCAGGAATCCTCCATTGAAAGATCCGGATCCCACTGCAGCAGAGTTCATAAACTTCAAGATTCTTGTGAAGAACTCGTTGAAGTATCATGATATCAAGGGTCATCTCCCCTACTATTCCTGGATATCAAATCCTGCTGGGATGACTCTTGTGCAGCATGGATGCCAGCTTAATTGCGGTTTTTGCGGGGGATCAAATTTTGCATACAAGAACCGCTACTACTTCACGTCCCCAATCAGGCGGGATCCATCCAGGGTCGCAGAGGAAATTGAAGTGGTGAAAGAAACAATAAATTCTCCTGTGTTCATCGCAGGCGACATCAACCTGATGGGTGAAAAGTACTACACCTCACTGTTCCATGAAATCAAGGAAAGAGGGATCGACCTTCCATTGCTCACTGAATATTTTGCTCCTCCTGGTGAAGAATATTTTAAGAAATTTTCTCATGATATCCCACAGTTCATGTGCGAGATATCTCCTGACTCATCAAACCAAAAAATCAGGGGAGAGACGGGAAGATACTATTCCAATCACGACCTTGAGAAATCAATTGATCTTGCAAAGTCATACGGGTCGCGGAAATTCGACGTCTACTTCTCAATCGGCCTGCCACTGCAGACCAAGAGCGACGTCCTTGAGGACGTGAATTACATGGAAAAGCTGATGTCTGATCATGGTTCGGATAGTATGCCCATATTCGGGTTCATAAGCCCACTGGCACCATTCCTCGACCCTGGATCCCTTTTCTATGAGATGCCCGATAGATACGGGTTCAAAATTTTTGCCAGGAAAATAACTGATTATTATAACATCCTGGAAACGGGGAATTCCTGGGAGGACTTCCTGAATTACGAAACCAGATGGATGTCAAAAAAGGAAATGATAGAGGCAACTTACGAGTCAGGGATCAGGATGGTTGAGGTTGGAACCAAGGTAGGCTACATTCAGCAAAGTGAGAAGAATATAATAATTGACAATATAATAAGCTATATGAATGGGGGAGAATACACTCCCCACGAAGACAAGAGCAAGCATCTAACATACATGGTCAAGGAGCTCGACTGGTCTCACAGGCATGGGATAACCGGCGTTTCTGTTGGAGTCTTCCTATATTCTCTATACGAAAGGCTTAGGCGCTCCTTAATCGCTCAATAGTTATCCTTACTTTTAGGGGAACTCCTTTTATACTTGAGGGCATTAATATAAAGTGAAGGGGGAGTAAGATGATAGATGATTCAGTGCAAAAACTAAAAAGAGTTCTCGTAGCAACAGACTTTTCAGAGGAAGGAAACAAGGCTGTTAAATTTGCGGAAGCCCTTGTCTCTCGGGACAAGGAATCAACTCTATACATAGTTTATGCGATAAAGCCGTCATATATCCCTTCAAGCGACGACTTTGGTGCTGCTCAGTACATCATTCAGGAAAACGATGATTTGATCAAGAGCGGAAAAACAATGATGGAAAGCCTTGTAGCAGATATTAAGCAAGACGGCATTAACAATGTCCAGTCCTCTGTGATTCTTGGGGATCCTGAGGCCGTGATTATAAATTCCGCGGACGAATTCAAGGCTGGGCTGATTGTATTGGGCACAAGAAAGCATGGCTTCAAGAAAGGAATTTTGCTAGGCTCAGTATCGGAAAGGGTCTCTGCAAACTCACCTGTATCGGTTCTTGTTGTTAGATAATTTTTTATACATTCTATTTCAGCTTCTGCAACCTGATGTATCCATCTTCCTCGTAAAAGCCAACAATATCTCCCTCTTCAACGTCAAGTATTTTCACAATCTTCTTTGGCAGGGTTATTCGGATAGAAGTGCCCCGAATAGTTACATGGGCTACTTCCAAAAGCTGCTTTTTTTCCATGGCATGGGATAGTGTCACTTATTATATTTATTACATTTAGTCAAATTTGCCTGCCAAAGACTCAACCGTAACAGGTACTCAATGCGGTCCATTTTTATATCTGGTTGCTCTAAGGGTCAGAGATACTCATGGTAACAAAGCCGGCGAGAATGTACAGTAAAATTAGCGGACCTGCCTATACCAGAAGGGAATTCATGGGTGGAGTTCCTTATCCAAAAATCACTACCTTTACGCAGGGGAACCAGAAGAAGGATTTCCCTGTCGAGATGAGGTTAATTGCGTTGGAATCCTGCCAGATCAGGCACACTGCACTGGAAGCTGCCAGGGTATCAGTTAACAGGAAACTCCTTGAATCTGTGGGGGTCGACAACTATTTCCTCAAGATTATTCCATACCCGCATCAAGTAATCAGGGAGCACAAGATGGCCACCGGAGCGGGTGCAGACCGTATATCGAGCGGTATGAGCATGTCTTTCGGAAGACCGGTAGGTACAGCGGCCAGGGTCCGCAAGGACGACACTATAATGGTTGCGAGGGTAAACCTGGATGCGGCTGAACGCCTGAAAGACGCCATCCACAAAGCATCGTTCAAATTGCCAACTCCCTGCAAAGTGGAAATTGTAAAGGGCAAAGAGGCTATGAGCAAGATCGGTCTCTAAGGCAAGTTTTCCTTTATTATCTTGTTTCCCGGTTTCCAAGAAAATCTTGAATTATCTTGGCAGCCAGCATTGCAGTGTTTCCATTGTCGTAAAGAGGGGTCATTTCCACAATGTCTAATCCTATTATTCTCTTGGCTAGCCTGCCGATGAGAACTCTGAGCTGCCTTGGAGTTATGCCGTATGGTTCCGGCGTTCCAACACCCGGTGCATCTGCAGGATCAATGCCATCCATATCTATTGAGAAGTAAATATTTCCCCTTGCTTTTTTGTCGATCTCTTCAGCAATTTTCTCCATTCCAAGGCTGTCCACTTCCCTTGAGGTATAGAACCGGACCTTGCTATAATCCAGGTCTTCGTACTCCTCTTTCGAGGTGGATCTGGTTCCTACCGAAAAGATCCTGCCTGGGCCAAGGATCTCCAGTGATCGGTATGTTACGCAGGCATGGTTGTGTAAGTTGCCAAAATAAGATCTACGAAAGTCTGAATGGGCATCAATGATGACCATGCTGCACTCCTTAAAATTCCTGACTGCACCTGTGGTGATCGAATGCTCTCCCCCAAGCATGATCGGAACCTTGCCGTCTGCTTTCAACTGGGAAATCAACGACTCTACTGTATCTACAACCAGGGTTGCGTCTTCTTCTTCGGTAAGGTCACCGAGGTCTGCAATCTTAAGATCTGGATAGTTGGTTTTATACCATGTATCATAGGATTCAAGGTTCCTGTAAGCATATCTTATCGCAGATGGTGCAAGCCTAGATCCTCTCCGGAAAGACGACGTATTGTCAAATGGCACCCCAAACAGTACATATCTCGCATCCTCATACGATGAAAGCGCATCCGGAAGGCCACCAGCCTGAAAAAAATGCTTTAGTTCTGAAATACTATCTTCCTCTTACCCATTGTATCCCAATAAGGAACTTCAGTACCCGGCTTTACCCTGTCAAGTATCTCATCATCGAGTGAAATAATGAACGTCTCGAACGTTTCACTGTCCATCAGCTGGGCTTCCTTGTTTGCAACAGAGAGAACCTGAGCAGTCTTCTTCTCAATAATTGGTACCTTGATCTTATGCTTTACCGGGAAAACTACACTTCTTTTTTGATTGTCAAATGCACCAATGGCAACTATTCTAGCCTTGGCTTCACCATGTTTACCGGGCTTTGACATAGTTAGCTCCATGATCTTGCATGGTTCTTCATCTATCAACATGTATCTTCCTACCTTCAGTTCCCTAACTTCCGCTTCCTGCCAGCCCATTATTTATCTAAAATCGGAAATGTAAGTTAATAATTAATTTTTGTTATTACTTTGGGCTTTTAGAATATAGCTGACGTTAGTGCTCAACTTTTCAAGCTTCTAAATTTCTTATATCTAGAGTTACCAGCATTAATACTGTGTTTATGTCACCCTCAACATTGACTTGATTAAGCTGAAAACTGGTAACTCACATTTTGCCTAATCCCTTCAGTAATCAACCATGCAAAATCTATTTAATAAGCTCAATTCGGCATCTTGCAATGCTTAAATGCGAAAAGGCAATTCCTCCGATATCATGAAATACCTTTACTTGACAATAGGGATCGTACTAATCCTTGTTTCGCTATACCCTTTTTTGCAGTCTAACCTGATACTTGGCATAATCCTGTTGATAATAGCTGCATTTTTCATATATCCAGACGCCAGGGCAATGATCGCTGGCAAGTCAATATCGACGTTGACCTACAACAGCATCATTGAGCAGGGAGTAAAAAAAATAGAGGCTGGGAATTCAACAATAACCAAAGAAAAGTTCCTGGAATCAATGGAAAAAATAAGTGCAATTCTATCAGAACAGCAATTTGTGCCAATAGTGGGTTTCGATTCAGTATATCTCCAGTATAGCAGCGAAATCGCTGCTGGCAGAGCTTTAGTTGAGATAACCTCCAAGGGATTAAGGGCTGATGTCATACAGGATAAATCAACCTGGAACGTAAGGATATATCTGTAATAAATGTAATTTAGAATTGGGGAATTTTCAAATTTATATACGGTGTTATAATGCCCACAAACCTTGTTGAACAACGAGGATAGGGCACGTGGCCTAGCCTGGATAGGGCAATAGCCTCCTAAGCTATAGATCAGGGGTCCAAATCCCCTCGTGCCCGCTAAATTTCCAAATTTGCTTATCATGGCGGGTTGGTCGCCGGGGAAAGTGGATCAAGCGATATTAATTATCAACACTCCTCTTTTCCTATAGGGAATCCCTAATCTAAAGCCAATCTGCTGATGATCAGTCTTCAGTGCCCAATGTTTGTTTATCGTTAATTGTACTCTTGCTTTGAGAAAGCAACATCCTTTAAGTTTCCCGTCTTCTGCAAACGACAGACGTAACCTCAATACTTGAAATTAATACCACATCTCAGGATATGGCTAGATATATCTGTGTTTTCTAGGCCCAATAAGCATTAAATAAGTTGATTCCATAACCGATAGAATGAGTAAGGGTGAAAGACTAATAATAGAGTTTTTCATAATTGGAGTAATAGCAGCTTTAGTGTCCGGCGAGCTTCTATTCCTCTGGATGCAAACTTTCTATGTCGGTAACCCTGGTCTAAGTGCCGCATACACCAATGCGCCCACCATCGGAACCGGCATTGGTGCGGGTTTGTTCAGCATTCTTCTAATGGCTTACCCTGTAGTAAAGAAGAAAGACAATTCTTATGAATGGGATGATTTTCGATGAATGATAAAACTAAAAAAGAGTTCATCTGGATAGTGGCAGTCCTTGTAGTCCTAATCGGCTCTGCAATTGGCAACGTCATATACATATCTATGCACTCTCAGAACTTTGCCCAGAATGTCAATGCACATCCAACTTATCCGAGCAATGCGGACATCGTCCATGTCGAAGGAACACAATGGTCCTGGACTTTTGTTTACAGCAATGGGACGACAACGACAAATGTACTCAATGTAACAGTCGGTAAACCAGTTGTACTTGTTGTGACGTCCATAAAAGGCGCAGAGCAATTTGCAGTTATACATGATCTTTCAATACCCAAACTTGCAATCCAGGTATATGCTATCCCAGGTCAGAATAATTCATTAAGTTTTACACCCACGGTTATAGGATCCTTTTACTTTGAATGCGTCGAATATTGCGGGCTGGATCATTACGAAATGCGCGGTTACTTGAATGTGGTGGCCTGATGTTTTCCTTTAATGCTCTATTGAGTCTAGCCTCAATAGGTCTTAATGGAACCAATCTTGAATTGCTTTATCTTTCTGTCTTACTGGGCATAATTGCAATTATACTCTTCTATTTCTATTTCAGGCTAGTTCCCGCAAAGGAATACCTTCAGGAGCAGGCAGAAGATGCTGGTTATGAGAGAACTAACGAGTATGTCAGGGATAAGCTCTCGGACAAGCCCAGGGAACTGAGCTGGAAGATCTTCCTATACGATGACTCTAAGAGCATTGGTCTGAGGTACTTGTTTACAAGCATACTTTTTCTCTTCATAGCAGGATCATTCGGAGTTCTGATGAGAGTCAGCCTCACCGAACCCAACCCGACGATCATCGGAGCAGCACAATACAATGTCCTGATGACGGAGCATGCAACCCTGATGATTTACATGTTTGCTCTTGGCGCTGCACTAGGGCTTGGATTTTACCTTCTACCATCACACCTCAAGCTCAAAAAAGACACCATGGGTGTCTATTCCTCAATAGCATACTGGGTATGGCTTGCGGGTGGTATTTTCATCTTGATCTCAAGAGCCGCGCTTAGGTGGTATTTCTATCCTCCACTGTCTCTAGAGCTGACTCAGTCTGGAGGCGGTGAGTTTGCGTGGCTGGCAGTGCTTGGCCTGGAGCTAGTTTTCATAGGACTGATGATAGCTTCTGTTGTCATAATCAAGATCATAGCTTTCGATCGATCCCCGGATATCAAGCTGAATCAGATGTCACTGTTCAGTTGGTCAATACTCTTCACCGTTATAATGGCGATATCATCTGCACCGCCGCTGATGGTTGGACTCGGTATGCTTTTCTACGACTACTTCAACCCAATATTTTTCATAACCGGCACAAACACACTTCTTTTCACCATCCTTTTCTGGTTCTGGGGGCACCCTATTGTTTACATGGCAATAATCCCATTTTTTGGGCTGATCTACGAAATTATACCAAAATTCACTGGAACAAAGATTTACAGTTACAACTCTGGTGTTTGGGGTCTAGGCCTTCTTTTGATACTCAGCGAGCTCGTTTGGGGTCACCACCTTCTTAACTCCGGGCTTGGAATTGCCTGGATTACCTTCTTCACAACAATGTCATTCCTGGTCGTGATACCATCTGCAATAACAGTTTTCAACTTCATTGGCACACTTTGGACGGCTAAATCAATCAGGACGACGGTTCCCATGTTGTTTGTATTGAATGGGATTGTCGATTTCATAATTGGCGGTATAACCGGTGTAATGCAGTCCTTTGCTCCATTCAATGAACAAGTGCACGGAACATACTGGGTAACCGGCCACTTTCACTTCATATTCATTGGAATAACAATGGGGATATCTTTTGCCGCTTTCTATATGCTTTTCCCTACATTCACAGGTGGCAGAAAGTATAATGTATCACTGGCAAGATGGCACTTTGCGCTAACCGCCGGCGGCTCTTACCTCATGGCATTTGCATGGTCAGTGGGAGGCTTCCTCGGGATGCCCAGGGCGGTGGCAGGTTATTTTGGCTTTTTCCAGGGCTACCAGGACGCATCGATTATAGGAGGAGTGATAATAGGCATAGGCCAGCTTATATTCCTGTACAATATAGCCACAAGCTGGCTGAAAGCCCCTTCCACTTCATCTGATAATGCTTTCGAGGAAGAAAATACTGGGGTCAGTAAGACACCATCTCCCGCGGGAGGCAAATGATAATGGAAGGAAATAAAGCTGGCGTTGTTTTTGTTGTTATAGTCCTCCTCTTAGTTGCGATAGGACTGACATTGATGCTCAATCCGCCTACGGTGAAAGCCTTCCAATTGCCACCTGTACCGTCGAAGAACGTTAAGCATTACGAGAACATAACAATCTACGCTGATGCGAATGGCTGGGATTATGGTCATGGGACAATTAACCCGACTTTAACCATAGCCAACAATACTGTTGTGAACTTCACCGTGATCGAGGAAGACGGCCAACCGCATACCTTGACAATCAACCCCGGATCCTCTGAATCCACGTACCAGGATACATTACTTTCAACATCTCAGATCACTACAATACCGGGGCATAAATCATACGTTCAGGCATACTTCGACACAATAGGTGTGTATACTTACTGGTGTACAGTTCATCCAGAGACAATGGTTGCAACACTATACGTCAATGCTACAGTTAGCAATACAACCAGCGGAGTGCATTATGCACATTATGCAAACCAGACTCTTCAACTGCTGAAGAACAACCTGACTTCTAACGGTGTTCTCTATCCATACATTGCGCTTGCTTCAAACACGCTCCTGAACCTGACAATAAAAGATCCTAACTCCAGCAACTACACATTCAAGATTAATTCAGGCTCGAAGGTTAATGCAACAACTTCTACTACTTTAATCAATGAAACTAATTCAAGCCTGACGGTCTCTGTCCCATTCAACAATACTGGGCAGTATGTTTACTGGAACTCAAATAATACGAGCAGGTTCGGCACCATATTTGTCTACACTGCACTTGTAAATACGTCTCTATACGCAGATGTTTATGGATGGAACTTCAGCAAGTCCAGCGGTGTGAACCCTACTATATCGATATCTGCTGGGACTCTTGTCAATTTCACTATAATAAACGAGGACAATCTTACACATGTACTGGAGATAAACCTTGGCAATGCAGAGAATTCAAGTACTGCGGTTGCCGTCGCCTCGGTTGATCCTAGCACCAACTTGACCTGGGGATATTATCTATTCACATCAACTGGCAACTATACCTACTGGGACCTATATCATCCTTCTACTGCAGTGGGCATCATCAACGTAACTAACTCCTCTTCGTCATCAGCAGTAATCTACATACCGGGCTTAGTATCAAGCCAATCTTCTTCTGCATATATTCCTGGTACACAAACCAGAGACGAATTATATCCATGAAGCTTTCTGAGTTCCTCCGGATTTCAAAGGGCGGAATAACACTTTTAGTAGTGCTCGTGGCCATAACCGGATTCCTCTCAAATCCACTCGCGCTTTCCAGGCTGATCTACCTCGTTCCACTTATTGTTGCAGGCACCATTGCATCTTTCTCCGCTAGCATCCTGAACAACCTCTATGACATGGATATTGATGGCAAGATGCATCGAACCAAATATCGCGAAGATATCATAAATCCTGCCAACAGGAGGGCACTTGCAGGGATCGCGATGCTATTCCTGCTTGGATCAATGTTACTCTCATATTTCCTGATAAATTACCTGACTGCTCTGTTCATATTCCTCGGCTTTCTCAGCTACTTCCTCCTCTACACTGTAATACTTAAAAGAAGGACGACATGGAATATTGTCATTGGCGGCATAGCGGGTAGTTTTCCGGCACTTGCAGGATGGGCTGCGGTTAGCGGAAACGTATCGGTGACTTCGCTCTTCATCGCTATTCTTGTCTTCATGTGGACACCCACACACTTCTGGTCTCTTGCATCTTATAGGAGCGAGGATTACAAGAACGCCAATATACCGATGCTGCCGGCGATTGTAGGCGTGAAGGCAGGTTACAAGTGGATCCTTGCAAATACGATAATACTTATCGGTTTCTCGCTCCTGCCAGTCTTCTTCAATGCTTTCAAATTCCCATCGCTTTTCCATGTGGGAATAATATATTACTTCGTAGCAGTCATCTTCGACTCATACCTGATTTACCGCCTGATTGAAATACACACCAAGCAATACGCTCCTGCACAGTTCAGGAGCGCGTTCATATTCTCCAACTTCTATCTCCTTGTATTGCTTGTATCAATATGGTTTGTAATTCTATGAATGGTCGGCGAATACTGGATCTGGAATTCGTAGCACTCTTTACCGGTCTCATTGTGGTCTTTCTTTATTTCATCAATTTTCTCGGCATTTTTATTCGAACGGGAACGGGATCGGCTTTCCTGTATTTTGAAATCTTATTGGCACTCACTCCTTCCCTTATTTTCCTGGCTCCAGGCAGGCTGAAAAAGTTGACTGCGGGTGCTGCCGTCATCTTCTACCTGGTCATAGGTCTTCTTATGTTTGGGACCGTACTTTTCGTGCCATGGATAGCGATAGCTGCGGCAATAACAATAATTTACGTTCGCCGCTCTGACAGGGATGCACTGAAGTTACTAGCAGGATCATCGTTTATTTTTACCTTCATGATAGTTATTTCGAGCTTGATCAGGCTCGATCCTGGGATCCCTTCACATGTCCTCATGTTCTCCATTTACGCGGATGAGCGACCGGCTGGAGTACCTCTCCTCTTTTACGATGGAATAGTTCTTCAATCTCCTTCGATGGTTTTCACCTTAAGCCTCCCGACAATGCTTGTCTATCTAGTGATTTCAATAGCAATCTCAGAAAATTACTTTTGGATTGTGCGGCTGTATTCCGGGAAAAGTGGCAGATTTTATTCAGCCATGTCAGGTGCAGGCGCAGTTATTGGGTGTCAGTGCGAAAGCATAACCGCAGTAATGCCAAGCTTCGCAGCGCTTCTGATATCAACAATCGCTATACCCCTTCTAATGGAGTCCGTTGTACTCGTCTTTTTAACCAGTCTCACTCTATACCTGCTGCTTAACCGGCGCAGAGGCTATATACCGGTCCTCTCTGGTAAGGCTAAAGACCGCGCTTCTTCTCGGATTATTTTGTTCATATTCATAATCGCTTTACCATTCGTGGAGATTTTCGGCGTAATGGCTGGCTTGGTTAAGAATGAAGTCTTTTTCTTTGGAATAAATTTCCTGATGTTTATCGAGGGTGCCGTTATTTTGATCCTCTTGGTGGGGATGTTTGGAGGAGGCGGGCACAGGAGTAGATCACTTCTCTGGATAGCACTTTCAACATTCCTTTTCCTTTTGTGGTTCGTCCCTGGTCTTGTTACATTGGCAGTCGGGAACGCAAGTTTCTTCCTGCTTATGAATGCCAGCAGCCTGGTTTCCGGCGCCCTGATAGGTGCAGTGTATGTTCCACTTAAGAATAATGCAAGAATAATACTGCTTGAGTATGTTTCCATGATGTTTTCTATGACCGGCATAGTGCTTCTTTATGCAGCTTCGTTCAATATACTGGTCTGGAATGCCTTTACACTTGCATCACAGTTCTATTTTGCCGTTATTCTTATCATAGTTACGCTACCGATAATGTGGTATATCACGAATCTATCTCTTGTTGTTCATGCAAACTGGAAGACGGACACTCGTACTTTTCTTGCTAACTGAGACAATCGTTTTCCTGCTTTTCTATCTTTTCCTGGCTTTTTTGCTGCAACCTTCCTTAAGCGCAACACTGTACTACCTTTACCTGTTTGTTGTTCCCTTGATGATTGCAATCACTATCGCAAGCGACCCGGATCTTATCAGGAGCGCTATAAAAAGCATTGAAAGCAGGGATTGGGTCTTTTTGGTCACCGCGCTTTTCATTTGGGGATATATTTTTGCATTGCACAAATTTTCTCCGTTAGACATATTCTACGGAATTGCTATCATAGACGAAGTCAACTTCAGATTCTTAATGATCAAAATGCTTTCCAGGTACGTAAGAAAGGAATATGCCGTGATTATCCAGGCAGCCCTGTTCATGCTGCTTTACGCGAACTACCTCGTCTTCGAGCATCAGGGGTATCCCGGACTTTTTGCACCCCTGTATATGTTAGACCTGTTCAGTATGGGTGTACTTTACGGCGTAATTGCATATCTTAGAAATTCAATCTACATTGACCTGATAATACACATATCACTATTCGACATTATCTACTTCACGCCTCCTATACCCTACTGGATATCCTATGTGATGGGAGGCACCTGAACAACAAGGTCCCGGTAGAAACCGGGCAGCGGCTCAGGCCTGCCATGTTGATTCACATGAACCATGGTGATCTTTCCTCTTGCCGCAACAATATCATTTTTTCTCAAAAGTGAAGAAAAAACAAGGCTTGTTCTGCCAACAGACGAAATCCACGTTTCGCAAATTAACCGGTCACCAAGCTTGATTTCGCTGAGGTAGTCAACTTCTACCCTTGCTACAACTATGCCAATCTTCTCTATACTGTCCTTCGGCAGGTGTTTTTTAAGGAACTCTACCCTTCCAAGTTCAAAGTATGACAGGTATACCGCATTGTTCACATGAGCATACGAGTCTATGTCAGAATATCGGACCTGCAGTTCCAGCTTTTCTACCCTGTCATCTGGCATCCAGGCCATCCTCCAGCATCTTTATCATCCTTTCAGGATGATCTAGCAACGTTTTAACCGCATCTAATCGCAGATAGTTAATGGTTGACCCAGAAATGCGGTCATGGTACTTCATTGCCTGCATCCTGGAACTGGAAAGTTCCGGACCATCCGTCACTATGATCACCCTGGTTACGACGGAACTGAGTACCGGTCCCAGATCATGACTCCATTCTGGATTAACGGCAATTATTGCTTCAATTCCTCCCAAATTGAGTGATGCTAGCAAAGCATCCTTTACAAGAACGCCGGATATTAGCAATACGCAATCTTGGTCGATTGAGCAATGCTCTTCCAGTTGCGCCTTTAGAGGGTCTTGAGCGACGATGAAAATAGCCTTGAATCCGGCGTTCGCCACACGTTCGGAAAAGCGTGAGATTGTTTTACTGTCGGGTAAACTGGCAAGGGCCACGAGAAGTTTCCTCATTCATCTCACAGATTACAAAATGAAGATAATGATTGCCATTAGCCTAGTGTGTGAACGCAGGCTCTTTCATTGATAATGTGAAGCGAATGGTTCTTCTTAATATCCGGTTTTGTCATCTGGTCTGGTAGACCGCGCTGAACGGAGTAAAGATGAAATACAAGGAATCATCGCTAGACATTTATGCGTTCGTGAAATGTTATCAGGATGAGATAGTAGGCTCGTTCGTGAAGAAAGTGCACCAGGTGTCCGGGGATGAATTCTTTTTCCAGATATACCGCAGCGATGTAAAGAGAAGGCCACTCTTCCTTTCGCTTTCAAAAGGAATTGCATTTCATGAAGGCGATATTAAAGATACACCTTCAAACATGGCAATGACGCTTCGCAGCCTGCTTGAAGATAGGAAGATACTGTCGATATACCAGATCAACTTTGACAGGATCGTCGCAATGGAGCTTTCAGGTGGCTTGAAGGTAATATTGGAAGTCTTTAGGGAAGGCAACCTGATCGTCCTGCAGGACGGCGTGATAAAATTCGCATATAACCAGAGAGAGTGGAAGAACCGGAAGATAGCGAGAGGATCACCATATATTCCGCCTGAATCCAATGATCCGATAAAACTCATGCCTGATGGATTTGCAGCAATTCTTCGAAATAGTAAGGCAAACATTGTGCAGACCCTGGCAACCAGGATGAATCTTGGAGGAGAGATGGCTGAAGAGGTAGTCTTCAGGATTGGAGAAGATAAGAACAGACCTGCAGCAGAATTCAGTCGCTTCGATGACATGAAATCCACCATTATGCAGATACTTCAGGAATCAACAAGCAACAAGGCCTTCTTGTACTCTAATCATGCGATATTGTCGCCTATCAGGCTGCTGCATCTGGGCGAGGAACCGGACAAATCATTTGACTCATTCAGCGAAGGCCTGGAATACTATCTGCAGAACCTTCCTGAGCCGGTAGCCACAGAGTCTCCACTGGAAAAAAGGATAAGATCCATTGAGAAAAGCATAGAGGAGTTTCGATCCCAGTCTGAAATGTACAGGAAGCAGGGAGAATTCATTTTCTCCAATCTTGGCAGGATAGATGCCCTCATAGGTGAAATCAAGAACCGAGAAAACCAGATAACAGCCAGCTACGCGCTTAATCATGACTGCATTGTGCAGTCGATTGATCCTGCTAGGAAACGATGCCGGATAGATGTGGAGGGCAACATCTTGGACATTCACTATAACAGGAGGTCAACCGAGAACGGCAATATTGCGTTCCAGGAGTCAAAGGACTTTGCAGCTAAGATTGATGGAGCGGAGAAGGCAATCGAGGAAGCCAGGAAGCAGATCGTGCCGGTACAGCGGGTGAAGCGCAAGAAGGCAAGAAAAACATTCTGGTTCGAGTCTTACCGTTGGTTCTTCACGTCAGAAGGCAACCTTGTAATCGCCGGGAAGGATCGAAAATCCAATGAAAAAGTTGTAAAGAAGCACATGAAACAGTATGACCTCTACGTTCATGCCGACCTTTACGGTGCGCCAAGCACTATCATAAAGGCTGCCGACAATATCAGGCCGCAGGAGAAGAGCATCTTCGAGGCATGCCAGTTTGCAGTCAGTTTCTCAAGAGCTTGGCCTGCGGGTCAGCTATCGGGATCAGCTTACTGGGTCTTCCCGGAACAGGTTTCAAAGACAGCTGAATCTGGCGAATATGTATCTTCGGGATCCTGGGTGATCAGGGGGAAAAGGAACTACATGTTTGATCTTCCAATGCACCTCTACCTGGGAAAGATTACATATTCCAATGAAACCGTGCTGATGATTTCTCCGGTACAATTTGAATCACTTGGAAAGCTTGTAGAAATAACGCCCGGCAAGACAAGGCGTGATGAAATTGCCAGGAAGGTCAGGGAACTCCTCGACATCGGGATCGAGGAGGTGGAGAGACTCCTTCCGCCTGGAACATCGGAACTTGCCTAGATCTGTGAAAGAAGCTTTTTCAGCTTTTCTATTGTCGTTACGTCACGGGGTTCGATCTTTCTTTCAATTGCAGCATAATATGAAAAATAGTCACCGTAATGCACCAGATGCATGATCTGTGCAATTCTGGATCTCCCCTCAACTGGTATCTGCCTTGCTTCTATCCCCGTAAGATCTATGGTGAACTTAATCCTGTCGCGAACTCTTCCGGAAGCGCCTGAGAAATAATAATAAGCAAGACTGTCCCTGCCATAGCTGCTTTCAAGAGCCATTATCTGGTTGTGATCCAGCTCAGGGAAAAATGCGCTGAATGCAAGCATCTTAGCGTTTTCGTTGAACTGTGTCTGCCACCTGTAAGCAACCGACTCGAAGGGCTTGAACCCGAATATTACAGGAAGCTTCTTCTCCCTGACAAGAACGCCTGCTTCTTCCTTTATCTGAGCATTCGATGAATCGATCTTTTCAACAGTCCTTGATGCTTCCTTCAAATCTCCAGAAGATCCCGGGATAAGAGAAGCGATCAGTGGAGCCAGCATATACCCAATTGCCGATCTTGGCTGGAGTCCGCCGGGGATTATTAGAGTGTTACGGCATATTTTACTGAGGGTGCCGCCTGAAGTAATTGCGGCAGTCTGTGCGCCTTTTCTCTCAGCATCCCTGAAAGCTGAAATAGTCTCCTCTGTATTGCCGGAGTAGCTTATCGCTATAAAAAGGGTATCATGGTTCACGTAGGCAGGAACAGAGTAATCTGAGACTGTCTCGATGGGACAAGCGTCAAATATTTCTGCAAATATTGATCCTGCTATTCCCGAACCCCCCATTCCTGCTATCACGATGTTCTTGAATTCCTGATGTTCAAATTTTCCCTGAAAAAGGAGCTGTTCCTTGAGGCTAGTAAGTTCTTCGAGCATTCCAGATCCCTACGGTTGCCAGAGAAGGTATCCGCCGACCACCATATATCCGAAGATAGCTGTGACCACGGCAGAAAAAACAAGAAGCAATATTATTTTTGTTTCCCCTTCCATGGTAATCGAGAGAATATCAAATTATATAATGTTCTCTCAGGCATACCTAACGCTTGCTGCCATCATGCCAAAATAGTGCTCAACATAGTAGTAGTTGACCTTCATACTCATTCCGGATGCCTCCAGAAAGCCTGCCAACGCGATCATGTTCCAATAACTGTCAGGTTTTGCCCTGCTTATGAAATCCGGCTGAAACTCTCTCACTTTACTAAAATCATTTTCCTCTATGGCGGATACAATTTCTGAGTCATATTTTTCAGCTTCTCCAGAGAAACCATAAGGACCATCCCGTGCGTGGGTATGTGCCTGGTCTGCGCTGAAAATTATGCTAACTTTCGTATCCGCTTCCCTGGACCATGAATAGAGGATCTTACCGAACTGGAATAGCCGATCAGTATTCCTAGGTCTGGGCTGTCCCATAAGAACCAGTCTTCGTTCGCCAAAGAAAGTCAAAGGTATCAGGCTACCGAAGTCCAGTGGAAAATCTGACAGGGGACCAGAAGAAGTAACATACCCGACCAGGTCAGCTCTATCGCCTGCAGCCTCCTTGAGTTCCAGTGCCTGCTCACGATCTAAAGAATACCTCCTTTTTAGTTCCCCTCCCTTTAGATCGTACTTCCCGGTGCTGAATTCAGTATTTATTATTGCTACCCGATCCGGAAGCATCAGTCCATGGGGTGATATTATTGCAATTGTGTCCGAGGAATCCAGTAATGTCATATCATGGATCGAATCATGCATCTTTGCGCTTTCCGCATTGGGCTGATCGAGGATTTCATCGCCATGCGGTATGACATATAATCCTTGAAGTACCATGAATCGCTTATTATGGCAATTGTTATGAAGCTTTACCCTGCTAGCTTTTAAAGTCCTTATCAACTTTTATTATGCACAGGACTTAGCAACCTCAAATCTATTGACAACTGTATATTCTAGGATTAGCAACGTTTCATAAAGCCCGCCTATTTGACTAGCTAAATAAACTGGTTTATAATATAAAAAAAAATGCAATAATTTTTAGATAACCTATCAGGACTGGGAGGGATACCTAACAGCCCACGTAAAGGATAATACTTCCTTATCAGGTGTAAAAGCTAATATGGAGTTATTGCTTTGCTGCATGAAATACCTATGGCAGCGTTTATAGATGATCTGGCTCTGGAATACTTCCTGGTGACATTGGTCAGTGTGCTAACACTTTATACAATAGCCTATGTCTATCTGGAATACAGAAAGAATGGTACTAAGAATTTAAGAGTAGCTATGGCACCAGCTGGTTTCCCACTTCTCGTTCTGGGTGTGGTAATATTGGCAATCGGCCTGTTCCAGGAATTTGTATGGCCGCTTCCGGGCAGCTACAACATCCTATATGGAGATCCTTTCCTGATGCTTGGAATGGTAACCCTTCTATACGCTATATCTGTCATCAGGGATTACAAGCTTCAGTTTCCGGGGATTTTTGCCATGGCAATTGGGTTGCTGGCAATAGTTTATGGTTACAATGCCTATATCAACAATCTCCCATCAGCGAGCGCGACATTGGAGACCTTCCTGCTCTACCTCGGATACGGTGCTTTTGGAATACTTGTCTATCCGGTCAGCTTGATTTACGATATACTTCCATCGAAGACCAAGAGTCCAGCCTTAGCCAATGTGATACTTGTATTATTCTTCATTGTAGTAATACTTGCGTTTGCTGCATCCACTTATGGTGGACTAACCTCAGTGGGAGCGCATATCCAACATGCCCCGTAATTTATTAACTACAATTTTATTTTCCAAAATATTTATTTTCAAGAAGGCAAGAATTCGAGGTGATCGTTCTTGCCTATTTTACCCAAAAGCATAATGACTGCATTTGATGGCGCACAATCGTTGCAATTTGAGAGTGATAGTTAGGAAGAGGCATTCACCGTTGTGCCACACTCTGCTGCCGTTTTTAATGAATCCACAAAGAGACCTTCCAGGCAAAGGAAAAGGGTAGCCCGAAGCCAATACGTGTTCTCATAAATTTTGAGAAGATCATGTGTGCCATTAACGGGATTATATCTTAATGCATTGATTACTTCAAACGGCAACGATTGAACAGTCATCCAGAATTTTAAGAGCACTCCTTGTGCCATCCTCTTCTTATGTATTCCGCGGTTTGATTGCCTTGTCGGATCATATTTAGATCTGTAGATTGTCTGTTGGTTTAATCTTCGGTGATCATGGATTTCAGCATCTCCCGAAATACGTCTCTCCATTTTATGTAGGAGGGTTTCTTCAAATTCTCTTTTGTTTCAATATTTTCTTTGGCAGAGATGCCTTCTAAATTTAGTAATACTCGGTGGTAATATAGTATTACCAAAAACGCATATTGAATCCTGCGGCAACTTTCAAAAGCACTGAGGGGTTTGACATACAGTGCACTCAGAAAATCCTTATATGCGTTATACATCTCGTATGGAAAGTCACAACGGTGAACACTAATGGCAGGACAGAAACCACACATAAATTTAGTAACGATTGGGCATGTCGATCATGGAAAGTCTACCCTGGTAGGGAGGCTATTATTCGAGCACGGCGAAGTGCCGGCCCATATTATTGAGGAGTACAAGAAGGAAGCTACTGAGAAGGGAAAAGCAACTTTTGAGTTTGCCTGGGTAATGGACAGACTGAAAGAAGAGCGTGAGAGAGGAGTAACAATTGACCTGAACCACAAGAAATTCGAGACGGATAAATATTACTTTACACTTATTGATGCCCCCGGGCACAGGGACTTTGTCAAGAACATGATAACCGGAACCAGCCAAGCAGATGCCGCAATGCTAGTCATATCCTTCAAGGAAGGAGAAGGTATCATGGCACAGACAAGGGAGCATGGTTTCCTGGCCAAAACTCTTGGAGTGCCTCAGCTTATAGTCGTTGCAAACAAGATGGACTCAACTCAACCACCATTCAGTCAGGAGAGATTCAATACTGTAAAGGCAGAAGTTGAAAAATTCCTTCTATCCATTGGATATAGAAATGTCCCGATTGTTCCGGTAAGCGGATACAAGGGCGACAACATCATAAAGTCAAGCGAAAACATGAAATGGTATAATGGTCCGACACTTCTTCAGGTTCTTGACTCGCTCAAGGTTCCGGAAAAGCCAACCAATAAGCCTCTGAGGCTTCCAATACAGGACGTTTATTCGATCACTGGTATTGGAACCGTTCCAGTGGGTAGAGTCGAAACCGGCGTGATGAAGATTGGAGATAAGGTATCTTTCCTACCTGCGGATAAGCAGGGAGAGGTAAAATCCATTGAAATGCATCATGAGCAGATGCAGCAGGCTGAACCTGGAGACAATGTTGGTTTCAACGTACGGGGAATCGCCAAGACTGACGTAAAGAGGGGTGACGTGTGCGGATTAACGTCGAACCCGCCGACAGTTGTTAAGGCATTTACCGCCCAGATAGTGGTACTCAATCACCCAAGCGTAATAGCCAATGGATACAAACCAGTCTTCCATGTGCACACTGCACAGGTTGCATGCAGGTTTGAGGAGATAATCAAGACACTGAACCCAAAGGATGGAACTACCCTTAAGGATAAGCCAGACTTCATAAAGACTGGCGATGTTGCCGTTGTCAAGGTCATCCCGGACAGGCCGATAGTGCTTGAGAAGGTATCAGACATACCTCAGATGGGGAGATTTGCTATTAGGGACATGGGTATTACAGTGGCCGCTGGCCAGTGTATTGACCTTGAGAAGAAGTAGGTGCATTGATGGCTACTTACAGGGCAAGGATCTCACTTAGCGGGACACAGCATAAAGTCGTTGATGTTGTTTGTGAAGAGATTAAGGGTATTGCAAAGAGAACCGGAGTAGAGTTCCATGGTCCTGTACCGCTTCCTACCCGTCGCCTGACGGTACCTGTTAGAAAGAGTCCGGATGGAGAAGGCTCTGCAACCTGGGAAAGATGGGAAATGAGGGTTCACAAAAGGCTCATTGATGTTGATGCCGATGAGAGAACATTGAGGCAATTGATGCGTATTCCCATTCCCGACGGTGTCCAGATAGAGATACAGATAAAGAGCTAATTTTTTTAGTGGTTTTATGGGTCGAAAAGAGGAAAACATAGAGAAAGCCAGGAATATTGTCGAAAATCCTGAATTCATCAGGAATATAGATATTGCAGCACACATTGATCATGGCAAAACCACACTTAGTGACAACCTGATTGCAGGCGCTGGCATGATGAGTGAGGAACTGGCGGGAAAGCAGCTCATGCTCGATTATGACGAACAGGAGCAGGCAAGAGGTATAACAATTAACGCTGCTGTTGCATCAATGGTTCATACGCTGGATAATAAGGATTTCCTGATCAATCTTATTGATACACCAGGTCACGTAGACTTTGGCGGTGACGTAACAAGGGCTATGAGAGCTGTCGATGGGGCAGTTATAGTTGTCGATTCTGTAGAAGGGGTCATGCCTCAGACTGAGACTGTCGTAAGACAGGCTCTCAGGGAACGGGTCAAGCCGGTTCTATTCATAAACAAGGTTGACCGTCTTATAAATGAGCTCAAGCTAAACTCTGAAGAGATGCAGAAGAGATTCCAGAAAGTCATAATGGACGTTAACAGGCTCATCTCGAAATATGCAGCAGAAGAATTCAAGAATGAATGGTCTCTTAGTGTACAGGCTGGAAAAGTTGCCTTCGGTTCCGCATTTAATAACTGGGCGATCTCAGTTCATTCGATGCAGGCAAACAAAATTACATTCAAGGAGGTAGTCGACCTCGTGGCAGGAGGTAAGCAGAAGGAACTTGCCAAGAAATCACCACTCCACAAAACAGTGCTCGACATGGTTATACACCACCTGCCCAATCCCAGACAGGCCCAGAAATACAGGATACCACAAATCTGGAAAGGGGATCTTGAGTCTGAGGCTGGAAAGGCAATGCTCAACTGTGATTTCCATGGACCGGTTACAATGATGATAACAAAAATGATCATTGACCCGCATGCCGGTGAAATTGCTGTGGGCCGTGTATTCAGCGGGACTCTCAGGAAGTCCACAGAAGTCTATGTATCGAGGACAGGCAGCATCAAGAGCAAGGTCCAGGTTTTATCCATGATGGTTGGCCCGGACAGGATCCAGGTTGATGAGATAGCTGCTGGAAACATTGCAGCTATCATTGGATTGAAAGGTGCAATTGCCGGATCCACAATCTCTTCAGCCCAGGACATGGATCCATTTGAGCCAATGGTGCATTATACGGAACCTGTCGTTACGCTCGCAATAGAGGCAAAACACACGGCTGATCTTCCTAAACTCATAGAAGTACTGAGGAATGTATCTAAGGCAGATCCCTCGATCCAGATCGATATAAACCAGGAAACCGGCGAACACCTGATCTCAGGAATGGGGGAGCTTCACCTTGAAATCACTCTTTACAGGATTAAGAACGACTACAAGGTTGAAGTCAACACTTCCGAGCCGCTCGTTGTATACAGGGAGACAGTGGCAAGAAAAGGGGGCCCATTCGAGGGAAAGTCCCCAAACAAGCACAACAGATTCTACTTTGAAGTTGAACCACTCGAGGAACAGGTTATACAGTTAATCAAGGATGGAAAGATACCACAGGGATCGAAATTCAAGGATCGCAAAGGTATCATAGAACTCCTCCAGAATGCAGGCTTGCCAAGAGACGAGGCAAGAGGGCTTGAAGCAGTAGAGGGCATGAATGTCATGGTCGACGTCACGAAAGGAATCCAGTATCTTGACGAAACAATGGAGCTGCTCATTGATGCATTTGTTGAAGTGATTAACCGCGGTCCTCTTGCGAATGAAAAAGTATACGGACTGAAAATGCGCCTGGTCGATGCCAAGCTTCATGAAGATAGCATTCACAGAGGTCCCGCCCAGGTCATTCCGGCCGGAAGAAATTCGATATATGGCGCAATGTGCCAGGCTAACAGGATCCTTATGGAGCCGCTTACGAAGGTTTTCATCAGCGTGCCGCAGGAAATAATGGGCTCCGTCACTAACGAGATACAGCAGAGACGTGGCGTGGTTGAGGAAATGAATCAGGAAGGCGAAGAAATCACGATCGTTGCCAAGGTACCGGTCGCTGGAATGTTTGGTTTTGCCTCAGCAATCAGGGGAGCCACCGGCGGAAAGGTGCTCTGGAGTTCTGAAAACTCCGGCTACGACAGGGTTCCTCCTGAACTACAACCGCAGGTTGTCGCAAAGATCAGGGAAAGGAAAGGACTGAAACCTGAGCCATACGATGCGAATTATTACGCAGCACTCTAATTTATATTTATTTTATTATAATATAGTATCTCATGTTTTAACAACTGACGATATTCATTATTTCACTTGGCTTTTCTCCCCCGATTATCAGGCAAGACAATATTGTCCATGATCTACATAATCAATGGGATATGCTGTTTCGGGCATATCCCAAAATCCTTATTGTGCTAACAATGTTCGAAACTTGTGCGCCTTTTCATGAAATGCGAGACACCATATTACTTAAGTCTATTGTCAAAAAAAATATATAAAAGTGTTTATATAATAAATTATATTAATATTGCATGGAAAAACAACATAAAAAACATAAAATAAAATTAACGCTAGTTATTCTTGTATCCTTTGTACTAGTTCTGTCGTCAAGTCTGCTCTTCCTGGACCAGTCAACAAATTCTGGTAACTCTGGTGTTTTGGCCAGTCCGTATGTGTCCGGGACTCAGTACAATGTTTCATTCAGTGAAACAGGACTGACATCAGGAACACAGTGGAATGTCTCATTGAACGGCACATCTGAAATATCGACAACAAGCACTATCATTTTCTCTGTTGCAGACGGCACATACCCCTACACAGTCGGTAACGTGTCCGGATTCAGCACGACATCATCTTCAGGTTCAGTAACTGTCAGCGGGGCAGCAGTTACAGTTAATATAACATTTACAAAACTGGCCCCTGTATCTATATCTCCAGTGAATCTCGGAACAGCAGGCAGTTACACAATTCTGGCAAAAACCGGAATCTCTAACACGGGAACATCCTCCATTGTAGGTAACATAGGTGTTAGCCCTGCAAGCAGCACTTACATAACAGGTTTCTCATTAATATTGAATTCATCCGGACAGTTTTCCACTTCATCATTGATTTCCGGGAAGGTATACGCAGCCACATATGCATCACCTACACCTTCAATACTGACAACTGCTGTGGGGGATATGCAGACAGCATATACCAATGCAGCAGGAAGAGTCAATCCTAATTATGTAAACCTTGGAGCAGGGAATTTAAACGGTATGACGCTGGTACCTGGCCTTTACAAATGGGGAACTGGAGTATCCATCTCAACATCTGTAACCCTCACTGGCAATTCAAGTTCAGTTTGGATTTTCCAGATATCCGGGGGACTTACATTTGGTAATGGAGCACACATTATTCTGAGTGGTGGAGCCCAGCCTCAGAACATATTCTGGCAAGTTGCAAGCGGAGTGTCGATAGGAACTGGTGCATCCTTTTATGGAATAATACTTTCACAAACGGCCATTACAATTGCCACCGGTTCAACAATGACCGGTCTCGCTCTTGCGCAAACCGCTGTTACTCTTCAGTCCGATGATATAACTGCGCCGTCAGTGACGCAAAATATAACTGCTGAGATGTATGGAGTTACGTTTACAGAAGCGGGACTGCCGTCTGGAACACAGTGGAATGTCACACTGGACAGCGTACTGTTATCATCCACCGTTCCCACTCTTTCGTTCTCTGAACCAAATGGCACATATGCTTTCACAGTTGCTTCCAGCACTGCTGACAAGATCTACCCATCAACTGGAAGCATAACAGTTGACGGGCAACCTGCATACCAGGGAATTACATTTGCAGCATCCAATCAGGCTACCTACACCATGGCATTCACGGAAACAGGACTGCCGTCTGGAACACAATGGGGTGTTACATTGAGTGGAATAACCACAACAACCGTCTCATCAACTGTCAATTTTATTGTGACAAATGGCACGTATTCATTCGCAGTCATAGTTCCAGCTGACTACAGTGCAACTCCATCCACGGGATCTGAGACAGTTAGTGGAAGTAGTGTAAGCTTGTCGGTTACAGTCGTGCTCGTCGTCTATTCGGTAACATTCACGGAAACAGGACTGCCGTCGGGTACAACATGGTATCTGAATATAACCGCCATGCCTTCATCAGGTCCATTGACAGCATCAACCTACACGGTGAGCCTGATCAATGGATCTTACTCGTACACTGCCAGCTCAACGAACACATCGTATCACACATTAAACGGAACTTTCTCTGTGAACGGGCATTCAGTGCCGGAGACTGTTACATTCTCAAAGGTTACAACACCAACAACAACATCAGGGATTTCAAGCACAGATCTATACATAATTGTCGGTGTTGTTGTGGCATTGGCAGTTATTGGTACAGCAGTAGCAATGATTTTGAGAAAGAGAGGATCCAAATAATCCTCCAGTCATTTTTTAATCCAATTGAAAAATATTTCATAATTATCTTATCCTGAAATCATTAACAGATCTTCATCAGGACAAGAACCTTTATGATCTGTCGATCCTTGTACTTTCTCCTCTATCATCAGGCAAAACAATATTGTCCATGATCTACATAATCAATGGGATATGTGCTGTTTAGGCAGGTCCAAAAATCCTTATTGTGCTAATAATGTGCAAATCTGTGCGACATTTCATGAAATGTGAGACGCCCTATTATTATAATAAAAAATCATTTCATTATCTAAATTTTCATGGATTGGGACCACGCATTCAAAGTGCATCCAGGCAGAGTTAAGACTTTCCTGATCCCAGAAGGCTTTCCGCACACTAATCAGTGGAAACTATCCTTGTCACTGATACGACCAGATCATCTTCCTCAAGGTTAACAAGCTTGACTCCGCTTGTGACACGCGATATCTCCCTGATTGCATTTATAGGCGTTCGAATCGATTTTTCTCCTTTTGTGAGTATCAGAATCTCATCGTCTCCGCGAACAGAAAGTGCACTCACTAGCTTCCCGGTTTTCTTGCTTTCCCTGAAGATAAAAACACCAGAACTTCCTCTCCTGTGAACAGGAAAATCTGTTGAAAGAGTCCGTTTGCCTATTCCATTCTCAGAGACACTCAGCACGTATTCATTGTCCTGTACTGCAAATGCAGTCAGCACCGTCCTTCCACGGGGAAGCCTCATTGATCTTACTCCGCGTGCAGTCCTGCCCATAGCCCTCAGGCCATCTGGCAGGAAGGTCGCGATCTTTGCATCCTCAGAAACAACAGCTATCCTGTCGCCTTTCCTCAAAACCTCGATTGAGACGACAGCATCATTTGGCTCCAATCCTATTATGATGAGGCCATTGCTCCTGATATTTTCCAGGGCACTGGCAGATATCTTCTTTATGTAACCAAGCTTTGTTGCAATGAACAGGTAAGAGCCTTCGGTGAAACTTGGTATCATTATCTGCTTGACCCGCTCATCCTGCTGAAGTTTAAGGAAAGCCTGGACCGAGACGCCTATGCTTGTCCTCGCCCTCTTCTCTATCTCATACACCTTTCCGGAGAAAACCCTGCCGCGGTCCGTGAAATAGAGGATGTCGTCATGGGAGTTACCGGAAACAGCAGTCCTGACAACGTCCTCCTTCCAGGTCGAGGTTATGATCCCTTTACCGCCCCTCTTCTGTGATCTGTACTCTTCAAGCGGAACGCGCTTGACAATCCCCTTCTCTGTGAGAATGACAAAACAATCCTCTCTTGGTATGAGTTCTTCCATTGATCGCCTGGAGACTTCGCCCTCGATAACGCGCGATCTTCTCTTATCTCCGTACTTAAGGGAGAGTTCATTCATCTCTTCCATTAGAATCTTCCTTCTTCTGCCTTCGTCGATTACAATTGCATTGAGTTCCTCATTCTTCTTCCTGATATCATCAAGGTCGCTCTTTATCTTCGTCAGTTCCTGGCTGGTAAGCCTCTGTAGCCTCATATCAAGGATGGAATCTGACTGTATATCAGAGAGATTAAGATCATGCATCAGCCTTGACTTGGCATCCCTGGGGTCAGTGCTCCCCCTCACTATCTCTATAACCCTGTCCAGGTTGCTGGCTGCAATATACAACCCTTCCAGTATATGTTCTCTCTCCTTTCCTTTCTTGAGATCAAACACGGATCGTTTCAGTATGATGTTTAACCTGTGCTCAATGAAGACCTCCAGCAATTCCTTGAGGTTAAGAGTCCTGGGCTGGTTATCAACAAGCACAAGATTGATGATCGATACAGTCTTCTCAAGATCGGTGAGTTCGTACAACTGGTTCAGTATAAGTTCCTTTGAAGAATCATCCTTGAGCTTCAGCACGACCCTTATGCCGTCCCTATCGCTTTCATCCCGTATGTCAGTGATTCCCCGAATGATGTCCTCTTTCACCTTGTCTGCGAGACCTTCGATATACCTTGCCTTGTTTACTTCATACGGTATGCTTGTGATTATGATCCTCTTATCCTCGCTCAGGTCTACCTCCCCGCGGACCTTTGCCTTACCTCTTCCAGTCCTGTATGCGGTCAGCATGTTCTCATCCCTGTAGACGATACCTCCGCCAGGAAAATCCGGCGCCCTGACTATGTCGAGCAACTGCTCAATATTTGCTCCCGGATTTGAAACAAGATGCTTCACGGCACTGCATATCTCGTTGATATTGTGAGGCACAAGGCTTGTAGCCATTCCGACTGCGATCCCGGAAGACCCGTTTATGAGAAGCTGCGGCACCTTGGAAGGAAAATAATCGGGTTCCTGCAGGGAGCCATCAAAATTAAGCTTATAAGGAACCGTCTCCTTTTCCAGGTCCTCAACCATTGCCTCAGCAAGTTGCAACAGTCTTGCTTCTGTATATCGCATAGCTGCAGGAGAGTCACCGTCAATCGATCCGAAATTTCCCTGCCCGTCTATAAGTGGATACCTGAGTGAAAAAGGTTGTGCCATTCTTGCGAGAGCATCGTAAATTGCGAGGTCTCCATGCGGATGGTACTTACCCATCGTTTCGCCGACGATCCTTGCCGATTTCTTGTATGGCTTGTCATGAGTGAACCCCATCTCGCTCATGGCGAAAATTATCTTTCGCTGAACAGGCTTGAGCCCATCTCTCGCATCTGGTATCGCCCTGCTTACAATTACGCTCATCGCGTACTCAAGGTATGATACCCGTATCTCGTCCTCTATGCTTTTAGAATGAATCATCTTGTTCACGCATCAATATTTTCTACTGTCTTCGCATTTTCTTCAATGAAGCGCCTTCTCGGTTCCACTTTCTCCCCCATCAGGATGGAGAGAAGTCTTTCCGCATAGGCTGCATCCTCAATACCAACCTGGAGAAACTTTCTTGTTTCCGGATTCATGGTAGTCTCCCATAACTGGGAAGGATTCATTTCCCCGAGCCCTTTGAACCTCTGTACTATGGCATTTGCACCAAGCCTCTGCTGCACCTCGTCCACCTCCTTTTCCGAGTAGACGTATTCCACCTTGGTACCTTTCTGAACCCTGAACAGCGGTGGCTGTGCAATGAACAGGTTCCCGTTCTGGATGATCTCCTTTGCAAAGCGGTAGAAGAAGGTTAGAAGCAGAGTCCTGATGTGTGCTCCGTCAACATCGGCATCGGTCATGATAACGATCTTCCCATATCTCAGCTTCGTCAGGTCAAGGTTATCCTTAACATTGGTACCCATTACCGTGATAAGGTTCCTGATCTCCTCATTTGACAGTGTCTTGATGTCAGTGGCCTTCTCAACGTTAAGTATCTTTCCCCTCAACGGAAGGATTGCCTGGAAATCTCGTGATCTTGCCTGTTTGGCAGATCCACCTGCAGATTCGCCCTCAACCAGGAATAATTCCGCCTTCGCTGGATCTGATGTGGAGCAATCGGCCAGCTTACCCGGCAGGTTCCCGCTCTCTAGTGCTGATTTTCGCCTTACCAGTTCCCTGGCATTCCTGGATGCTTCTCTTGCAGCGGCAGCCATCAGGACCCTTTTAACTATTGTCTGTGCGACATTAGGATACCTTTCAAAGTATGATTTCAGGAATTTTTCCGTGGAGCTCTGCACAATTCCCCTTACATTGCTGTTTCCCAGCTTAGACTTAGTCTGGCCCTCAAATTGCGGAGTCAGAACCTTCGCGTGGAGTATTGCGACCAGACCTTCGCGCACATCTTCGCTTGTTATCGATTCTACGCCCTTTACCATATCCTTGGACTTCGCATACTCCTGGATCGCTCTTGATAAGCCGGCCCTGAACCCGGTGACGTGAGTGCCTCCCTCCACGGTACTGATATTGTTCACATAAGCCTGCATTATCTCTGTTGTGCTGTTATTATAAAGAAAGGCAAACTCTACAACCGTGTCCTCGATCTCGTCCTTGTTGTATATCGTTTCCTTTAGCAGCGACTGGTGTCCTTCTCCGAGATATTCTGCAAATTGTACCAGGCCGCCTTCATAATGCATCAACTCCTCTTTCCCGGAGCGTTCATCAATGACTCTAATGGCAACTTGCGGGTTGAGAAAAGCAAGCTCCTTTGTTCTTTCAAGAATAACCTGGTATGAGAAGTCAACTGTCTCAAATATCTCCAGATCTGGATAAAACCTGATAATCAGTCCATGATCAGTATCCAGGCCAGGAGTTATTGCATCCACATGCTCGTCTCCGGTTTTTCCCCAGTCCTGCGGATTGACATGCTTCAATCCACCTTTTGGGATACCCTGCTCGAATTTCTCGTAATAGAAGCCGTCCTTCCTCTTAACGACAGCTATGAGGAGACTGCTCAATGCATTCACTACGTGAACACCGACACCATGCAGGCCCCCTGTTACCTTATAGACTTTCTTGTCAAATTTTGCCCCGCTGTGCAATTCTGTAAGAACGATCTCCAGTGCCGGTCTTTTATACTTTGGATGATTCTCAATGGGTATTCCCCTTCCATCGTCCTCTATCTCGATAGAATTATCTTTCCGAATGCGTATGAGGATATTCTTGCAGAAACCGGCAACCGATTCATCGATGCTGTTATCAATTACTTCGTAGACCGTGTGGTGAAGGCCCCGCGAGTCCGTGGAACCAATATACATCCCCGGAACTTTTCGTACCGCCTTAAGACCTTCCAGTATCTGGATCTGTGATGCGTCGTAACTTTCCATGTTAATGAGATACGATATGTTAAAACCCTTATTATTTATTGGGTTTCCAAAGGATCTACTTCATCGGTTTCCGTACAAGGATGTTAAAATCCTGTCCATCCTCTATTAGATCGAGCATACTTAGCTTCGCATTTGTGACAAGAGCTTCGAAGATGGCTTTCTCATAAGGGTATTTTTCCTTAGTTACCAGTATTTTCGCATCCTGTCCGGGATCAAGCTGGATGTATATTCCCTTCAGGACGCTTTTAAGAAAATTGAATGGGTCCCCTCCGCATGAAACGCTTCTCTCATCATCTATCAGCATGAGAAGAGATAGAGACCAAATTTAAATCTATTTCTGTGCGAATACAAGAAATCGCTTTTATATCCGCCTTCTATACATGGATATGTCTTACACGTTCAAATGCAAGGATCTTGGATATGACTGCTCCTTCGAGTATGAAGCCAGGGAAAGAAAGGATTTGATGCCCCGGGTAAAAATACATTTCAAGTACGCCCATAACGTATTCGAGATGGCTCCGGAGCTTGAAAAGAAAATAGATGGCGCTATCAAGGAAAAGGCATAGTACCGGATGGATCAGTAGATAGCTAATGTTTGCAAGGATACCGACCGTTCTTCGATCGCAGGAAATAATTGACAAGGCGTTTTCTAAAGCCTCAAAGGTGGAAGAACCGTACCACCCCCGCAAGGAAACTCGAGTCAGGAAGGAAATTCAGGACAGGATTTCAAGCATTGAGGGAACCACGGTTTTTAACCTAACTAAGCTGGTCAAGAAGTTTCCTTCAAACGATACGTTGCACCCATTCTACAGGAACCTGCTGGACATGATGTTTGATCTTGATCAGTACAGGATAAGCCTTTCAAAGCTCGACAGGACAGCAGACAAGATCACTGAATTCAGCAGCCAGAAGATCAAGCAGCTCAAGTATGTGCCTTCGGTGCCTGAAATGAACAAGATAATGCGCGAGTACTATGGCAGGGTTGCTTCACTGATAGGTGATCTTGACAGCGATCTCTCGTTTCTTGGCAGGTGCAGGGATTTTATGAAACAGGTTCCCCAGATTGATGACCAGACGCCCACATTCATTATAGCGGGAATGCCAAACGTAGGGAAAAGCTCTCTTCTTTCCAGGATTACGACCGCTACACCGCGGATTGCGCCTTATCCTTTCACCACCCAGAGCATCTATATTGGATATCTTGATCGCAATGGAAAGAGGATCCAGATCATCGATACCCCGGGTATACTCGACCGTCCAATGTCTGATCGTAATACTATGGAGATGAACGCCATACTTGCATTAAGGCATATCGACTCTACCATCATATTCCTCTTTGACAAAAGCAGGGAATCAATATACGATGCGGACTCTCAGGAGAAGCTTTTCATGGAGATCAAAGCAAACATGAAGAAAGAAATGATCAGGGTCCAGGCGAAGCTGGACATTTCTGACAAGAAGACGGAAGAATTCGCTATTTCAGCATCTACTGGAGACGGCTTAGATGAACTTGTGGATTATTTGCTCACCCATAGCCCAGGTGTGAAATATGCTGCCCGATGAGCTGGAGATAAGGAAGATAGCGCTAAGGAATGCCTATCTTCATGAAGGCAGGGCCGACCTTGGATCTGTGATCAATAAGATCATGGGGGAATACCCTGAAGCCAGGACAAAAGGCAGGGAAGTTTCGGCACTCGTTTCGTCAGTAGTGAAGGAAATAAATTCAAGAGACAAGCAAAAGGTAATGGATGAAGCAGTTTCACTTATTCCGGAACTGGCAGTCAAGGAGAAGCACGTCCAGGAACACAGGCTGCCTGATCTGGAAGATGTAAATGGCGAGGTCAGGATGAGGCTGGCTCCATCGCCATCCGGTCCACTGCATGTCGGTCATTCCCGGATGGCCATCCTCAATGATGAATATGTGAAGAGATATGGCGGAAAGCTCTTTCTCCGCATAGAGGACACAAATCCCTCTAACATTGACCTTGACTCCTATCACCTGATTCCGGAAGATCTTGAGTGGCTCGACGTAAAGGTACATGAAATCGTGATCCAGTCGAAGCGGATGGACCTATACTATAAAGAAGCAAGGCGACTCATCGAGATGGGGAAAATGTACATCTGCGAATGCAGCCAGGCAGATTTCAAGAATTACAAGCTTAACTCCATGGCCTGTCCTCACAGGGAAAGGGCCCCTGAGACAAACATGGAAGCATTTGAAAAGATGATCTCAGGTGCCTTCAGGAAGGGCGATGTTTCTGCGGTTGTCAAGACTGACCTGAACCATCCGAATCCATCAATCAGGGACTGGATAGCCTTCAGGGTTAAGGAAGAAACACATCCATTGACTGGAAGGACCTATTTTGCATACCCAATGATGAACTTCAGTGTCGCAGTCGATGATCACTACCTTGAACTCACGCATGTGATAAGGGGCAAGGACCACCTGAACAACACGGAAAAACAATCGTATATCTTCACCTATATGAAATGGATAAAACCTCACTATTATCATTATGGCTTGGTGCATATTCCGGGAGCTTTGCTCAAGACCAGCCTGATCAAGAAAGGGATCAGGGATGGTACGTACAGCGGATGGTCTGACATCAGGCTGCAGACTCTCCTGGCAATGAAGAAGAGAGGTTACCGGCCGGATACGTTCAGGAAGTATTGGGTAAATTCGGGCATGAGAGAGATTGATTCAGAATTCTCTTGGGAAATATTCAATTCCATAAACAAGGAGTTCGTGGACCAGCATGCAAAGAGACTCTGGTTTGTACCAGACCCGGTGCGATTGAGGATCGTTGGTGGCTGGGACATGAATAGTAAAGCGCCATTTCACCCGGGGAACCCTGATGAGGGGGAAAGAGTATACCATCTTGGCGCAGAACCGGAGATCTATATTCCGGGTAAAGACTGGCTCACCATTGCCGATAAGGAAAAATTCAGGTTGAAGGATCTCTGCAACGTGATCCGGAAAGATAATGGAATAATATACGCCGATAACTCGCACGAGGATCTTAAGAAGATCAGGATATTGCAGTGGTCCCCTGCAGATTCCCAGGATTTTTCCGTTGAGAGACCAGACGGTACGGTGGACAACGGGAAGATAGAGCCCCTCTTCTCGAAGGTGAAGGGCGTATCCCAATTCGAGAGATATGGATACGTAAACCTGGATCTCGAAAGGAAAAAAGGATATTTTTTACACAAGTAACTAGGTGGATTTTACTTTGACCTTTTCCGGGAAGCTTTTCAACAGCATTACCTCGTCAACGGATTTTACCATCCTGAATGGGATTGAAATTGCAGCTCCATTCTCCACAAGATCCGGATTGCTTTCTTCCACGTAAATGCCGTAGATCGACCCGCGATCAAAATCTATGATCACGTCACTGATATCCCCAACAAAAGAGCCCTTGTGACTATATACCTTTATACCAAACAACTTAGTGATTTCAACAAGCATTGAATCTCTCTCCAACTATATCTTATGTCCACATACCTCAAGGAAGTTCAAAAACATTTCCTTGCCGTAATCCGTGTTGTCGACCTCGGGATGAAACTGCACTCCCCAGATCGGTCTTGTTTTGTGATAGAACGCCTGGATCCTGCAGGTATCGGACGTGCCCGCGATTACAAATTCATCCGGGAGTGCCTTCACCTCATCATTATGGTTTTCCCACACGTTGATATGCTCTGGAACACCCAGAAACAGTTTGTTATTATCCGTAATGGTCACGGCTTTCCTGCCATATTCAGGAACAGTTCCAGGTCCAACCTGGCCTCCAAAATGAAGGGCAATGAACTGTGCACCCACACATATGCCAAGGATTGGAAAATCGTGATCATCGATGTAAGATGCGATATTACCGAGCTTGGATAGTTCCGAATTAATGCTGGGAGCACCTCCCGAAAGCACAATGCCGTCGCATTCGTCAAGCCTGGAACTTTCTATTGTATTTGGAAGAATGGTGCTCTCTGCCCCGAGGTTCCTCAGAACCCTCCACTCACGGTGGGTCCACTGCCCGCCGTTATCGATTACGTCTATCTTCATTCAACTTCTTCTAGGCCTAGGGACTTGCTAATCTCCTTGTATCTATTCCTGATGGTGACTTCAGTCACACCCGACACCTTTGCTATCTCCTTCTGTGTCCTTGGCTTCTTCAGTACAACAGAAGCAATGTAGATGGATGCTGCAGCAACTCCAGTTGGGCCCTTGCCGGAGGATATGCCAAGCTCGATCGACTTCCTTACTATATCCTCGCTCATCATTATTGCCTGTTTATCCAGGTCAAGCTTGTTGCAGAACTGCGCCACGTAAGAGTAAGGCGTAGTTGGCTTAATATTCAGGCTCAGCTCCTTTGCCAGGTGCCTGTACGCCTTGCCAATCTTCTTTTTATTGACCTCAGATGCCTTTGAAATCTCGTCAAGCGTTCTCGGCAGGTTTACCATCCTGCATGCGGCATAAATCGATGCACATACGATGCTCTCGATACTTCTTCCTCTTATGAGGTTCTTCTCAACCGCTTTCCTGTATACAAGGGCAGCAGTTTCCTTGATATCTTTCGGAATACCAAGCTTTGCACCATTGTCGTTGAGCATCTGCAGTGCAAGCGAAAGATTCCTTTCTGCTGCATTGCTGACCCTTATACGCTGGTGCCATTTTCTTACTCTGTAAATCTGTGCGCGGTTTTTGTGCGGTATTCTCTTGCCATAATAATCCTTGTTTGACCATGATATTTCAGTCGCCAATCCCTTGTCATGGCTCAGGTAAGTCATTGGCGAGCCGGTTCTCGCTCTTCTGTCATCCTGCTCAGAATCAAATGCTCTCCATTCCGGTCCCTGATCTATAAATGAATCCTCGAGGACCATTCCACAATCATTGCAAATAAGCTCTCCCCTTTCATAATCCCTGACCAAATGTTCAGAGTTGCACTCCGGGCACCGCTTGGAAACCTTTTTTTCATCCTTCTGTTCCATTGACTCACCAAACTCTAAATGTAATCCTGCACCATATTATGTGCAATATAAAACCGTTTCTATCGATATTTTTCATGACTATCATTAGGAACTGGGAAGATTTATGTCACGAAGCAAGCAGACAAGGTCTCATTGGAAACTATGGCTCTTCTTTCCTGAACTTTATTATGCCATCAAATTCCTTTCTTGCGACGCGCTCTGTCCTGGAAAGGTGGATCAGGTGTGAAAGCGCTTCTCCGAAAGCGAAATTTCTCTCCATCTCGTTCATGTCAGAAAGATGCCTTCCCCTATTCCATATTATCCTTGAGGCGACAGTATAAGCACTTGACCAATCAGTGCATGATTCTTCGATCTCCTTGAGCCGCAAGGAATGGTGTTCCTTAATTTCGGCGACTCGCTCGTCAACGCCGGCGAAAGGCCTTCCATGTCCAGGCAGGCAAACCCTGAATCCTTTGCCTTTGACCCTGTCCAGGCTCTCAAGGTATTCTCCAAGCATGTCCTGCTTTTCTTCATAAACACCAATGTTGGGGGTAATTCTCTCCAGGACGTGATCGCCGGAGAACAGGAGCCCCTGTCCTTCCACGATGAAAGCCACCGATCCCGGTGAGTGACCCGGGACAGTCATGTATGTCAGATCGCTGTTGAGACGGCCATCCTGAACAATGGTTATATCAACCTTCAGATCCAGGAGCCTTCGAGCGTTGGAGTCAAATGGCAATCCCCTTGTGATTGACGTTTCAAGGTCACTAGGAAAACCGTACTCTAATGCACGCTTCACATATCTCGCCTTGAATGCATCCGGATCTTCTGCAATATCTCGCAAGATCCGGTAATCATGTTCCCCCATCGCAACCCTGCATCCCGACATCTCCTGGATTGCAAGTGCTCCGCCGACATGATCAACATGGAGGTGCGTCAGCATCAGCAAATCTATATCTTCAACCTTCATTCCCGAAGCCTCCAGCATCTTTACCGATGACTCACTCATTCCAGAATCAACGAGCCCAACGAATCCGTCTGACCTGATCTCATACAAAGAGGCAAGCTTCAGTGCCCTAATTGGTATCTTTACTTCATGCAGCTTAACATCTACTGGCACTATGAGGTATTGTCATGAAGGATTACTGCTTTTCGAATCGTATACGGCATCCGATGTGCATAAATTTTTCTGGAAGGTAAAAAAACCTTATTGGCAAAGGTTCTCGATGCACAGATCCGAATATGAACATTTTAATATGTATCCCTAAATTTATTATTATGATTTACGCAAAATATATATATAGTGTTTGTGATTAAGTATAACGAATGAGAAAGGTTGAAAGATTGTTTGCAATAGGTGACGAAATTGTAACCAAAGCTGCAAGGAACGACCTTTACGCGAAGGTTGTCGATAGCACCGGAAACACGGTTGGGAAAGTTACAAGGATCCTTGGGCCAGTCAAGTCACCTTACGGTATCGTCAAGTTAAGGACGAAAGAGGGTTCAAATATTGAACTTTTTATAAAGGAGTGAATAAAAATGGTGGAAGAGAAGAAGGAAAAGAAAGGCATTGAAAATATTACGAAGTGCCCTGAGTGTGGATCAGTGCAGCTGATACGCGATTACGAGCGAGGCGAACTTATCTGTAACTCATGCGGGCTTGTCATAGATGACTCATTCATTGACCAGGGACCAGAGTGGAGGGCTTTCGACTCCGACCAGAGCCAGTCCAGGGCCAGAGCTGGTTCTCCAATGACCTATACAATTCATGACAAGGGGCTGTCTACTGATATTTCCTGGAAAAACAAGGACTCTTATGGAAAGTCCATTCCAACCAGGAACAGGGCCCAGTTATACAGGCTCAGGAAATGGCAGAAGAGGATCAAGGTCTCGAACGCTGCGGAAAGAAATCTGTCCCAGGCTCTTCAGGAACTTGAAAGAATGGCGTCTAATCTCAGCATTCCAAACGATGTTAGGGAGAGCGCAGCAGTCATTTACCGTAAGGCCGTCAAGCAGAACATGATCCGTGGCAGGAGTATTGAGGGTGTCGTTGCAGGCTCCATTTATGCTGCATGCAGGCTCACGAATGTACCAAGAACACTGGATGAGATTGCATCTGTGACGAGGGTTAAGAAGAAAGAGATAGGAAGGACTTACAGGATAATGAGCAGGTACCTGAAACTTAACATCATTCCGTCGAAACCTGATGATTACGTCAACCGTTTCTGCAGCAAGCTCAAACTGAGCGCTGAAGCTAAGAAGAGGGCGAACGACATACTTAAGCTCGCAAGGGACAACGACCTGACTTCTGGCAAGGGACCTACAGGCGTAGCTGCTGCTGCGATTTATATCGCATCTCTTCTAACCGGTGAGCGCAGGACGCAGAGAAGCGTAGCAGAGGTAGCTGGTGTCACAGAGGTAACCATCAGGAACAGGTACAAGGAACTCACGGAAAAACTTGGACTTGCAGTTGAGCAGGAAGAGCAGTAAGCTCAATCCTCATTTATTTTTTCAAAGACATCAAAACATCTCAGAATATCATCTATCACATTAACGATAGTTGATATTTTCTTATCTTCAACGACGATATCGACACCATCAGGTCTTAGGCTGGTACTTAATTTTCCCTGATTGTCGGGGTTAAGACTCTCTAGAAACGCTATTGCCCTTTCATTGCTCATTTCTATATGGAGAGTAGCTGTGATCCACTGGTTTGCGGGCATACCCATGATATTGCTTGCAAAAATAAAATAGATTCTGAGTTATCTTGGAGGCACGCGGAGGTTGCCGAGCTAGGTTAAAGGCGACAGACTCAAGATCTGTTTTCGTAGGAATCCGCCGGTTCGAATCCGGCCCTCCGCATGTTAATTTTGGTTTATACTATCCTGGCAAACTTGGGTGCAATAAGAGGGGTTAAAAAAGCCTTGAATTTAAGATCCTCCTCAATCTCTTGTGATTGAAAAGAACACATTTAGGACTTCGCCAGATGTCCTGATGTACCTGTCCTTTTGTTACGTATCCCTGATTATCGCAATATAAGTAGCCTTGCTTGAAGATCTTTCTTCCGGGAATTCTTATTGTTTCATGATATATTTCAATGAACAGCTGCGGCAGGCACAGTACTATACATGAAGAAAGAGAACGCAAAACAGTTTATTTCCGAATCGTTCAACACAAAGTGCTATAAGCCGACTAATCTATTCCCACAAGGAAGGTGATTATTTGGCAAGCAAACAGTTCACACTCAAAGCAACTGTCAGCAGCGACAATCCTTCAGCCATCATGTCTGTTGTTGAGAAGTTCATCGGCACCACAGGAACTGTTTCCCGGAAAGCTGAAGTGATTGAAATCATTGCAGTGCTTGAGGGAGATAGTGCGAGAGAGCTCAACAGGATGCTACTATCTGAAATGCGCAGGGTTGAGAAAAAGACGAGGATGCGCTCTGAATGGTCGTCAGGTAAGACGGTCGAGAGTTTCTTCGACTATGTTCCAAAGGGGATCCACAGGCTGGATTGAATACGGGATATGCGTTGTCTATCTAACTTCAGTTGAACTCTTCTAACTTTCTCATAAGGATTGGTTTGTCCCAATCTTCATCTTATAGTATTGGTTATAATCCTTTGGTCGGGTTGCTTTCCCGAACTATCATGCAGGAGGTGCGAGTGATAACTAAAAACCCTGCAAGAATTTTCAGTAAGCCTCAGAGTATTAAGGATAGAAGTAAATAAATTCGAGAGTCTGGTTTACATAGAATGTACCTGCACTGAATGTGAAATTGTAGTATTCAGGCGTCAGGTATCTGTGACCTTTCCAGCTTGATTTCTCATCTATCCCGATCACAGTAAAGTGGCCGCTCATTCCTTTCCCCTCATCGCTGTCCATTCCATTATATTCCATAGCTGTTTCCATGAAGGTTTCATTGTCTCAGTGAAGCTGAATGTGCCAATGTTCTGCAGCATACTTGCGGTGTTTTTTTCCCCAAACTAAAAGAAACATTACAACGGTCTGCGAAGATCACATAATGGTGGATCAACCAAAATTAACTGAAAACATATCTATTCAGGCAGAAAGAGCAGTTCACGCTGTTCTATAATTTATACCGGCGGTAATACAGAAGTGTAAATGGTTAAGCTTCTTAACTATATTTCAATGATAAATTTTATTTTCTGATTCAGAAGGGTCATAATGATTTTATTCATGTTTAGTCATGTACTTCTACGATAGACGAACGACCAATCTTTGACGATATTGCCGATTCTTATGATGCGACGAGAGGAGCAGCCCGTAATGAAGAGATAGATGCTATTGTATCCGCTCTGGAAGGTTGCAGAACGATTCTTGACATTGGTGTTGGAACAGGTAGGATTGCGAAGCCTCTCCAAGAGAGAGGGTTCCTTGTTACTGGCGTTGATTTATCCATAAAAATGATGGAGAGGGCAAAAGAGAAAGGAGTTGAAAACCTGGTTATCGGTGACTCCAGGAAACTACCCTTCTTGGACAAGTCATTTGATGCATCCATCTCAGTGCATGTTTTTCATCTTGTGAATGACAGGAGACAGATGATGCTTGAAGCTGCGAGAGTTTCGAGAAAATTTATAATGTCCCTGGTCAATGAAACCAGACATGAAGGACAAGAGGAAAACAGCACGAGAAGGCTGATATGGGAGACATACCAGAAAATTAGGGAGGAATATGGTTTTCCGCTGGATCTGTCCAAACGTTCTCCCAGACGATTCAGGGAAAGTTCAATTGCCGAGGAATTCATGCCGTTCAAAAAAGTACTCGTTGGGAACTTCAAGAGAGATTTCATCTCTCATGATCCTATTGAAAGATTCAGGAAGTCCTCTCGTTATGTTGAATTGTCAAGGGATATACCGGAAGAAGTGAACTCTAAAATAATAAATGAGGTTCAGGAAAGGATATCTGGAATAAA
>DAHXNF010000004.1 GCA_027366585.1 Thermoplasmatales archaeon | reverse complement strand
TGATAATGTATTGCAGGTAATAGGCTACCATAAAAGCCACTATGATCAGTGCGGCTGCAGTGAACAGGTTTGACTCGCTGAACGGAGATGAAGAGCCTGCACTGGGAGAGTATGTTATGTAGCTTGGGGTGAGAAGGAACGCGCCTATCACACCTACAGCAATGCCTGTGATCATCATAAAACCATGCCCTGTCTTGAACTCGAAAAGTATGAGGGCTGCCCCAATAATCAGGAAAAGGAGTCCAATGAGGGGAGCCCCGATTATTTCAGCACCTATAAGACCAAGGCCTATCATAATAAGGCCAACTACGCTTAGAATGATGCTGCCATGGTATATGTCCAGGAGGATCGCCAGTACTCCAACAGTAATCAGGATGCCATCAACAAATGAATCGCTGAGGAAAGTTAGAAAATTTGCATACAGATTTGGATTGAGGACAACAACATTTGATGCGTTTTCCGATGACGCAAGTCCCTCCAATTGGAGAAAAGCTGTAATATTGTTTGCCTGGCCATCAATCAGATTGAGGGCCAGTGCCTCTGTCGAGGTGTAAGTGGCATCCGAGCCAATCATCGACAGAGCGGCAGTTACGTTTCTTCCATGGGCTACAGCTAGACTTGTCATCAATTGCACCATTGAGGTCGTCTCACTGCTGGAACCTCCGAGAACAACGGGTGATGAAGGCCCAATTGATGAGCCGGGACCCATGAAGATATAGTCCGATGCCATCGCAATGTAAGACCCTGCCGACGAAGCCAATCCGGACGGATCTACGTAGGTATAGACGGGTATCCCCTTCGCTTCAGTTTGGTTGATGTAGGATATCATCTGCAGCATTTCTGTGATGTACCCTCCAGGCGTGTTCATATTAATAACCACAGCACCAACATTTGAAGAACTGAGTCCAGTAAGGCTAGACTTGAAAAATGCCGCACTGCCAGGATCAACAGGTTCCTGAAAATTCAGGATGACCACCTGCTTCTGTGTTCCGGATGCATGGGCAGTTGCAGATAACCCTGTAATCAGAAGTGTAGCAACCACTATCAGAAGTAATACTGTCCTTGGAGCTAATAGGCGCATCATTCAATAAGTGTGAGCGCTTGAATTAATCTTTCGCACTCAATATATATTGCTCACATGTAATTTATTCATCTACCTTCGAGACCTGGTAGCGATAATATTTAGCATAACAATGTAATCCACGCAGAGTGCCTATCACAGTATCAGAACTCAAGAACAAAGGAGAAGGGGAAGAAATCCTTCTGAACGGTTGGTTGCAGGAAATTCGTAATTTGAAGAAGATATCTTTTCTTGTATTAAGGGATCACACTGGTACTATTCAGATCACGGCCAAGCCGGATTTAACTGAAAACTATGACTCAATTTCACAGATTACACGGGAAACTGTTTTATCTGTCCACGGCAATCTCACCAGGAAGACACAGAGCAAATCAGGCATAGAGATTCTTGCAAAGAGCGTCAAGGTCCTTAACGAAGCGAAATCCCCACTTCCCCTTGGTATAATAGATCCAGTCGGGGCAGATATAGAGACCAGACTTACTAACCGATTCCTTGATCTCAGGAAACCGGAGGTTGCTTTAATCTTCAGGACTGAAAGCGAGTTGCTTTGGGGAATGAGGGAGTTTTTCCATGATTCAGGCTTTGTTGAGGTCCACACCCCAAAAATCGTTGCCGCTGCAACAGAGGGCGGTGCAGATCTCTTCCAGGTTCAGTATTTTGAAAAGCAGGCTTTCCTGAACCAGTCGCCGCAGCTCTACAAGGAGATACTGATATCAGCTGGATTGAACCGGGTGTTCGAGGTCGGCCCCGCTTTCAGGGCTGAGAAACATAATACACCAAGACACCTGAACGAGTTTACGTCAATCGACATAGAGATGGGATTTGCAGACCACAATGATGCAATGCATATGCTTCAGGAAGGTGTAAAGTCAGGAATCAGGCATCTGGTCTCGCATGCACCAGTATCCACTGCTCCACCGAGTGCCAAAATCCAGATACCCGAGGGAAACTTTCCGAGGATTACTTACAGGGAATGTATCAAGAAACTCGAATCTAAGGGAGAGAAAGTAAAGTTTGGGGAAGATTTCACCCCTGAGCAGCTTAAATTGATCGGTAGTGAATTCACTAGCTTCTATTTCATAACAGAATGGCCATCCTCTTTAAGGGCTTTCTATACTCAACCAAAGCCTGGGGACGAGGTTGTCAGCAACTCGTTCGATCTTCAGTACAGGGAATATGAAATAACATCCGGAGCACAAAGGGTTCACGATCCCTTGCTTCTCGAGGAAAGATTAAAGTCTAAAGGTCTTAACCCTGAAGATTTCTCCTTCTATCTGAACGCTTTCAGGTACGGAATGCCTCCTCACGCCGGGTGGGGACTTGGTCTGGAACGACTTGTCCTTATTATCCTGAACCTTCAGAATATAAGGGAAGCAACACTATTTCCTAGGGATAGGACGAGAATTACTCCCTGATTTCTTCTTTCCTGAGTCGTCTCCAAAAACAGTCCGGTCAAATTCGTCGTAGCTAGCTATTTCATCGAGGTCTTCTTTTTTATTCAGCTTGACCTTTGACATAGTACATATATGAAAAGAAATCACGTTTATTAATTTTGCTTTATATCAGGAGACTGGATTAATTTATTGGATTATATCCTGGAAAAAGTTGAATCAATTACAGTCAAATTGACTTTTCTCCAATGAAGAAAAGGAAGTGTGGATTAATCCTGCCTACTGACCACGACAACCGTGGGATGAACCTCATACTTTCTCTGAGAGATCCTGTTTATGGAGAGCAATGCGGTTCTTTTCTTGGTTGTTTCGAAGTACTTGAGAATGTGTTTCACCAGGCTGGTGCTTACCTCAAGCTCAACATATATCGGATTCCCCTTGTGGAACCATGTGGCAATTATCTTTCCGTCGACCTGGTCAAAAAGGTCTTCGAGATCAATTTCCACGTCTATCCTTTGTCCTATGTCTAGTTTCAATACGGTTCAACCCTTATACCCTGATCGCTTTGATCGTTCTTTAAGCTTTTCAAGCAAAGGCTGTCATATTCAGTATTTTTCGATAATTTTAATATCAAGGAGTTTCTCTATTTTTCTTGCCAGCTTCATATCTGGCTGCAATTCCCCCCGCTCAACCTTTGCAAGGACATTCTTTTTTTCGAGCAGCTTCGCGGCGAGATCCTCCTGTGTCCAGGAGAGCCTTTCCCTAGCCTCCCTGATAATCTGTGCATATTCCGGCGCAACAAACAGATCCTCCTGGTTAGTGCTCTTCTGAACCTTCGGTTTTTTAACCTTCGGTACATAAGTTGCCACTGGCCTAACCGCTGGCCTTTCTATTACGACCTGCCTTACTTCCTTCTTAACAGGGTCCAGTGGCTTTCCGAACCGCGAACACGAATCGCATAGCATAAGGATTGTATCCTCTACCCTGACTCTCTGTGTCTTCTGCACGTTTTTGCCGCACATCTCGCAGTACATGACCAGAAATGCGTTCTTCACATATATTGTTTGAGAGCAACAAATTGTTTTAGCCTCTTCTTAATTAAGTCTGCATTGAAGGGGCAGGAATCTGAAAGAATTTTGAGGCTCCGCGGGGAGCTCTATACCAGAACTGATTACATCAAGCCGGTCTTTGGAGAAAAGATAATATCCTATATGGGAGGACGTGCACGTCACTGGGACCCGAAAAGGAGCAAGCTTGCTGCAGCAATTCTCAAGGGAATGGATATTATGCCAATCAGGCAGGATAGCAGTGTGCTGTATCTGGGCGCTTCAACCGGAACGACGGTCAGCTATATTTCGGACATATGCATCGATGGTCGGATATATGCAGTAGAGGTTTCATTCGAGTCTTTCTATAAGCTGCTCTCACTTGCAGAGAAGAGAAAAAACATCATTCCAATCCTAGAAGACGCAAACGTGCCGGAAAGGTATTCTTTCTTTGTAGAGAAACCAGATCTGATTTATCAGGATATTGCACAGAGGAACCAGGTGCAGATTTTTAACACAAATGCTGCCACATTTCCTGAGGTAAGGAAAGCAATACTCATCATAAAGACAAGATCAATCTCATCGCACCAGAATGAAAGGGATATTCTCGCAACAGCGCTTTCAGGAATTAATGGCTTTACGCCAGTGCGCAGCTACAACCTCTCTCCCTATGATCAGGCAAACTATCTGGTTTATCTGGAGAGGGTCTAGGGAGAAACCACGATATCATTTATTAGTAGATTTGAATAACGGAGCGCAGCATACAAGTGAGTGGCCACATGGAAAATCAGTTCTTAAACTCAATGAAATTTGAGAGGAAGAAATGCATCAAGTGCGGTGGGCATTTCTGGACATTGCAGACCGAAAGGGTCACTTGCGGTGACACATCCTGCGACGGCTATTCCTTTATTGGAAAGAGGCTGACCAAAAACAGGTACGATCACAACGAGATGCGCGACCTTTTCATCAATTTCTTCAAGAACGACCACACTTTCCTGAAACCCTATCCAGTTGTTCCAAGGTGGCGGGAGGACGTATTGCTGGTGAATGCTTCCATATATGATTTCCAGCCTCATGTAACATCAGGGATTGTCAAACCTCCCGCAAATCCAATTGTTATGTCCCAGCCCAGCATCCGCATGATGGACGTTGATCTCGTCGGCGAAACCGGGAGGCATCTTACCAGCTTCGAGATGCTTTGTCACGATTCCTTCAATACACAAAAGAAGGCAATTTACTGGATAGATGGAACAGTGTCCAGATCATATGATTTCCTGACCCGCGCAATGGGGATAAAGCCAGAACTGATAACTTATAAGGAAGGCCCATGGAGTGGTGGTGGAAACGGAGGCGAAGCCCTTGAAGTCTTTGTCGGCGGGCTGGAAGTCGCAACACTGGTTTTCATGGACATGAAAGAGGACCCGGAAGGGGCATTTGAGATCGAAGGCCTAAAATACTCGAAGATGGAAATGCAGATCGTTGACACCGGATACGGCCTCGAAAGGCTTTCTTGGTTATCATATGGAACCAGCACAATTTATGATCCTCTTTATCCCGAAATAATCAGATATATTCTGGACAGGTGCCATTTGGAGGACATAGACCCAATACTGATGCGCGCCATCACCGAGGTATACGTGGAAAATCCGGAGATAAGCAGCAGCGAGGTACCCGCAAAGGTACGGGAAAAATCACCCAAACTCAAGGGCGTGTACTCGCAGGAAGAAATAACAAAGAGGGCAAGGGACGCGAAGGCCGTTTACACTGTAGCAGATCACACTCGATCCATTCTATTTATGCTATCTGATTATGTAATACCTTCCAACGTCAAGGTGGGATATCTTGCGAGGATATTGATCAGGAGAACACTGAGAAACCTCACGATATTAGGAGGAAAAGAGCTCCTCATTCCAATCCTCGAAATCCAGCGGAAGAATTTTTCTCAGATCCTGCCTGTCGTTCCATGGGAATTTATAGTGCACGCCGTGAACGAAGAGATCGCAAAATATGAGGTTGCACTCAGCAACGGGGAATCTATAATATCTCGTTATCTGGAAAAAAGCAAGACGATATACGAGAAGGATGTTGCGTACCTTTACGATTCTCATGGACTCGATCCTGAAACCATAGAGCGCATAGCCGAAAGCAAAGGCGGTCACGCGGTTATTCCGAAGGACTTCCATAAATTCATTCTTTCACTGCATGAGGAGAAGACGACAAGGAAGAAGCAGGTTAAAATAGAAGAGTTCAACACAAGAATGCTCTATTACGATGATACAGGCATGATGGACTTCACTGGCCTCGTCCTCTACTCGAAGGGAGGTCTCCTGATTCTGAATCAGACAGCTTTCTACCCTGAAGGTGGAGGTCAGCCATGTGATCTTGGCTACCTGGAATATGGATCAAGGAGGATCGAAGTAACTTACGTTGAAAGGAAAGGTCTGACAGTAATTCACCATGTGAGCGAAGATTTACCTGAAAAGACAAGGGTCAAGGGGCACGTGGATGCCGGAAGACGAAGAAGCCTGATGGTGCATCATTCTGCCACTCATCTGCTACTTGCGACTACCAGATCCATCCTTGGAGATCACGTCTGGCAGGCAGGAGCGCAGAAGGGCGTCGACGAATCTAGGATTGATATTACGCACTTCAAGAAACTAACCGATCAGGAAATTGCAGAGATAGAGCAGAAATGCCTGAGCCTGATTACGGAAGGCAGAAAGATTATAGTTCGAAATATTGACTGGTATCGTGCCCTTGACCAATTTGGGTTCAGGCTATTCCAGGGAGGAGTTCCTCTGGACAGCAAACTCAGGGTCGTTGAAATACAGGGCGTGGATGCAGAAGGGTGTGGTGGGACACACCTCGATAACATAAATGAAATTGGTTTCATCAAGATAGTCAAGGTTGAGACTATACAGGAAGGTATACAAAGGATATTCTTTTCTGCCGGACAGGCTGCCCTGCGATATGTCCAGAAGATCCATTTCGGGTCTAGAACCATCATGACACAGCTCGGCACTGATCCCGACAACATGGAAACATCCTTCCTGAAGGAAAGAAACAGGGTCATAGACCTCAAGAAGGATATCGAAGCGCTGAGGAAGCGGAATGTGAATGAATTCATTCACAGGAGCGAACTTCACTCCGGACGCAATTTATCAATTCGCTTCACCCTGGCCGACCCCGACGAGGAAGAAATAAAACTGCTGGGAAAGATTGCCGCCTCAAATCGCAGGGAAATACTGCTTGTATCCATGGAACGACGTGCACCAATCCAATATGTGCTCTTTTACCCATCTGGAAATGCTCTTGATCTATCTGGGTCACTTGAGCCATCTGTTTCCGGTATTTCTGGAAATAAATTCATGGCACAGTTCTCTTCCGATTTGGAAAGTAATAAGTTAATTAAGCTGATTTTAGATAAAAGCACTGAGCTGGCAAATGGGACAGGAAAATGAAATAAAGGCTTTCCTTAGGGAAGCTTCCTCGATGATCGCATTCAATGAAGAGGAAGTTGGCGAGGACTCTGCAGTCTTGGTGCTGAAGAATCCTTCTGACCTTGATGTAGGCAAATTTCGCGCTCTACTAGATGCAGCGACACGGGTTGGGTTCGATATCTTCACAGGTCCAGATGGATCATCCAGGGTATATGTATCAAGAAAGTTTGCGAAACCAAAGACCTGGTCGTTTTCATTCAAGATTAAGGGGGCTCTTGCGCTTGCGGCTATTATTTCCACATATTACGTGGGATATGAGTATCAACTTACATACTCTTCCTCCAGCAATATTGCTTTCCTTCTTAGCTATGTCACCGTTTTCTTTGTCGCCCCAATTGCTTTGATAACCATCGCTAGGGAGGCGGGAAGGTATCTGGCGATGAAGACCGATGGAATCCATTACTCATTCCCGATTATAATGCCGGATCCCATCGGTGTTGGGATCATAGGCTCGGTCATCAGCCAGCATCAGCCCTTTGTTACAAAGAAATGCATGCTCAAGTCGGGGGTATATCCCCTGGTTTTCGGTTATGTGGTATCAACCTTCTTTCTTCTGGTCGGGTTATTTATCCTTCCTGGATTGAGCAGCTACGCACCAAACGTGAATACCCCAATAACAAAAATCAGTCTGCCACTCATTTTCTCTCTAACTCTCTTCAAACTTGCTCCTGAGTCAGTTGCATTGAACCTGCTTTCCTACGCCGGGTGGGTCGGAATTCTGATGAACTCCTTCAATGCCCTTCCGCTGGGTTACCTTGACGGGGGGCTTATTTTCTCATCAATATCCCCTTCATACTCAAAGCTCCTGAGCTACGCTTCAATTGTGGCCCTTTTTGCACTTTCCTTAGTATATGCGTCTTGGTTCATACTGATAATTTTTGCACTGGTCATAGGCCTGCAGGGGCCAAGCGCACTTTACTCCATACATGGTTTGAGCAGGCGCAACAAGGCAATCATATTGCTTGTTCTGTTTTTCATAATCGGCGGCATAGTCCCCGTGCCATTTCATATTTCTCCGGCCAACTTTGCGATGACGCCTTACCAGACTTCATATGTGGTAGTAAATGGCACTCATTCTAACATTTCCGTCAGCGTCGAGATCAGTGATTTTTCTGGATCTGTTCTGGCGCCGGCTTTTGCTGTAACTCCATCTATAGGATTCACAATATCGACAAACTCATCATCAGTTGATCCTGGTACGACGGGGCAATTCACACTACTTCTTGATACCGGACCCATAGATACTACGGGGATGTATTATTATAACATTACTGCTTATTCTGGTACTTCAACCGAGAAATCAGAGATTACAGTTCTTTCCGTCAACGAAAGCACTCAAATCTTTTTCTCCAATTCCAATCCTCTTAAGATAGATGGTCACAATGGAGATCCTGTGAATATCAGCTTCCTCTACAACTCAATCGGTGAAAAGAACATCACATTATATTCAATGGCGCCAACCAACTTTTCATACACCGTTAAGCTTGGGAACTTTACACTGCAGTATACAGGACCCACGGAACTTCTCAACAGGGCGTTTCTCGCAAAATCCGGGACGCCGCTTCTCTTGTCTTTTACCGCCAGCACACCGATCAAGAATTGGGAGATAGTTGCCATGACTGCCAACTACAACGCGGCAATAGCGTCAATCACGCTCACCTAGGTAGGCCCATGAAAGTTGCATTTGTAATCAATCCGATCGCAGGTTACGGATTCTATTCAAACACCAAGGACACCAGGAATGTCATGGATTTCGACAGGAATACGTCTATGGCGCTGAAAGCTGCAGATATATTTCTTACCGGGCTGGATCTTTCCAGGTTGATCTTTATCGTCCCCACCGGTGTCATGGGACAGGATCTGGTTGAACTCCATCATGGGAAAATCTTGAGGACTGTCGGTGTTTCTGACTGGCCGACCACAGAGAAGGATACGGAAGAATTTGTTAAATCGCTTTCAAGTAATGAGTGTGATGTGCTAGTCTTCGTCGGAGGCGATGGTACTGCCCGCTGCATTCAAAGGTCTCTGGCGGGAGGCATCCCCGTTCTCGGAGTCCCTTCGGGTCTCAAGATGTACAGCGGAATTTACGCGATAAGCCCTGAAAAAGCGGCTATAGCAATAAACGCATTCATCGACGGTGAGATTATTTCCCAGCAATCCGACATTATGGACATGAGTGATGATGGAGAGATAATAAATTTCGGGACAATCCTTGGGCTCTCATCACCCCTGGTGTCTGAGAGCGGAAAGACCGAATACAGCGTTCAGGGTATCGAAGATCTCGAGGAATACGTCATTGACAATATGAATGAAGACTCCTATTACATAATCGGAACCGGATCAACGTGCAAGTCTATTGAAGATCGTCTTGGAGTAGTAGCGGACCCACTTTGCATAGACCTATACAGAGGTAAGAAACTCTTGAGGAAGGATGCATCCGAACACGATCTTCTCTCCCTGCCTGCGGATGAGAACATACATTTGATACTTTCCCCACTAGGAGGGCAGGGATTCCTGTTTGGTCATGGGAACAGGCAGATCACATGGTCTGTAATTGAAAAGGTTGGTTTTGATAACATCCTGGTCATATCCAGTCCCGAAAAGCTTTCCAATCTTCATAATCTGTACGCATACGTGCCAGATTCCCACCTACCTGCATTTGTACGCGTATTGTACGGATATGGCAGGTTCCGGGTGATCAAGTTGGTATCATAAATGAAATTAAGGTATTGCTCATATTGGTGAACGAGCAGGCAGATGGAAAACAGTAGTAATCATACTTTCGCTGATCTATCCAGATTTCTTAGAAGATCACCACGACTTGTTTCTTACACCCCTCTGCTCCTGTTTTTCCTCATTCTTGACTATGTGGTGATACGAAATGTCCTGAACGTAATGGAAATATTCATTATTCCACTCATTCTGGTTATACTGGCTGACTATGTATTTGTCAAGATTGCCAAGTTTAATTTCCCGACTCGCAGGGTCTACTTCCTTAACTTTTCATCATTTTTCATTTACAATCTGTATTTCCTGATTCTTACATTGATATTCAGGTCTAGCCCCCCTGTCCTGCTGGCTGCCATGGCGATTACCTCATCTGCACTAATGCGTTCCATGATCTTCTATGTCTATTATTCAGAAAACGTCTACAAGGTTATATTGCCTGCAATGCTTTATTCATTGATTTCTCTTGTAATTCTTTCAGTTATGGAATTCACCACCAGGGTCTTGATTGGCACTCTTCTCTCGGCGATAATATTCTCAATCGGTGGACTTACTTTTGCTTATTATTCCATCAGGAAATTCAAGAGAGAATTCGGCCTGAGTCCGATAAAGATACTAAACTTCTTCCTGAACATACATACGAAGGACGATAGTTCCGCAGGAAACCTGTTCTTTTCCAATCTGTATGGCACAAAGAGGGAGGTCCCAGTCAAGGTAATAAGTATAGAGAACAGCGAAGGTAAAAGGAAAGCATTACTTGTATTTCCTTATGTGCATCCTGGTCCGTTTGGTGATATAGGAACAAGCAATCTGCCGTTCAAGCTTTATTCAAGAACACCAGACATCTCGAAAGAAACTATGGTGTTCCACACTTCAACAACTAACAGCAATAACTGTGCTTCCGACGCCGATGTAGATATTATAGCGGAGGGCATTAGAAAATCGGTCCAATCCTTGAACTACAGTGACAGGGTATCTCGCATCAGGAAAATCAAAAGCGGCAAAATATCCCTTTCGCTGCTGAGAATAGGTGATTTTGGAGTAGGATCTCTTATTCCTGAACGCGAAAGATTCGATGATGTGAGCCTGCTTGAAGGATTGAAGATAACAGAAAATATGATTGCCGCAGGGGCTTCAGACTTTGCTGTAGTGGATGCACAGAACCATTTTTCTCACGGGGCAAAGGCACTTGAAAACTGCGAAATTTACTCGAGGACTTTTGAGAGGGAATTCAACCGGGATTCCCCCAAATATGAATTGATGATTGGCTACTCCCATGTTTATGCAAAAAGCCCTGGATTGGGTCCTATGGGTATTCAGGCCCTGGTGTTCCGGGTTGGCGACAAGGACCAGGCAATAGTCCTCACCGATTCGAACAACATCAAGGATGAATTGATCACAATGGCAGAACAAAAGGTTGCAAAGAAGGTATCGTATATAGACATCTTCACCACCGATAACCATTACGTGAACCAGAGCACTCTTGACATGAATCCACTCGGTGAACGCGACGATGCCGAAATGATCACGGATAAGATTGCGGAATCGATTGACAAGGCAATAGCGGATATAGAGCCATGCAGGGCGGGCATGGGTTCTTCCAACGTTACTGTTTCGATGGGCGAGGAGAACATGTTCGAGAAGCTACTAACCAGTGTTTTCAGGTCGGTCAAGCAGGCAAAATACTCAATCGTTGCGGTTGTTGCTTTATCAGTAGCGCTGTCCCTGATAATGTTTAACCTTCCATTTCTCTCATAGCCGGAATATCTGCTTTTGTAAATCCAGATTTGCAGAGGACATAATTAGATCAAGTATGGAATAGGCGGTCATGCACTGCACAACCGGCAGTGCCCGGATCGCTATGCACGGATCATGTCTGCCCTTGACGCGAATCGTATCTTTTTGCTTGGTCTCAAGGTTAACTGTTTCCATCTCTTTCCTGATGGAGGATGTGGGTTTTATTGCGATCCTGAAATCAACTGGCATCCCATTAGTTATTCCTCCAAGGACCCCGCCGTTATGGTTTGTTTTGGTCCTGTAATTCGTGCCATCATAGAATATTGTGTCAATGGCCTCCGATCCTCTCATGGAAGACAGCTTGAATCCTGCACCAAATTCGATTGCCTTAACTGCCGGAATTGAGAAAAGCGCATGAGAAATGACCGATTCCACGGAATCGAAGAAAGGCTCTCCAATCCCCCCAGGCAGTCCAACGACCCTGATATGAATGGCACCTCCAATACTGTCCCCCTCTGACATGAACTTCTTTATCATGTCTATAGCTTCCGCATCCTTCTCTTGGTCCGGGATCCTTGTCTTAGTAGAGTAAGCCGCAGATGGAATGTCGGCCTGAAGATTCGTCTCAATATTCCCTATAGATTGTACCCACCCATTCACATTGATCCCTGCACCTGAGAGAATCGACATGCAGACAGATCCCGCCGCAACAAGAGGCGCAGTCATTCTCCCTGACAGGAAACCGCCACCGGAATAGTTCCTGAATTCACCGTATTTCATGAATAGGGTGAGATCTGCATGTCCGGGCCTTGGCCTTGTCTTCAGGTCTTCATAATGGGAAGGTATGGCGTCCTTGTTTGCGATGATGAATGTGATTGGGCTCCCATCTGTAAAGTCATCCTTTATCCCGGATAGGATGGAAACGGAATCATCCTCCGCTCTCTGCGTCGTTATTTCACTGATCGAGGGTTTCCTGCGTCCAAGCCATTCCTCCATTGCGGTTCTGTCGATACGAATACCGGCAGGCAACCCTTCAAGCATGCTGCCGACTACCTGTCCGTGAGATGCGCCGAATATAGTCAGGCTGAGCCTGCTGCCAATAGAGAAGGACACGAACTCGTATCTTTGAATAATATAAAACACATGCTTATTTGTAGAACCGGTTGAATTTTGACGCTAATTTTTTTTATTAGAATTCTATGTATCAGAAACTATTAATTCTCAATTTGACTATGGTTAGCGTGGAAGAAACTAACGACGATGTTGACGCATGGGTAGAGAAGCTGAACATCAAAACAACAAAGGAAGTTCAGATACCCAAAGTGCTCTTTGACCAGGTCATCGGCCAGGACGAAGCAGCACAGGTGGTCAAGAAAGCTGCCCTTCAGAAAAGACATGTCCTTCTTATTGGTGATCCAGGTACTGGAAAGTCAATGCTTGCACAGTCAATGACTGATTTCCTTCCAAAGGAAGAACTGGAGGATATAGTAGTATTTCCGAACCCGGAAGACCCGAACAAACCAAAGATCAAGACCTACCCAGCGAGCAGGGGAAAGGAGATTACCAGGCAGTACCAGATGAGAGCCGAGCGGGAAAAGAGGGATAAGTCGAGAGGCATAATGTTCATAATTGTATCCGTATTTCTTTTTGGCCTGATTATTTTCGTATTCACTAAAGATTTCACGGTCATATTCCTGGCCATAATGGCTGCTGCATTCATCTACCTGGTGCTTGCATTCAATCCTGCTTTCAGGAATGAAAAGGCATTGATCCCTAAAGTGTTGGTGCAGCATAATCCGAACGAGAAACCACCATTTATCGATTCGACTGGAGCTCATAGCGGTGCATTGCTGGGTGACGTCAGGCATGATCCGTTCCAGTCTGGCGGCCTTGAGACACCGGCACACGACAGGGTGGAGGCCGGTAACATACATAAGGCTCACAAGGGAGTGCTTTTCATCGACGAGATGAATCTCCTCAGGCTGGAGAGCCAGCAGGCGCTTCTTACTGCAATGCAGGAGAAGAAGTATTCCATTTCCGGCCAGAGTGAAAGAAGCGCTGGAGCCATGGTTCAAACTGAACCTGTTCCCTGCGATTTTATACTTGTGGCTGCTGGAAACCTGGATGCCGTGCAGTCCATACATCCTGCGATGCGGTCCCGAATAAGGGGCTACGGTTATGAAGTATATGTAAACAACACGATGGATGATAATGAGGAAAACAGGAAGAAGATCGTGCAGTTCATTGCCCAGGAGATCACGAAGGACAAGAAAATTCCGGATTTTGATTCAAGCGCTGTTGCTGAAATCATTAAGGAGGCTCAGAGGAGATCGGGAAGAAAGGGCAAGTTAACACTCAGGCTGAGGGAACTGGGCGGACTGGTAAGGGTTGCCGGGGATATCGCGATTACCGAAAAAGAGCCTGTAGTGACGGCTAAGCGGGTAATAGACGCCAAGGCCCTGAGCAAGCCGCTTGAACAACAGGTTGCTGACAGATCCATTGAAGTCAGGAAGAGTTACAAGACTTTCCTGACGGAAGGCGGCAGGGTTGGCAGCGTTAATGGCCTTGCCGTTGTGGGCGCAAATTCCGGAATGGCGGATTACACTGGAGTTGTCATGCCGCTGGTTGCAGAAGTCACTCCGGCGCAGAGGAGAGGCCAGGGTACCGTGATAGCAACAGGAAATCTTGGCAAGATCGCAAAGGAAGCCGTTACAAACGTGTCAGCTGTCATCAAGAAGATAAGCGGTGCAGATATCTCGGACATGGATATACACATACAGTTCATAGGAACTTATGACGGTGTTGAAGGTGACTCCGCAAGTATTTCCATTGCAACTGCAATAATTTCAGCTATCGAGAACATCCCGGTTGACCAGAGCATAGCCATGACAGGTTCAATAAGTGTACGCGGTACAGTGCTTCCAGTTGGCGGTGTTGCCGCCAAGGTTGAAGCTGCTATCGACTCCGGACTGAAGAAAGTGCTTGTTCCAGCTTCTAATTTTGGTGACGTGATTCTGGACCAGAACCACAAGGGAAAGATTGAAATCATCCCAGTTATCGACATAAAGGATGTGTTGGAGAACGCACTTGTGGAGTCGCCCGAACGAACAGGAATCATAAGCAGGGTAACGGATCTTTTCTCTCAAAAAGTGAGCCTGTCGAAACTGTCTGGAAAGAATGGCCCAACAGCTATTTAAAATCACATATTACGGCGTTGAATTGCCCCTGACTAAGGATGACATCATGCCTCTTTCCAGGTTGAAGAATGAACTAATAGTCTGTGATCTTGATGCTGCAGTGAGTGAATTTCACATAAAAGCTGCAATGAAGGAAGCGTCCGCGTTACGCAAAGGGAGCAAGAGATATCAGAACTTGGCAACCATCTTCATGATGTACCTGACCGGAAGGAGGCAGATTAATGACGCAATATCTGCGGCTGGCATCAAGCCTGAGACACGTAAATTCTTCACCATCAACCTCTCAAAAGGTGTTCAGGGCCCGAAAGACCTGGGGCTGTTCCGGAAGTCTATCGTAATCGATAGGCCAATTCCCATCCGATCTGAGGACAAGGATGAGGAATGCAGCTGGCGAATGACCAGGCTGACCATGAGTCTCTAGCTGTATTTAATATCAGGGCACGGTCAAGTGTGCAAAATATTTGAATGTCCATGCAATGCTGAATGGTGACAAAGTTTCTGGCATATCTTGGTCATATCAACATCGACATCATTTTCAGGGTGAACAAGCTGGTATCTTCTGGATCGGTACCTATAGAGCATGAAGAGCAGGTTTATGGTGGTACGCTGGGCAATTTTGCACTCATTGCATCCAGATTCGGACTCGATTTTGATCCCTATGCTGCTGTCTCTTCCGAAACGCATGCGGATTATCTCAAGCTTCTGGCTTCCAGGGGATTGAACCTGGATCATGTGAAGGTTTTCCAGGATTCAAGAGGGCCATTCTGCTACATAGCAAGCGACAGGAACAACCAACTAGCGTTTATAAACCAGGGGCCAAACGTTGAATGGAAACCATCCCAGGAAAGCAGTCTAGTTGATGGCTACAGGATACTGCACTTCACTACCGGACCGAGGCACGAATACCTTAAGATCGCGAGAAAATCTTCATCTGACATAGTGTTTGATCCATCCCAGGAAATATATCTGTACAGTGAGAGTGAGCTAAAGGAATTCATCTCCCTGTCAAAAATCGTGATGTGCAATGAACAGGAATATGACCGTATCAAGGAAGGCGTTGATTATTCTGATCCACCGGTCATCATAAAGACCATGGGTTCCAGGGGGGTTCAGGTTCTTGATAATGGAAGCACAGTTAATATCCCGGCGAGGAAGGTGGACAATCATTACGATACTGTTGGCGCCGGAGACGCGTTCAGGGCAGGTTTCTACACGTCATACAGCAAGGACAACGACATCATAAAGGCAGTAAAATATGGCATTATTGTAGCGGGTGAGGTTATACGTACGCCTATTCTCAAATTCGACAAGCCATGGAGCGAGATCGAGTCGATATTCTCCGAGGCTGGCTATTAGTTTCACTTCTTCTTGACATGTCAACCAATCTTTTTTAAGCCATCTTACTATTTCAGGACTCGTGTCAGTTTACGAATTTGAAGGAAGGAAACCTTCAATCGGCCAGAACTCTTTTGCCTTTGAAAATTCTACTATTATCGGGGATGTCAGGATCGGGGAATATGTCTGGATTGGACCCGGAGCCGTTTTGAGGGGAGATTATGGTACAATAATTATCGACGACTATACAGCTATAGAGGATAACTGCGTTGTCCATGCACGCCCGGGGGAGACAACAACCATCGAAAAGCATGTTACAGTTGGTCACCTTTCCACTATCCACACAGCTACCCTCAGGCAATGGTCAATAGTTGGAATGGGAGCTACCGTGTCTGATTTCTCAGAGGTTGGGGAGTGGGCAGTCGTCGCAGAGGGAGCTGTCGTAAAATCAGGCACTAAGATAGCGGCAGAATCGATCTCCGCCGGTGTTCCTGCATCGGTGATTGGGAAGATATCAGAAGACTACAAGAAACTCTGGACCGAATACAAGGCAAACTACAACAGCTTTGCGTCCAGATATAAGAATCTTAAGAAGTTGTGATTATAGGACTGGGAAAATATCTCCCTTCCTGCAAACATTTTTAAGCTATCCATCAATTTTTGTTCATGCCAAAAAATTTTGAGATCCTGGATTGCAGCGTCAGAAATATAGTCGATTCCAGGGGAACACTGACTGTCGAGGCTACTGTTAGACTGCAGGAGGGAACCGGTATCTCTTCTGCCCCGTCCGGAGCCAGCACGGGTGAGACCGAGGTCAAGGCATTTCCGCAAGGAGGGGCGCTTTCGTCGCGGGAAATTTTCTTCAAGGAAGTCCGTAAGGGAATCATAGGAATGAACGCTCTGGATCAGGCCGGCTTCGATTCCTATCTTGAGAATATTGATGGTTCCGGTAACTTCAGCGTAATTGGAGGCAACCTGGCAACCGCGCTGTCGATTGCAAATGCAAAAGCAGTTGCAAACGCCCTGCAGATCCCTCTTTATCGATACGTGGGAGGTAACTTTGCCAATAAAATGCCAAAACCATTGGGAAATGTGCTTGGTGGAGGGAAGCACTCGCGGAATGGAACAACAATACAGGAATTCTTCGTCTCTACACAGAGTGAGGACATGCTGCAGTGCATCAACACCAATATCAGGGTCCACAGGCGGGTGGGAGAAAAACTGGCGGCGAAATATCCAGAATTGAGCATCGGTGTTGGAGACGAAAGGGCGTGGACCTGCAACATTCCGGATCTGGAGGCAGTTGAGCTTGTCAGGGCTGCTGCTATGGAAGTGGAGCACGAAAGCAAGGTCAGGATTCTCACTGGATCGGATCTGGCTGCAACATCATTTTTTGAGAAGGGAAAATATGTTTACCGGGATGGCCCGAAGACCGTTGACCAGCAGAAGGATTTTGTGGTTTCTCTTGCCAATGAGCATGGATTCAGCATTATAGAGGATCCACTTGTTGATTCTGACTATGATGGCTTTGCCGACATCACTGCCAGGATCGGCAACAGGGCCCTCATAATAGGTGACGATCTATACACAACAAATCCAGAGAGAATCAAGATAGGCATAGAAAGAAGATCCACCAACGCGGCATTGATAAAGGTAAACCAGATTGGTACTTTAACCAAAACGGTTGAAGCGGTGAAACTCGTAAACCGGGCCGGGTGGAAGACTGTGATATCACACAGGAGCGGAGAAACAACGGACGATTTCATATCCCATCTTGGAGTGGCGTTCGGCTCGGAGATGATAAAATCCGGTACGATTGGAGGAGAGAGGCTCGCTAAACTTAACGAACTTATCAGGATACAAGAAGATCTTTGACTCTCTATATAATAGGACTTGGCCTTGAAAGAGAATCAAGCTTGCAGATCAGGGCGATGGAAGCTTTAGGCAAATGCTCCTCAATATATGTTGAAACATACACATCAGGCTCAAGGGAAAACCTCGTTGAGTCACTTCAGAAGACACTTGGAAAAGAGGTCACGCTCCTTCCAAGGGAAAAAGTGGAGCAGAGCACGATGATACTGAATTCGGCAAGAATTTCTGATACGGCATTTCTAGTGCAAGGGGACGCACTGACAGCGACGACGCATAACCAGGTAAGATTCGACGCCATGGCCGAAGGAATTGACGTCGTTGTATTTGAAAACGCTTCAATTATCACGGCAACAATCGGCTACCTTGGCTTACAGGTATACAAGCTCGGGCAGATTATATCGCTTCCTTATGTAACAGAGAAATTTTTTCCAAGAAGTCCTTATGACAAGATCCTGGGCAACCTGGAGCGCGGTCTGCACACTTTACTCCTCCTGGATATCACCGAGACAGGTTACATGTCGGTCCATGAGGCATGCTCTATCCTGAAAAGTATGAATGAAAGCTTCGGGAACAGATTGGATATGTCTGCGCTGAAGATTGCAGTTGTTCATGCGTATGGCACGGGATCCATGGCGGCACGATATGGTCAAATTGCAGATGTATGCAGTTTGAACTATACACAGAACCCATCCACAATCGTTATCCCTGGAAAACTGGACTTCTACGAGGAACAATTTATTTCGCACTTTGCTATCGGCTGATTCCGGCTTGGATTGGCTCAATTATGCGGCTTTGTCAAGAATCCGTTGACACTTGACTTCCTGCCATCTGCTCCACATCTTTTAACTGCTTCACAGCTTCACCTGGCAGGCCTTTAAGGGATCGTTTCAGCCATGTCCGAACCCTGCGTGCAATGTTTATGCATGCATTCACGTCTCGATCGATCTCGAGACCGCAGGAATCACACTTCAGGATCCTGTCATGCTCTATTCGGGTCATTGACCCACATTTCGAGCATTCCATTGTTGTGTTCCTTGTCTCCTCTTTTGATAACTCAATTACAGGCAGTCCTTCCCAGTTAGCTTTGTA
>DAHXNF010000061.1 GCA_027366585.1 Thermoplasmatales archaeon | reverse complement strand
TTTTACGGTAGGTCACCAACCCCATACACATCGACCTTCTCTTGCGAAGAAGGTTTCATTACGTTCATCGCTTTTCGGCACCTTTGTCCAAATTCCCATAGGAATTGGACTCTATGCAGTTATGCAGAAAAGCTCACAAATTGAAGATGGTTGTATTATATAAAAACTTAAGTGACTTCTATGATTTTATAAGAAACCACCATGATATCCTATCTCCCTTCATTGTTAATGTACTATACAATATAGATAGATATAGTAATCATTTCATCTAACTATATCTTTGAAACGGAGGTCTTTCCAAAGCACAGGTATTTCTGTCTTCGTGCGTTCAGGGCCTGGATTCCATAAGTTTCAGCAATGGAAACAATGCATCCCTGACGCTATTACCAAGCTCTGTAAGCTTATAGGAGACCAAGCCTCCTTCACTCATTCTTGCGATTAAGCCAATTTCCAGCAGTTCCTTTAACCTCCTGGCAATAATAGTCGAACTTGAAGATGGTATATCCGCTAGTATCTCGTTAAAGTTCTTTCTTCTTCCCTTATTTCCTATAACACCTAGAATTAGCATAGTGTATTTCTTTCCAAGAATGTCCAGCATGCTCAACGAAGGATCCACGCATACCGTCTTTCCATCATAGTCAAGCATGCATGCTCTTTCCCTGTTCTGAATCCTCTTATCCTGAGATCCGTTTAACATGCTGATCCCCCATTCAGAGAGGCTAAAATAATTTACGTTAGTAGTGGTATTAAAGAAAGAACCACAACCATGCTGTTCCTTGACTAAAGAAGAAGAATGTATGGTTAAAATTCCTCAGAGCAAGGAAAGATTTGCTTGTGTAAATTAACAAAGTCCACAACTGTCTATGAAAGCTCTTCAACTTATTCAGGTGTGCTTCTTACAAAGTAAGGATTGAAAGAGGACGGAGAGAACTTTCCTGAAATAATAAGCTCATTCTTAAAAGCTCAAAAGGCCGTTATCTAATTTTCAGGTAATACACTAAACGATGCGAGATTTTAGTACAAAGATTTTGGCTTAAAATGAAATTGTCAAGAAACTAACCGGGACTTAAAGGGCAGGTTTCCTTTAACACTGCGATGGAAAGGAACGTTGTTGTTAACATTAAATTTCTATAACAACAGGAAGGTTCATCTCTTTTTTTCGCGCACTAATGAAGGCAAGTTTATGCGACCTCACTCCGTATGGCATCGCAGAGTCTTTTTTGTTCATCGATCGATAAGAGTGTCTCGCTAGTTTCTGACCCTGCTTTTATAACGTCATCGGTGTAAAGGTCCCCGTCGACATGTGGTGCAAGATGAACATGCAGGTGATTTATATGATCACCGTAAATGTATACATACACAAGTTTGGCTCCAGTAGCTTTCTTCAAGGCCTTTGTTACAGAAGAAAGAACTGTACCAAATTGTTCAGCTTCAACTCCATCCAGATCGGTTATGTATTCAATGTGTCTTCTTGGCTCCAGATAGCAGAAACCCCTAACATCTGAATATTTACTCATCGTCAGCCGCCAAAAGTCATTTTTCCAGACCTCAATTCTCTTGAACGTTGAATCAGCATTTCCATTGCAAATATCGCATTCGTGGGCCGGCATCATGGAAACCCCATTATCAAGGGTTCATTATATTTTTAGGTTCTCTATTTATCATAACGCAAGGATTCCGCAGAATACTGTTGCAGGAAGAGGCAAGAGTTTACAACCAAGGATAAATAGAGTGAAAAAGCTGGTTTATCCAAATATTGCCACGAAAGTTTTTAGTAAAATTATAAGCATATTCATTTGCATACATATAATGTCTGTTGTTATAACCACACAGTTTTGATAAATCTCTGTGGATTTGAATACCCCTTGCCAGTAAAGTTCAATGCGTTCCAGTGTTCCTCTCCACTCTGGTCAACGAAGCTGTAACAGTAACGTAAGAATCTGTGTTGGGCATCAATCTTTGAGGAATGGGTAACGACTTGCGAGGCACTGAGATCTGAGGAGAAAGTTGAGCTAGGGATCAGGTGGCACACAAGATGGTATATTCTGGTGGAAATCAAAATTCTCAGGATGGGTCATCAAACCTGATAAATTATCATTGACTGACCGGATATTTGACTGACGGTGACCAGGGAACGATGAAGAAGGGTGTAAACCTTATTCGAATATCCGGCGATATACTGCATACGGCTCATCGCGACCCGTGTATATTTCCTGAATGATCTGGTAAAAAGAACCTGGAGAAGTGTCACAGGACATGGTATCTCAACCTCACGAAGGCGACATTGGAAGCATTGAAGAAGATCAGATAAGCAACGCTGTTTGAATAGAAAAATCAGAAGCCATAATTGTAATGGATAAAACAACGCCCTGTTCAGGTTATGAGCATGCTTCATTAACACGCAGAAATCCCGTGTTTGCCAAAGATTCAACAGGTTTCAGATCAGGAGTTCTTGACTATCTTCAGGCTCAGTCCTTCCCACCTGGTACTGTAACCAAAGTCCTTGAGGGTATCAACCAGATCGAGACCTGCGGCCTCTATTTCCCTGAACATACTGTCAAGATCCGGCCAGAGCCGGTTGACCTTGCTTCGAAGTTCCTCAATATCTACTTTTTCCACATTTGCGGGGGACCTGGCCTTACTTTCTTCTTTTCTATCGGGAAACAAGCTTTGTATAACTGCATCCCAGTCAATGGAATCCCTGAAGCAGGTTTCCCCCTTTATCGGTTTGTCACCGGTTCCGAGCAAGTAAACGAAGATTGCGTCTATCCCCATTTTACCAAGCTTCGCCTTAATTTTTTCATTGAAGTCACGGTACATTGTCCTTGTTACTTCTATGAAAGCCTTCCTTTCTCCTTTCTCTATGAAATAGTCAGGGAAGAAGGCATCATCGCCGACTATGATAGGAGCTGCTGCTTTTAGCCCTGGATCATGAGGCATCGTGTTTCCACTTATTTTCTGCGGAAAATAGCTCTCCGCATAAGAATCCAGGTGGAACGAGAACTTATCCTTTTTCCTGTCTTTTTCAAGCACGACAGTGCAGTCAAAAGACCATTTTTCCAATGTAATTAGAAACCTCAGCAGCTGTGCAAACCTTATCGAATAGCGCCTGGTCTCTTCCACTGCAGACAACGGCCCGTCAAATTTCATTTCTACAATTTCGCCCGATACGACCCTTGTGCTGAAGAGAAGTCCCAGTTTCTTCGATTCCCTGGCGAGGCTGCCCCAGTCACTAACGTCTTTTACATTCATCTGGAAAGCCTTCAGGAGAAGTGTTTCAGCCTGTTCCAGGTTGTAATGCCTGCAAAGTTCCTCGTCCTCAATATCTGCAACCTCAAGGAGTATCTCTTCCTCCTCCATGTCTGAATACATTGCCTCTTCGACTTCCTGAGGCGAAGCGGAGTGCTGTGCAGCAATTTTATCGAAGATTCGGGAACGCTCCCCTGGGTCCTGGATGCCATGCGGTGTCATAAGGAATATCTCCTTCCTTATTTCTGCAGGTTCCAGACTCCCTGAAGAGCTGAACCTGCTCTGCCTGAACATTATCTCGCCGAGTCCCTTTATCACCTTGTTATACTGGACCTTCAGCTCCAGATCCCGCAATTCTTCATGGATATCCCGTCTCCGCTTACCCACCATGCTGCTGAAGAGATCCCGAACCAGCTTTGAGTATTCGTAGAAATCCTCCCCTATAAATATGGGAGTTACAGTGCCGCGGTTATTATTCCGCCTTACGGAAAGAAGCTCTGTTTGGAACACCTTTGCCCCTCCTCCTGCTGGTTCCTGATTCGCCCGTTCCGGATGCAACCAGTTCATACATAACGGCCTTCTTGTCCTTTCCGGGCCTCACTATTCGCCCAAGCCTCTGCTTGAACTGCCTGTTGCTTCCCGATCCGCTTATTACAACTGCAACTGAGGCATCCGGTACATCAACGCCTTCGTCAAGTATCCTGCTGGTGGACAGTTTCAGTATTTTTCCCTCCCTGAAATAGTCAAGATACATCTTTCTCTCTTTCCCGGGTGTCTTGTAAGTGAGCGCAGGTATGAGAAATTCCTTTGAAACAAGGTATGCTGTGTCAGTGTCTTCGGAAAAGATGAGGGTCTTCTCGTTCCTGTGCTTGGAAAGGACGTACCTGACGAACTCCAGCTTCGCCCTCGCATTGAATGCAATCTGCCTCGATTTTCTCCAGGCCAGCAGGGCCTCCCTGCCCTCCCGGTTCCACGATTTGCGTATGAAGTTCTGGAAGTCAAACTGGCCCTTGAGTGATATGTTATATCGGCGGATATATGAGAGAAATATGTTCCTGTAGTGGTTGTATTCCTCTTCCTCCGAGTCCGAAAGTTCCACCGGGACTTTCTTGATTTCGAATCCTGATATGAAGTCGCGAAGTTCCTCATACCCCATCTCGAATATTTTGCCCCCGAAAAAAGGTGCAAGGAGTTCCTGCAGGCCGTCGGTTCGCTCATAAGTGGCGCTTAGTCCCAGACGGTATGGAGATGCATACATCTTAGCGATCTGGGAGTACTGCTCCGATGCCATGTGATGTACCTCATCCGCTATGAGAAGCTTGAACCTGTTTCCAAGCTTTTCAGCCATGAGATATGCCGAATCGTATGTAGATACTGTTATTTCCCTTATTTCTCTTACCTCGCCGCCAAGCTGGCCCACTTCTACCCCCAGCGAGGTTTCGAGTTTTGATCTCCATTGCTGTACAAGCTCTATGGTTGGAGCAACAACCAGTGAACTTTCGGAAACTCTTGCGATCGCCTCTATCCCAATGTGTGTCTTCCCTGTCGCGGTTGGAAGGACAACAACTCCTCTTTTTCCATTGCCTTCCCACATGCTCAATGCCTGCTTCTGGTATCCCCTTAGCTCAATAGGCTTTGGGTTGAGTTTCAGTATATGCGGCTGAAACACGAGGTCATCATAACCCGGAAGCATTCCCGAAAGGTCGCGATAAAAACAAGCCATTGCCCTGTACCTGTTTATCCTGCCGTCATAAGTTACGTATTCTGGTATCCTAGTGGAGTGTGGCCAGCTATCAACTGTTATCGTTCCCTGGTCAAACTCCAGCTTCATATATTTCGATAAGCAGATCTCTTATATTAGCTATGTCGAACAGGATCCCAGGAATAAGCCCGCAATTTAGATATGCGCAACTGAAAAGTCACTTTATCGATATGTTCAATTTACAGAAATGAAATGTTTCGGCGATCAAGACGATCAAGGATATATAGGGATACTTGATTATCAGTTATGTATAATCCATTGAAGTTCTACGCCGGGGAGGCAATAAAAACGATAAATGACAGGGCAAAAGAGGTACTGTCGTTCCTGTATCCCGCAGTCACAATTTCCGAGGATACAGGCGAGCTGGTTGTAGAGGCAGACATGCCGGGGTTCGACAAGAAGGACATCAAGGTGAAGCTGGACAGGAATGCACTTGTCATCCAGGGAAACAGAAAGCTGGAGCAGAAAAATACGGTTATCCTTAATCAGAGACCGGAGAGCATATTCAAGCGCGTTTCCCTTCCATACGATGTTGACCCGGGCGCAGACCTGACTGCAAAGTACCTCAACGGAGTACTGACAGTAAGGGTCCCGGTTAAGGGCGTAAAAACAGTAAAAGTCGATTGAACCCGTTATTTTGGATCCTGGGACAGGATATTACTGGTTTTATTTATTAATCCATGTTGAATTATTGATCCATATATGTAAGATACCTAATTCATTATCTAGTAATCAATATTAAAAAAGGGATCGATCAAATGAATACAAGATTGAAGATAATGCTGTTAGCTGTTGCGGTCGTTATTGCGTTGGTCGCCATAATGGCATATATTGGCGTTTACATCATTAAGCCAGTTAATTACTCCAGTTCTAACTATTACGGATACGGGATGATGTTTGGAAGTTCCTTCGGATACTGGTATATCCTTATGCCTGTAATGGCTGCAGTAGCAATTATTGTCTTATTCCTTTTTCTCTTCCTGATAGGTGCTTTTGCAGAGAAGGCTGGGGAAGTTACGAGATATTCTGCAGTTGATATTCTCAAGCAAAAACTTGCCCGCGGAGAGATCTCAGAAGAAGAATATGAACGAAAGATAAAGCTGATCGGCTGAGTTCAAAGCCCATAAGTGAAAGATGCTGGCCGGGCTATTTTCATGAGGCTTGGTTCAGTTTTTCATCCGGAGGACCAGTAGAAAGAGGATTGCAGAGACCGCGAACATAGAGTAACCCAGGATACTTTCCGTGATTGAGATATAAAGTGATGCTAGCGCAACAAACCCAAGAAAAATGGAGGCGGGGATCTTAACATTCCTGCTGCGGCTGGTGGTGCCATTGCTTTCCTCAAGATTCCTCTTCAAAAGTGGCAGGATATCCAGTCCCTTCTCAATCGACACGATAGATTTCCTGATAAATTCATTTATCTGGAATTTATAAAGATCATTCAGCATGCCTTCCTGATACAATATCTGCCTCAGTATCGCTATGAACCTGAAGTCCGGGTCAAGAAGCTTGCATGTTCCCTCCAGCAGGGAGCTCATCCTCATGTAAAGGACCAGCTCCCTGGGAAGACGGAAAGGAAACTCAAATATCACTGAATTTGCGATTGAGAATATCTCCTGTATTTCACGCTCCTCGACCGGTTTTCCCTGCAGGTTGGCTATGGCCAGTTCCATGGTCCTGCGCATGATTGCCCTGTTGGCAACAGGCGACAGTGCGTTCATGGAAATCAGTGAATCCATTATCACATCCGGATCAGAATTGGAGAGGCCGTCATACAGCTTGAGCAACTGGAACCTTGTCTTTTCATCAAGGCTTCCAACCATGCCGTAATCATAGAGTATGATGGTACCGTCATCGGCTACTGATATGTTCCCGGGATGCGGGTCTGCATGGAATATCTTGTCTCTTAAAAGCATCCTCATGAAAAGCAGGTCGAGTCTCCATGCAAGGTTCTTCAGGTCTATTCCAAGGCTTTTAAGTGCAGGAACATCTGTGATCTTTATCCCCGGATGGTACTTCATCACGAGAACCTCGGAAGATGTCAGCTCTTCAAAAGCTTCGGGAACAACAACCCTCTCCTGCCTCTTCCTGATATTTTCCCCGATCCTTGTTATGTTAGACGCTTCCTTCAGGTAATCTGCCTCGTCGAAGATCCTTCCCTGGAAGTCTGAGATTACATTGTCCAGAGAGACATAAAGGTAGGTATCGAGTCTTCTCCTTGCGAGCCTGAGGAGCCTGCTGATAACCGCTAAGTCTTTCCTAAGCCTATCATGGATATTTGGCCGGTTAACTTTGACAACCACGTCTTCGTTGCGATAACTTGCAAGATAGACCTGCCCCAGCGAGGCTCCTGAAATGGCGTTCTCGTTGAATGAATCGAACACATCGCTGATCTTTCCCAGGTTCCTTTCGATTGTTGGCTTGACTTCCGTGAAAGGCGCAGGAGGAACATTGTCCTGAAGCTGCTCAAACGACTTGATATACTCGTTTGGAAGCAGGTCGGGCCTTGCAGATATGACTTGCCCAAGCTTGATAAATGTGGGTCCCAACTCAATGAATGCCTGTACAGCCTTCCGGCCGTTTCCCTCTATCCGCGGGTCCCATGCCTTTTCGTCGTCTTTCTTGACCCTTGCCCTATCCTTAGTATATCGCCTGAAAACAGGGTAAAGCTTCAGGATTACATGAAGCTCATCCCTTATACCTATCTTGACAGCGGTTTCGGGCATCCCGTAGCGATGCCAGCTTTCTTAATAAATATCCCCCTAGGTTGCTTGCCTGCTGGCAGGAACTACCAGTAGTCTTTGTGGACCAGTTCATCAAGCAGGTCCTCAACTTTACTCTTGTTCGCAAGCTCCCTGGACATTGTTGTATGTAATGTATGCCGTATAACAGGATCCGTGTACTCCTTTTCCATTAACTGCAAAATGTCGTAAAGGTCCTTGTAATAACGTATTGCGAGCATGAGCACGCTCTTTACATCGTTTTGATCCACCGGACCTTCCTCAGGAAGCAGGTGGTCGAACCTTTCATGATCCTCATTTGCGTCTGCCATCAGTTCCAGTTCGGATAACGAATCATCCTCCATTGCCTTCTTAAGTGCATCAATATCTTCCTCTTCGGATATCGATAGATCCTTCAGTATGTTCCTGACGTTATCCATGCTCGATTTGATGTACAGTTCTTCAAACCTGGATCTCAGTCTTGACTTGAGGCGGATGATGTTGGTTATCAAGTCCTGTCGCACAAGCCCTCCATCCTTGCCGGAAATTGCTCTGCCACCGGAAGGTTTTCTCGTGCTCATAATAGATGTACTTATCCGTCGCTAATAACCTTTTCCGTCGTGACTAATGAGAACATGCATCACTGGAACTGCTAATGAGATTTCCAACCAGGCATTTCGGTCTCATAAAAAAACCAGATGCACAGCACGGGTTCAGAACGCAATTCAGGGAATTGAAGGTCACATATATCCTGAGTTTTTAAATCTCTCAGTGATTTAATGTCCTGCATTTCCGGCGCACATTCTTGAAGTATACTGGAATTACATGGCCTATTCTATTTTCCAGGGTCAAATCCCGGGTACAACGCTTTTCATGTTTTATCCAGATGTAAGATGTGAAATGATGAAAATAATTTAGTCTAGTTGAAAATATCTTCCAGTGAAAGTCTCTCCCTCCGTTATATCGTCGCGGCTCGAAAACCTGGCTTCTGAGATCTCCAAATGCATCGATGGCGGCGCAGCTTCTTTCCACCTTGATGTCATGGATGGACATTTCGTACCTAATCTTACCATGGGTCCAGATCTTGTCAGGGCCATAAGAAGATGCACCGATCATGAGCTGGAAGTCCACCTTATGCTACAGGACCCTGGCAGGTATTACAGGGATTTCCTGGAGGCAGGAGCCGATCTTCCGCTCATACATGTGGAGTCACCGGTAAATACAGGTGTACTTCTCAGGAAAATCATCATGGAAGGTTCCCGCTACGGGGTGGTTATCAATCCGGAGACACCGTTTGAAAAAGCCCTGCCGTTTCTAGATGAAGCTGCATTGCTCCTTGTTATGAGTGTTCACCCTGGTTTTTCCGGGCAGAGCTTCATCAAGGATTCGGTGTACAAGATTCGCGAAGCTCGATCTTACATAGATGAGCACAGACTAAAGGCGTTGATAGAAGTGGATGGGGGGATAAATCTCGAGACTGCAAAGATTTGCAGGGATGCCGGCGCAGATGTTGTGGTTTCAGCTTCCTACATATTCTCAGGCAATGTTACAGAAAGAGTCGGGCTCCTTGCACGTTTATAATTTTATTAAATTTTGAGCAGGATCCTTCCCTGGGATCTCCCCGTGTAGGCCTGTATTGCCTCCTTCAGCTGATGCAAACCGTAAGTTCTGTCAATCGGCAGCTTGATCGAATGCTTTTGCATCATCGAGAGAAGGTTCCTCATCTCGGAGAGGGTGCCGCCTGTTGTGCCTATCAACTGTAGCTCCTGCGTATACATTTTTGCAAGGTTGATCTGTACGTTTGCACCGTTAAGGACGCCAAATGTGGCTATTTTGCCTCCGGGCGCTACATGGCTTAAAGATTCGGCGAAAATATCTCCACCAAGCGAGTTTATGATCACGTCGGCTTTTAGATCATTCGGTATTCCATCATGTGGATAGAGGGAAGAGGCTCCATAGTTCCTCACCCATTCCTTTGATGACACGGCAATGACCTCCATGCCGATAATTTTCCCAATGATTGTAGCAAACAGCCCTGTATTACCGGATGCACCGTAAACCAGGAGCTTCTGGCCACTCTGGGCACCTGTCATGTTGAGTGCATGCTGCGCTGTTAATCCTCCGACCGGTATGCTTACGGCATCCTCAATCTTCAATCCATCTGGAATCTTGAGAAGCATCTTTTCCGGAACGGCTATCCTTTCGCAATATCCTCCGTTAGTCAATACACCGAATATACCGCCGTTGATGCATAGATATTCCCTTCCTGAGATGCAGTACTTACAGGTGCCATCAAACCACCTGGGATATAATATTACCTGGTCTCCTTCCTTTATTCTATTTCCTGATGACTGCGCAATGCCGGCAATTTCCGCCCCGGGAATATGAGGATCTGGCTTGAGGCCATAGACTGTCTTGTTCCTGACCACATTGATATCGATTGGGTTCAGGCCGGCATACCGGACCTTTACAAGTATTTCACCTTCATGCGGAACCGGATCAGGTACATCAGATATGGATGCATTATCCTCTCCATATGGTTTGCTCACAAGAACAGCTTTCATAAACCAAGAAATGCAGAATGATATTAATATCTCTTCTTTATCAGAACTGCCGGGGAATATGCAGCAGAAGAGAATCAGGATGGCCGGAAGCAATGATTGGCCGCATATAAGCAGGATATCGAGGGATTCCGGCTATGAGGATTACATTAACTCAATTGGACCCGAATACATGAAAGACGGGACGATAATTCTCTGCGAGACAGACGAGGTTTGTGGCTTCCTCAAGGTCGAGATGCTTCCTGACAATAGCTCATGGTTAAGCGGAATTCGCGTGGATCCGGGACACTGGAGGATGGGTGTGGCTGATTCACTCACAAACGCAGCAGTTGTTTACGCGCTGAGCAGAAAAGCATCATGCGCCCGTATGCTTATACAAGACGAGAACCACAGATCTGTCTCCCTTGCGCTGAAGAACGGTTTCAGCCAGAGGTCCAGATACTTATTCTTTGAGGGAAAATTTGACGTTTCCGGCATGTCGCCGTCAGGTGACAGGATAGACACGCTCGTCAATATTGGCTGGAGATATGCTAATCATTCAAGGTTAAAGGAAGGAATGGGCTCGTTAATGAAGGGTAAAAAATCCACTGTATTTGTGTACCAGGATCATGAGGAGACGTTTCAGGTAATTGACCTGGAAGAGGAGGTTTCCCTCTTACCGGGGAGCCTAACATGTTTAACCTGCGTTCCTGTGGGACTAGCAAAGTATCTAAACGGTGCAAAGAGTCTGGAAGGTTTTGAGGAAGCTTCAGTTTATGAGAAGATCCTTGATTAGCGGATTCTTCGTTACTGAATACTTTCAATCTTTTTTGTAGAAGCTCGTTACCTTCAGGCGACCTTGCTCATCATAAACAAAGAGCTCCGAACCCTCGTCAAGAGTCCTTTTGTGGCTCCCATCGCAGTAAGGCTTGTTGTTTGAGAGACCGCATGCACATAGATGGATCTCCTGATCTCCTACTTTCACAACGTATGGTCTGTTCCTTTCGTGCAAAACTAGTCTAGGCATAGTTATCAAACACATATTAATTATTAACTAATAAAGGATTGTAATGTTGATGCTTTGGAAAAAGGGGGATACCGGTGATAGGAAGGTAAGCGTAATAATCAAAACGTGCTTGCTGCGCTTTACAGAAATTTTCAAATCACCTTTGAAAGTCAGATCTTTGCCGCAGATATATGGATTACAACCGACGAAACCAATTATGCCATTAGTCCTGTGGCCATGCACAAATGTATGCTTTACAACGCGAACAAGGGCATAGGACGGCGGGCATCCGGATAAGATTAAGTGACATCCTCCCACGACTAAAGCCGTGGGCTTCCTGCTTCTTCCAGCACACTTGCCCCTATTCCTTCCCTTTCAAGAAGTTTCAGGGTATTGGTGTAGCTGTCCACAGGCGTAACTTCCCCACTGTCCGTGGGTAGTGCTAATGAGATTAACCCAAATCTCTTTATGTTTATAGATGCGTTCAAGTCCCTGTTTATGGTGAGACCGCACACATCGCAATGGTATGTTCTCTCCGATAGCTTGAGATCATCTTTTATATTCCCGCAATGAGAACACATCTTGGTAGATGGGTCGAATCTACCGATTTCTATTATATTCTTTCCTCTTTTCAATGCCTTGGCTTTCAGCATTGATGTGAAGGTATACCAACCTGCATCACTTATGCTCCTGGCGAGATGGTGATTCCTTAGCATGCCCCTGACATTCAGGTCTTCAATGACGACGGTATCATACACCTTGGTTATCACGTCAGATACCTTATTGAGAAAATCATTTCTCTGATTCGATATATGGCCCTGTACGCGTGCAACCTTGGTACGCTGCTTTTGCCTGTTCTTAGAGCCTTTTCCCTTCCTGGACAATAGTCTCTGTGCTTTTACCAGCTTCTTTTCAGACCGTTTTATGTGATTTGGCTTGTTTATCTGCACACCATTGGAAAGCGTTACGAACTTTTTAATGCCTAAATCAATCCCTATTGTGGATTCTGCCTTAACCGGTTTCTGCTGGGTTTCGATATCAGGCTCAAGCACAAGTATTGAAACGTAATACTCCCCCGATGGCTCACGTGATATTGTCAGGTTCCTCTCTTTTCCACTGTAGTCCCGATGCTCGAATATCCTTAGTGGCTTGTTGAATTTCGGGATATATATTCTGTTGCCATCAATATGGAAATGCTGTGGCACGGCGAATGATTGTGATTGGTTTTTCTTCTTGAAATTTGGAAAACCGCCGAGCGTCCTGAAAAATCTATTGAACGCGGTATCTAAATTCATTAGTGAAGCCTGAAGGCTCTGCGAATTGGCCTCGTTCAGCCAGCCATATTCTTCATTTCGCTTAAGCAATGTCAATTCTTTTCCCATTTCCTTGAATGTTATTCCTTTCCCTTCTTCTGTATATTTCTTGTTATGTAACGCAAGGAAGTAATTCCAGGCAAACCTGCAACTGCCAAAGTGTTTCTCTAACAGATCCTTCTGGGACTCAGATGGATACATTCTATATTTGTAGGCTGTAAACATTGCATTTAAGTAATACATCATGTTCACTTAAATATTTTAGTTCGCTTTCATCCCACCGCTAAAGCATGTGGGTTTTCCCGCTCACTCTGATAAAGAGGAATAATCGGGTTCTGCCAAAGCCAGCACGGTGTCTTGCAATGCATTGGCTGCAATAGCAAGAATTTTTGGCGCTGGAGTGATACGACTCCGATGCGTGATCGAGAATGGCAGAAAGGAGAGGACTGATACTTCTTAGCGTCCTGATTGGGACATTGATGTCGGCAATAGACACGACAATCGTAATACTGGCACTTCCAACAATAACCGCCTATTTCCCGAATGCATCGTTCATAGATACCATCTGGGTAATACTGATTTATCTGCTTGTGCTAGCAGTCCTAACCACGCAGATGGGACGTCTTGGTGATATATTCGGCCGTGGAAGGATATTCAATCTTGGATTCCTGATATTCATCACGGGATCAGCACTGGCTGGATTGTCACCTACTGTGGATTTCCTTATCGGATTCAGGGCACTTCAAGGCTTTGGTGCTGTGCTGATACAGGCAAACAGCAGTGCCATAGTTGCCGATCATTTTCCTCCCGGGGAGCGAGGCAAGGCTTTCGGGATAACAAGTATGGGCTGGAATATTGGCGGTACGCTGGGGATAGTTCTGGGCGGATTCATCACCACTCTTATCGGCTGGCAGTACATATTCTACATCAATGTTCCAGTTGGCCTGTTCGGATTTGTAATTGCCCTGGTCTATATCAAGGACAACAAAAGGACAGAAGTCAAGATCGACTACATCGGCACCATGATACTGCTGGCAATGCTGTCGCTCATAGCGTATGGTGCCACTGACATCGCCGGGCATGGAGTGAATGTTGACAACATTCTGGAGATAATAGGCGGGGTTGCCATGCTTATTCCTTTTATAGTTGCGGAATCAAGGGTCAGGAGTCCGCTTATCCAGCTGAGTGCGTTCAGGGAAAGGTTGCTTTCATTTTCCTTGCTTGCTGCAACTTTCCAGGCCATAGGTTACTTATCAGTTGTTTTTATCCTGATAATGTACCTCCAGGGAATCAGGGGATTCACTCCCCTATACGCTTCAATACTCCTTGTACCTGGATATGTCCTTGCCAGCTTCCTTGCACCGCTTATGGGCAGGTACGCTGATAGGATAGGCGCAGGAATTGTTGCAACTGCCGGCATACTCTTTATGTCGCTTGGGGTATTTGTTTACCTGTTCCTGGGTATTGGAACATCGATATATGTCGTGATCCTTGGATCAGTAATCTCAGGATTCGGTGGTTCAATGTTCTGGCCGTCGAACAGCAGTTCGGTCATGTCAAGTTCTCCCAGGAGCTTATATGGTTCTATATCCGGTCTCCTAAGAACCCTGTCGAACATGGGAACACTCCTCTCGTACGTGATAACTATCACTGTGGCTGCGGAGACGATACCCCGGGCTGATGCGTATGCTGTCTTCCTCGGAAAATACACCCTTGGGACAACACTTTCCAAGACCTTCCTGACAGGACTGCATTCTGCGCTCATAGTTAGCATTATTCTGCTGATTATTGCAGGATTATTATCTGTAGGACGGGCAAAGAGAACTAAACAGGCCGGTTCTTGGGACCAGGGTGGCACAAATTCCAACTGGCAGCAGGCTCAATCTCCATCAGACCAGAAAGGAGATGGAAAAACATAAAAGTATTTATAAACACTTGAGTTTATTTATCCATGGATATAGATAATGAAAGATCTACCAGGACCCGGATTCTGTCCCTTCTAAAGAGGGAGAAGCAGATGTCTATGAGCCAGATATCTTCCCGCCTGGGCATCACGAAGATGGCCGTATTTAAGCACATTTCAGGCCTTGAATCTTCTGGACTCATAGAAAGGAGCACCGTGAAAAGGCACGTTGGGAGGCCCACGTCAATTTTCAGGCTGACGGATTCCGGCAGAGACCGGTTTGTTTCCTCCTACGCTGGCATGATGAAGGATCTTGTCTCGTTCCTGGTTGAGAACGATCAAAGGGATCTTGTGCTGCAGTTCCTGAAGGAGCGGTATTCCGCCATCATGGAAAGATATGAACAGGAGCTACGTCCCCTGAGTTGGGAGAAGAGGCTGGATGCTCTTACGGCCATGAGGGATCGGGAAGGTTACATGGCAGAGTTGAAGAGCACACCCGGCGGCGTTCATGAACTGATCGAGTTCAACTGCCCTGTCTACCAGATTGCTTCTATAATGGGCGAGGCATGCGATCTTGAGAACAGCCTGTTTCGCGGTGCACTTGGTGCTACGGTGCAATCAACGCATAGGCAGGTAACCGGTGAGAGTTACTGCCGTTTCCTGATACACAGGCCGGATCGGGAGTGATATCCTCTAACTTCTGAGCTATTGTTCTCGCATCCCTGCCCAATTGATTTCCATGCCGATCGGGCAACGGGCAACATGATCGTTAACTAATCCCGCGCCCTGCATGAATGAGTAGCATGTTACCGGGCCTGCAAAGGCAAAACCCATTCGCTTGAAGTCCTGGCTCATTCTTCTAGATTCTTCCGTTTCATCCGGAATTTCCCTGGAGGTTGCAGGAGGCGTGTGTGCCTTCGGTCTAAAGCTCCAAACAACATCTGCGAATGATTTTCCAGATTCCATGATCCTGGTGAATGCATTTGCGTTCTGGATTGCAGCCTGTATTTTCCTGCGATTTCTTATAATCTGCGGATTTTCGAGCATGGACTCGACGTCATGATCCGACAAATCCTTCATCCTAGAAGGATCGAATGCCAGAAATGCCCTGCTCAGATGTTCCCTCTTCTCCAGGATTATTGACCAGCTAAGTCCAGCCTGGAATGTTTCAAGTATGAAAAGACCGAAAAGCGCAACATCGTTGTGCATGGGTCTTCCCCATTCCTTATCATGATATGCCTTCATCCTGCTGGATCTGCTTGCCCAACTACAAGTTTCCTCAAAACATTTTTCATTCATCCGATTCCTCATACCTGATGCAATCAATTATCTTTCGCAGATTGTTACGGGAACTGCGACGGAAAAACCGCAACTCGGATGCCGCAGCGTCAGTCGGCATTAGTATCCCCTATTATATGGTTTTTAAAGTCTACAGTTATTGCCCCACAGTGAGTTTTAGCAGCTATCATTTCATATCCATGCAAGGTACTGGACAGTTGTTTCATGTGGCTTGAACCGCATGAATTAATACTTCGACTGGATCATTGTTTCATGTTTCAGGAAAGATATGAACTGACCATTGACAAGCTGCTCACAGCTTCAGTCAGAAACAACCCGGCACAGGTGATAGCCTACAAGGATGAAATGCGGATTACCTACTCCGAGTTCAGGGAAAGGGTATACGCAATGGCGAGAGGCCTGGTCTCCATCGGCCTGAAAAAAGGGGACAGGGTAGCAATGCTGGATGTTGATTCCCTGAATTACCTCGTAGCGTACTTTGCTGTTCCTATCTCAGGCGGCGTTCTCCATACCGTCAACATACGCTATTCACCAGAGCTGATCTTTTACACAATGCAGCATGCCAATGACAGGTTTGTAATAATCAGGGATGAGTTCGTTCCGCTTGTTGAAAAGAGCGTGGGCCTCTTTGAATTTGTTGAAAAATGGATCATCTGCAGCGATTCAGGGAAGACTGCGGCAGTTCTTCCTGGCTCCGTAACGCTTGAATCTGTAATGGAACCTGGAAATAATGCCGCTCTGCCGGACATTAAGGAGGATGATATTGCAACAACATTTTACACGTCGGGTACAACCGGCCTGCCAAAGGGCGTATCCTTCTCCCACAGGAAAATCGTCCTTCACGTTCTTTCATCAATGGCTACACTTGCATACGAGCCCGTTCTCTGGAAATCATCGGATGTTGTAATGCCTCTTGTGCCAATGTTTCATGTTCATGCCTGGGGCGCCCCCTACGGAGTAATAATGTCAGGAATGAAGTATGTGCTTCCTGGAAGATATGACTTCAACAAGCTTCCCCAGATAATGGCAAAGGAGGGTGTCAGCGTCAGCCTCATGGTTCCATCCATCCTCTATATGCTGATGTCAAGCCCCGGATCAGTCGAGCTGCTGAGGAAACTTAAGCTCAGGGTGACGATAGGAGGAGGTGCACTTCCCAGAGGGCTTGCGAAGAGAGCGGAAGAGGCAGGCATCCAGGTAGTAGGCGGATATGGCATGTCGGAGACTGCACCGATACTCACCATTGGAACGTTCAACAAACAGGCAAGCGAAATGAGCAGGGATGATCAGTTCGAGCATAGGCTAACTGCAGGGATTCCGATGGCGCTGGTTGACCTGAGGGTTGTGGATTCTGCCTTCAAGGAAGTTCCATGGGACTCAAAGACTATCGGTGAAGTGGTGGCTAGGGCTCCGTGGCTCACGCATGAGTACGTGAACGACCCAGAGGCAACCAAGAAGCTCTGGAAAAACGACTGGCTGAACACGGGAGATCTTGCCGTGGTGGATCCGGCGGGTTACGTTTCCATTGTGGACAGGGAGAAGGATGCGGTAAAGTCCGGGGGGGAGTTCATTCCTACCATCGTGATCGAGGATGCGCTTAGCACCTTCCCTGGAGTGGGAGAAGTTGCCGTAGTTGCAAGGAAGGATGAGAAATGGGGGGAACGACCCGTTGCATTCCTTTCCGGGCTGAAAGCGATTGATCGCGAGGCAATTAACCTGCATCTTATGAAGTTCGTTGAGAGCGGGAGGATTGCAAAGTTCTGGATACCTGATGACTATGTAATCGTTGATGTATTCGAGAAGACAAGCACGGGAAAAATAGACAAGAAGCCACTTAAGGCAAGACTCTCCTGAATCTAACAGAAGAGGCTTTGCACCATTCCGGTCTAATCATCTACCAGAAGGAATTTGATATGCGTTACGGATATACATCCCGAGCCTGGAGGTTGTAGGATTCGCCCATATTATTTCATGGTCTTAGCGTAGACAGGCTTTTACTTGAAATCTTCTGAAGGTTATGATTTCCGTTAACCATGAATGCCATAGGGGAATCAACCTTTATCTTCAAATAATCCTCAGATCATTGACAGTTAAATGGTGACGTGAAGATTTTACGTGGAAGGAATGCGGTGACGAATGATGATTGAACCTTAACAACCTAATTTTTAGGGAATATGTTTCACCCCCAGTTTTTTATTTGGCTTTTCGACGCTGGCAGGTATCTCACTCAATGTCCGGCATAGTCAGCATCATAAGATATAAATTAGTGATTGTATACAGATATGTATGAAGACAATCATGATAGACGATGAGACATATGAAAAGCTAAAGCGGATGAAAAATAACAGGAGTTTCAGCAGTCTGCTTAGCTTCCTGGCGGACGAGGCCCGGGGAAGAGCAAAATATAATATAAGGAAATTCTACGGCATATTGAACAAACAGGAAGCTGAAATGTGGGAGAGCGCAATTTCGGAATCGAGAAATAAACTCAGGGATAGACTGTGAGAGCGCTAGTAGACACGTCTGCCATAATAGCACTTTTTAAAAACGATCAAAAAACTATTTCGGTGGTTGAAAAAGCTGATAAGCTATTTACCAGCACGCTGTGTGCCTATGAACTCTTACTTGGAGAAGCATATTCCAGGTTAAAAGGGTCGAAAGTGAAAGAGAGAGTTATGGACTTCCTTGATAATGTCGACGTTATTGATTTTACTTTGAGCGATGCCAGAAAAGCTTCTGAGATCAAAGCAGTAATGCGCTCAAAGGGTAAAGAGGTGAATACAATAGATATTCTCATTTCCTCAACGGCTCACAGGCTTGAGCTCCCGGTAATCACCAAGGACAGGGATTTTAAGGTCATTTCAAGATATGTAGAACTGGAGACTATTCTTATCCTTTGAATAACATTTCAATGGTGAGGAAGGAAATATAGGTAGACGCACTTTGCCCGAGTGTAATATTACCCATAAAAATTTGTCGGGGAGAGGGGTTAAATGAGAGAGAAGTTTTAGAAAAGACTCCAGAATTCAACGATCTCCCGATTAGCCTCAACGATTAGCTGGAAACCTCCCTTCTTGATGATGGTATCACCTTCAGTCCCGCTCCGCAGTAACACTTGACATAGGCACCAGGATCCGCGGTCAGAAGCAAGTTCTGTGCGAAACCATTACTATAGTGAATTCCCGGTCCCATTCCAAGACCGAGCCCGTAAATGAGTGGTACTCTGCATTTCATACTATCTATTTACCTCCTGCGACAGCGTCTAATTTCCTTCCATTAACTCATACTCTTGCCCCTTGATACCTCAATCTGGCCCTTGTGTCAAAAATCGGTGTCACAATATCACAGTTTGCCTGTGTTTCCACGAGAAGTCCTCTTCTTTCAAGAACCTCTCGCTCTATATCCTCCGCCTCCCATGATTGTGAAAAGAACTGGTTTTACTTTATCATTTATATATCTGCATATGTGCATATTTTAATATCTAATTATAATGCCTCTTGCATGGATCATTCATTGGATCCTCAATTAGAGGAAATTATCAAGAAAGGGGCATGCACAATTGAAGATATTGAAGGATCCAGAGATCTCATAAGATCGCTCGAGGAACCATCCAGAACAAGTGCAATCCGAAATACTGAGAAGAAACTGAAGGCGCTGTCAGATCCAACAAGATTGAAAATTTTTCTTCTGATCAGGATGGGTGAAAAATGTGTTTGCGAAATAGAATATCTTCTCAATCTATCCCAACCATCTGTATCCAGAGACCTTGGAATATTGGAGAACTCAAATCTTGTTACAAAGAGGAAAAGTGGAAAATGGGCATATTACAGAATCATGGATGAAAAATTTGGAGATTTTGCCTGGAAGGCATCCGGTGGTGAATAATAATTGAAAAACAAGAATTATCTATTTGTTTGTGTGGAAAACGCCGGCAGGAGCAAGATGGCTGAGGCCTTCGCCGTAAGGCTAGGAATGAATGCACAAAGCGCGGGAACCGTACCTTCACAGAATGTTAATAAAACAGTAATAGTAGCAATGAGGGAGAGAGGAATAGACATATCAAATTCAAAACCGGCCCTGCTGAAGGACAGTATGATAAATTGGGCAGACCTGGTTATAGTTATGGGGTGCTCCCTGCAGGATGCATGCCCTGCTCCAATGCTTGCGGCCATGCAGAAGAAGATTGTGGACTGGGATCTCCCGGACCCAAAAGGCAAGTCGCTGGAGGAAGTACGCGTAATAAGGGACATGATAGAGAAAAATGTAACGGAACTTGCTGGGCAAATTCAGAATGACCAATAAAATTTCGACATTCTGGATCTGAAATGAATGTTTGATTTCAGCATCCTTTTTCCAGTTTCATTAGTCATATTTGTGGTCACGCTCGTACTGGTACTCAAGAGGCCGCGAAACATCGGGATAGGCTATGTAGCCATAGCCGGCGCTCTGGTGAGCCTGGCATTAGGTACAATAGATTTAGAGAGCGTTCTTGAAGTATGGGATATAGTATGGAATGCAACATTCACATTCATAGCAATAATACTTATTTCCATCCTTTTTGACGAGGCGGGGGTTTTCAAATATACTGCCCTTAAAATAGCACGCTTTGCCAGGGGAAACGGAATCACTCTCTTTTTGTCTATCATTCTTCTTGGTTCGGGCATATCGGCTATATTTGCCAATGATGGAACAGCACTCATACTCACACCAATAGTTTATGAGATTCTCACAAACCTGAAATTCCCCAAGAAGCAGGTGATCCCCTTTATAATGGCTACAGGATTCATAGCAGATTCTGCGAGCTTACCACTTCCTGTCAGTAATCTTGTCAACATTGTGAGCACAACATACTTCAGGATAAGCTTTAACAGCTATGCAAAAGAAATGATCATCCCCGACCTGGTTTCCATAGCATCCACTCTACTCGTCCTATGGTTGTTTTACAGGAAATCAATACCTTCTAGATATGACCTGGAAAATCTGGAGGAACCAAAAGATGCGATCAGGGAACCGTTCATCTTCAGGCTTGCATTGCCTACTATTGTTGTACTGATCATAGCCTATTCTATTGGCGGTTATTATGATGTGCCGATAGCTTTCGTCTCAATGTCAGCGGCATTGCTTCTACTGCTGTTGACTCATTATCGTTCCAGGATCGATATCATAAAGGTTCTCAGAGGAGCCCCCTGGCAGATTGTGCTATTTTCATTTGGAATGTATCTTGTTGTTTTCGGCCTCGGGAGGGAAGGATTCACATACCTGATATCCTATCTGCTAATACACATATCAATAATGTATGACCCGGTAAAGATAATACTTTCAGGTTATCTATTTTCTTTAATGGCTGCGGGCATGAACAATATGCCTTCTGTAATGCTTGGCGCTTTGAGCATCTCCTCGATGCATGGGGGCACTTCATTGATTTATGCCAATGTCATTGGAAACGACATTGGACCAAAGTTTACCCCGATAGGATCACTTGCCACTCTCCTGTGGCTCTTTACGCTTAACAAAAAGAAAGGCGTGGCAATAAGCTACCGCTATTACATGAAAGTTGGGTTCGCAATTGCACTCCCGGTTCTTACGATGACGCTCCTTTCCTTATGGCTGGAGTCATTTATTTAAGGAGTATTTCCAACAACCCGGGAAATTCTTACGATGACTTTACACCTATTGCATTATATCAATTTTCAATAAGAAATGCCCACGCCTGGCCTATTTTTGCTGTTTCATGATAAAATCGATGAATTGCGGTAGTTGTCGATCCGGTTTTCAATTCTCCCATCCATATTTTTAAACTTGAACCCGACAGACCATTTTGTTGATATAACTAAAAATTTCTTGAATCATGGATCCAGGTCGCCCGATGAGAGCTTTATAGCGTTAAATTACTTTGGAATACTATTATGCGTCATGCAACAGAAGGCGACCTGAAAGATATGCATAACCTGCTGGAAAAAGTTCGAGCGATACCTGGAGTCAAGGAGAAACAGTTTGGCCATTTTTATTACAAAGGTAAAAACGTTCTGCACTTTCATGAAGACGCCGGGCGGATCTACGCCGATGTGGGAGAACAGAGAATCCAGGTGGTTGAAGGGTCTTATGACAAGATCATGAGTTCTTTGTTGCATCTTCTAAACTTTAGTGATTGTTGAATATCACCCAGCGACATCATTTGCCTGTTTGTTTCTTCGTTCAACGCTGACAGGTCTGCGATTTTCTATAAGGAGACAATCTTGATTTGAGCGGGAACAAAATCGCGTAGACTGCAAAAAGTAATGCTTTCCAGCCGCCTCCTTTGCTGGAGCTTGTCCAATTGCGGAATTCGTTGTTCAACTTTCTTTTACCCTTGTTTTCTCTTATGGCTGTTCAAATGGGTTGTCCGCCTTCTCCGGGGTACTCTTTTTCATGCCTTAGGAGATTTATTGATCATTGCACCCGATGATGCTGGTTATTAGTACTAATCGGGGGGATCTAGGTTTTCAAAGCATACTGCTACCTCTTCTGTTTCACTAAGAAGTAGAACCTTATTACAAACCCATCGAGTGAAAATGAAGCCTTTACTTCCAGGGATACAAGTATCTGCTTATGTAAAAAGTAAAGGAAAATGAAGCGGCATGACCCAAATGAAAGTTTGGAAGGATTACTTGTCTCCTATGCCTTCCGAACTCCTAGACTTTGTCACTGTTGCCTCTTCTGTCTCCTTCTCATATTCATTCTCGTCCCTTCTCCTTCCAAGCACTTCTTTTGCAAAAAGCACAAGAACTGCCGCTGCAATGAAGGCGACTCCTCCTATTGCGAATGAATATAGGTATGCGGTGCTTGTTGGAAATGAGAATGAGACTGTTTTACTAACAACCTCGGTCGCTACAAATGCTGATAGAATCGCTCCCGCTATCGGCGCACCAACGCTGCTTCCAAGGTACCTGAAAGTGCTGTTCATTGACGTTGCCAGCCCCATGTTTTTTGCTTCCACAGACAAAATCAGCAGATTGATCAGGGATGCATTCATGATTGCCATCCCAGATCCTATTATGAACTCGTAAACAAGGGTCATTTCGTATCCAGGAGAAGTAGCGAGCAGAAGAAATCCTATGCTCGCCACTATGGCTCCCGTGATGGACAGCGGCTTTATTCCAATTCTTGAAATAACCTTCCCGGTTACGACCGCAAATATTATCATTCCAAAAGCAAACGCGATGAGGGAGAGACCCGTTTCAAATATTGAAAGTCCGAACCCGTAAGGTGCTGGAGTTTCAAATTTGTAGGATAACGCCTGCATTGAAAGGTACATTCCTATGCCTGCAACTGTAAGTGTTACATTGGCCACTAGGACATTCCTTTCCGAGAGGAGCTTAGTATCAAATATAGCCTCGCCTCCTTTTTTACTGTAGTGAGATTCATAAAGGAACATTGGGATAAACAGCATCAAGCCTGCAATGGCAAAACCAAGGAAAAGGCTTGAAGTCCATCCCCATTCCGATCCTTCCGAGAGCGCGAGAACAACGAGCGTGAGAGGAATGCCCAGCAATAGGGCACCAAGATAATCTACCTTTACTTCTGGTCTTCTGTACCTTGATTCCCTGACTTTCCATATTGTGAGCACTGCAAGTATAAAGATGAATGGTATCGCACTGTGGTAGGTCCATCTCCATCCATAGGTGTTCGATATCAATGCACCAAGCGGCAGACTGATTGCAAAACCTGCTCCAAACATTCCGCTGATTAATGCCTGAGCCTTTGGGACCATATCTCTTGGAAATTCTTCCCTTATCAGGGACATTCCGAGAGGCATTATGGTGAGACCTACACCCTGAACAGCCCTGGCAATCACCATGAAAGTGAAGTTGGGTGAGAAACCGGTTATTGATACCGCAACGGCGTATAGGACGATGACGATTGACATCATCTTCTTTTTGCCATATATATCGGCAAGTTTTCCAACAACCGGGCTCAGAGCTACCCCGGTGATAAGGTACGTTGAAAGTACAAGACTTACCTGCCCAACCGTAACACCGAATCCTTCTGCTATGGCGGGTAGGGAAGGTGTGAGCATACCCTCTACATACATTACTGTCACAACGATCATGGCAAGCATGATCATCACGAAATTTGCGTATTTTCTGTCATATTGTTCTTCTATCATATTTTTCTCTTTTCCTAGTCTTCAAAGTTCCCTATGCTTTCCCTTATCTTCCTGAAAACTGAGTTCAAAATTCCAATCTCTTCTTTACTCAATGTTGAAAGCATCTTCCTGAACGATAAAATAACATCATTCCTGATGGAGTTTACAAGTGCTGTGCCCTCCTCTGTCAGGTGAAGGGTAATCTTTCTCCTGTCACTTTCATCTGTCTTACGGGTCAAGAGGTTTTTCCTCACAAGAGTATCCACCAGTGAGGAAGTTGTGGGTTTACTTACAGACATTAGTTCAGAGAGATCAGACTGTGTAGTACCCGGTTGTTTGTACAGATGATTGACTATCAGGAGGCTGTGAAAACTAAGCCCGGCCTCCTTGATCTTTTTCCCCCTGAAGTTTGCAACCTCATTGGAGAGTTCCTTCCAGTTCTCCATCAGCTCAAACTTCATTTTATCCAGTTCAGGCTCATCAGACATATAGTTAGGTATTGCTAATGAATAGATAAAGCTAACTATATAGCGCTGAATGTTCTTCAATATTAAATTAGATTCGCTGACTTTCCTAAACCTTTTTCGATCCTCAAGACTGAAATCGATGGGCGATAAGTGAAGTATAGGAGCAAAAGCATGTCATTCACTATTCTGATCTAAATAACACACTGGTTTTAATTGAACCTTACACACAAATAGCTTACTGCGAAATCGACCAACAAATATGGCGATACCGAAAACGGGATAGAAAATTCCTTAACGCTATAAACAATAATATCACAGGTGTGAAAATAGATGTCGAGGGAAAAAAAACCAGTTTAAAAAGAAAAAGGCAGATCAGATAGCTTGGTCAAAGAAACAGTAATACAGGAAACAGATTAAGGAAGAATCCAATGGAAGAGACTGGAAAGATACTCGAGGCCAAAGTGCAGAGGAGAAATCTTGCAGACATAGTATCAGCAAGGGTATTGCTTAGCTTCAGTTATGGTTTCCTGAACGTACTGCTAAGCCTTTACCTCCTTCATCTTGGTTATTCCCTCCTGGAAATCGGCGTGATACTGGGCGGAGCAATAATCATCAGTGCGGCGCTGTCCTTCCTGCTTGCAATGATGGCAGACCATTATGGCCGGAAGCTGGTGCTCATTGGCCTTTTCATAATGTTCTCCATATCTTCCCTGCTCTTTCTGAGCTCAAAGGATATATTCGTTCTCATAGTTCTTAGCGGAGTAGGTGGATTTACCGGTTCCGGAGGAGGACCAATAGGATCAGGTGGCCCATTCGGTGCAGTTCAAACGGCCCTAATAACTGAGTTCACGGAGAGGGAAGAATTTTCAAAAATACTGTCCCTCGCCTCTGTCCTGGGCATTATAGCGGTCAGTGCAGGATCATTTCTCATAGATCTTGTTGAAGCTGAGAGAATAGATGTTTACTATCTCTTCTATCTTGCCGGTATCATGGGGGCAGCCGGTGCCCTGATCACAGTTTTCCTCAGGGATAATGGTGTGAGGAGCAGGCACATTCTTCCAGACCTGTCGTGGAGGAAAATATTGAAACTGTCGCTACCAACTATTCCCAGTGGAATAGGTGCAGGTTTCATTTCACCAATATTTTCACTATGGTTTCACCTCAGGTTTGGCATCTCCTCAGGCGAGATAGGAATAATCTTCGGTCTCTCCAATCTCTTTGTCCTGCTGGTCATGCTGGTCCTGCCAAGGATAATCCATCCAGGAAGAGAGCTTGCTTCCATAATATGGACAAGAATAACTGCATCAGTTGCACTTGTTGCGCTTGCAGTGATACCAGTGCTGCCTGTTGCATCAGTTCTCTATGTTCTGCGGCAGGGGATGCAGATGGGGGCCGTCCCGGTGAGGCAGTCATTTGCGATGGGACTTGTGGACCCTTCAGAGAGAGCAACTACTTCTGGAGCAACATCAATGACAAGGAGTGGTTTCTCGGCTGCTTCGCCTCCTGTTGCAGGAACTCTCCTGGCCATCAACGTTGTGTACCCACCTCTAATAGGGGGAATAATAACAATAATTGACCCTTTCATGTATTATTTCCTGTTCAGGAAGAATTTTAGAGGGAAAGAATGAGATAAAAATACGGTAGAACGTAACTTTACATCTATATGATTTCATAATCATAATTTTACAGCAGATCTATTATACTATCAAAACAAACCGGTGAAAACGCTTAATACGGCTTACCGTATATACAGCTATATGGTTAAAACAAAGATAACTGTATCGATAGAAAAGCCGGTTGTGGACAACGCGAAGCTGGCTTTATTGAAAAAAGGAAGGACTCTAAGCGACTACATCGAAAAATCACTCCGCTCCCTTTCCACCATGGCGGTTCTTGGTGATCTATGCAGGGAGCTCAATCTCGATTGTGGATACATTAGCAGGGAAGATGTGGAGATGAACAGACCCGATCTCACAGGTAGAGCATACTCAGAGAAGGAAGTCAGGGAAGCTCGAAATGACCGTATTACGCGTATATCTTGATACCAGTATACTGGTCAAAAGGTACGTTAAGGAGGAAAATAGCAGCATAGCCGACGCTTACTTCCGTCAGGCTTATCGGGGAGAGACCGTTATTTGCCTGTCAGAAATCAACCTTGGTGAGACGGCCGTTGTTTTCGACAGGTACTCCAGAAAGATGGGCATTGATGCTAGAAATCGGGCCAAAACAATGTTAAGCGAGTTGGGTGTACTTGAAAGATCCTCCTCGGTTGAAATATATCCTGTCAGCAGCCAGATAATCAGGCAGGCGATCAAGGTAGTTCTCGAACAACACATATACATCGTAGATGCAATTCAGCTTGAAACCTGCATTGAAGCCGGAAGTGTCGTGTTCTGCTCTGCGGACAAGGAACTTAACGCAACAGCCAGGAAACTTGGCCTGGAAACAGCTTTCTGAGCACCGCAATACGACTTTCTTTGGTAATTGCACATCTCTTAACCATGCATATGCATAAATTTCAACATGATGCCATTATAGCAGATTCTTCTTTGATCCAAGTATTTCCATCGAGACCAAATATATTAGTCTCGTCAAGGTGGTTAGACTCTTTCCCAATGTATCTTACCTTTCCACAATGATGTGTTTCCTTTTGGCAATACCATCCACATAATCGAGTTTGCAATCATCGTGCATAACAGGAGCGGTCAGGACAGCCTCTAATGATTTACTGTATCCTAATCTCCCTGGTTTTACCACCACGACATCGAGCTTAGAGCGTCGAGAATTTCCTTCTGCTTCCTTGTTCTCTCCAGTTCCTTTAATTCTCCATCCTGATCCTCGATCATGTGGAGCTTCTCCAGCTCCAGAAACATCTTTTCCACAGAGTACTTCTCTACCAAGTGCGTGGACTGCATCCCCCTGAGGATCGCCGATCTTATCAGGAGCGAGAGAAAGAATACGAACATGCTTCCTCGAACCGTATTTTCCGAGTGATCGCGCATCGGGAATATATCCAGATCTGTCTTCAGCATGCGGAATGCCTTCTCTATGGCATCCCTCTGCCGGTACATGCTCAGTACCTCAGAAGCTGAATATTCTCCATTATAGAGTAAGAGGAATCTTCCCATGCGGTTCTCGTGGGCGGATATGGCGTTGTCCCTTGCATCTGTTATGATGGATCCGTTCTCGATCCTGTATGAGATATACCTGATATAGGAGCCGGCTGTCTGCTCTATCCGCTTTCTCATGCCCCTCGTTACATGAATGGATTCTATGTCTCTTCTCTTATCCTTGAGCTTCTTGTGGAAATCCGACCGCTCCATGCTCTCCCTCCTGATGTCATGGTAGAAGTACCCATGAAGCTTCAGATCCTCCATGCTGAAGGAAACATGCTGGCAGAATATTGGTTCGCCTTCATATAGGATGACATTGTCCGATCGGTCAACGGTTCGTGATGCCTTTACGAACACAGCCTTTATATCCGTTCTCACAAGGGATGCGGCAATGATGTACCTCATTTCCTTGATGATCCTTATGTTCTCAAGGGAGAAGAAACCACGATCCAGGATGATGGCAATGTCTGCTATCATGGGAGAGAGCGTGGAGATAACCCTCTTCAATGTAACCACATCCGGAATGCTGCCGGGATAGATCTCAAAGAACAGCGGTATATTGCGATCCTTCTCCATGACCATGCTGAGATTTACCTGCTCCAGTTCCTGGTGATCTTTTGCATGGCCATACTCGAATATGGCAGCCGAAGAATAGGCGGGTATGGATGTTATATTGTAGAGAAGGGAATCGCCCGGATGGATCCGGGCAATGAGGTCCCTGGAGAACTCCCGGTAGAGATCGGAGGTACCAATTTTATTCATGAGATCGCTTATTCTCTGCGATCTGAGATTAGCGGGCATGATCACCGAGAGATATGTGCCCTCGTACCATGAGCCGATGCTGCTCATGGGTAACGGCCTCACCACCTTGGAGATTGCAAGTGCAAGGATCTTCTGTGTCTCCTCACTTGTGAGGTGACGATTCAGGATATCCTTCATACCGAGGCTTTCGACTATGGATAGAAGCGGTATGAATGGACCGTAGATCAGCGATCGCTTTGGAAGGACACTCCTTACCTTCTTTACCTCGCCTCCCGTTTCCCTGCCCATATATTTGTAATGATACTTCGTGTTCTTTATGGCAGGATCATAGTATGGAGTTCTCTCATACACGTAAGTAACGCCACTGACCGTCTTCCTGATCCTCTGCACCTTTCCCATAATGGTGGGAAATACCACCATTCTACTTAAATATTTTCATCATAGAAATGTGCTAAATTACTGCATCAGATAGATTGTAATGGTGGTAATAGGCGGGAATTCAGGTTACTGTATCCATCTGATGGATGCGGTAATTCATCAGAATTGATTGTGGAAATAAGGCAAACTATGGATAAAGAGGCAGTATTGCTATTCCCCCTCCCGATTACATTATTTCTTCTTCCTCATCAACAGTACAGCTCCGGCGACCACAGCAACTGCAGCAACGACACCTACAATAACATAAATCTCGGTGCTCGAGATTGATGATGGTCTAGGTGTTGTTGTTGACGGCTTTGACACGGGTGTAAGATCTATTGTAAGGCTTATTACTTACTGTTTAAAGCCCTATAAATTAAAATCCAATTTCTCATTTTCCTGTAAATACTCAAGGTTCGCTTTTTGGAATATATTAATGTCTGAATAAATATTTTGATCCGGTTCGATCCATCTCTTATTGGTTAATTTTGAAATTGTGGACATGTAAATTTCATAGTGCATCTTTCGAAAATGATCTGATATGCGATCTAATTTTATGTGGCATAAATTACACACATAAATGTAATTCCGTAGATCATCCGGTTCACGATCTATT
>DAHXNF010000053.1 GCA_027366585.1 Thermoplasmatales archaeon | reverse complement strand
GGATAGATGATCCTCCTGAGTTCCAGGATCTTAGCTAAAAGCTCCTCGCTTGATGATGCCGTGACGTTGACATGGCCAAGCTTCCTGCGGGGAGCATGTTTCTTGCCGTAGTTGTAGATCAATGTATCCGGAACTGAGAGTATCTTCCTTTCAAGATCGTCGTCAATTTCCCTGCCAAGAATGTTTATTATACCGCTATGGGTGTGTAACCTTGGTTCGTGCATAGGAAGGCCAAGCACGCACCTGATGTGCTGATCGAATTGCGACATACTGGATCCAGAGAGAGTGTGATGACCGGAATTATGCACTCTCGGAGCATACTCATTTACAATTGAAATGCCATCCTTAACGAAGAATTCTATTCCCATTACGCCCACGTAGTTAAGACTGTTGAGGATCGATGCTGCCTTCTCCCTCATGCCGTAGTCATCGGAGGGGGCATAATTGTATAACAAGACACCATGATCGTTGAAGTTGTATGAAGGCTGGTTGTAATATATCTTCCCTTCCCTTGTCCTGGCAGCGATTATTGATGCCTCGAAATCAAAAGGCACAAATTTTTCCACCACATAGATCTGGTCTCCAGCAAGATTGGGTTTTTCCCCTTTCTTCTTCCTGAACTGGCCCTTACCATCGTAACCTCCCTTAGAAGTTTTAATGATGGACTCCTCAAAGTTATCTGCCAGCTGCAGAGCACTCCTTGAATCCTCCGCTATGTAGAATTCAGTAACCGGTATACCGTTGACCCTGAGATACAGTTTTTCCAGATGCCTCTCAAGCTTGAGATCTAGTGACTTCTTGTTTGGTGATAGTTTTCCCTCTTCTTCTGCATATTCAAGAATCCTGCTGTCAACATGCTCAAATTCCGGCGTGATGAAATCACAGTCATCAACGAATTTTCTGTATTGATCCGTGAGATAGAATTTATCGGCGATTCTCGATGCCGGAGCCTCCGGATCTTCTCCTATTACGTTGAGTTCAATGCCAAGCCTGCGCCCTTCGAGGATCATCATCCACCCGAGCTGGCCTGTTCCCACTATTCCGAGCGATTTCATAATTTATCGTTCAATACCGATCTGGTCTGTTTCTCCATGAAGGCGGAGATCTTTTCCTTTATGTCATCATGCTTAATGGAGAGTATCCTGAGCGCAAGCAAGGCGGCGTTCCTTGAATTTCCGATGCCGACGGTAGCAACCGGGACTCCTGCCGGCATCTGCACTATTGAGTACAGGGAGTCGACGCCGCTCAGGTTCCTGGTGGGAACAGGAACTCCGATAACAGGAAGAGTCGTGCAGGACGCAGTCATGCCCGGGAGATGTGCGGCTCCTCCAGCTCCCGCAATGATCACCTCTATTCCATCTTTATCTGCATTCCTGGCAAACTGCATCATTAGATCAGGAGTCCTGTGAGCAGAAACAATCCTGCTCACAACATCGACACCAAATTCCTCAAGTGTAGAAATAGCGTCCTTCATCGTCTCGTAATCGCTCTTGCTGCCCATGATTACAGCAACTTTAGCCATAATACCTTAGCCAGCCGCAATATAAAAGAATTAGTTTAATCACGGAAGAAAAAATAATTCAGCCGACAGGAGGGTTTTTGCCTTGTTTTCCACGGCCTCTATTTCTCAGCATTTCATGAAGAAAGGCAAAGTATATGCTCAAAATAGGATATACACTCGCATGGCAGTAGAAAAAGGGAAGAGGGTAGTAGAGAAAACCGGAGAAGTAACAGGGAAGGCAGCAAAAGATGTTGCAGAGGGAACTAAGTCCTTTGTAAAAGGTTTGAAGAAGGGATTCGGCAAGAAGGAAGAGAAGTAAGAAATATTTCTGAAGAATTTTTATATAAAACCAGGGTTACAGGTTGATTTAATAAAGCCTTTTTTTAGTTTTTTTTCATGGAAACTTGAATATGCCCCGTACATTCCGTAAAGTTATTGAATTAGACACCCAGTCAGGCGCAGATTCGATATGGAAGATAATTTCCAATAATGCCGCGGTTCCAGAATACTGGCATGGCACTAGATGGATGAAACACATCGAAGGGAACCGGTACAAGATAAGGTTTGCGTTTCCTGCAAAAGGTAGTGTGGAATGCCTGTATAATGATAGCAGTATGACGGCTAAAGAAACGTACATCAAAGGCCCGTTCAAGGGAGAAAAGATCATATCGGTTGTTCCCGGGAACGGAAAAAACATCCTCAGGGTGGAATGGAATATAAGATACAGCTTCCCTTATTTCCTGTTTGCTTCAATGATGCAGAAGCACATGTCGGAAGGCACAAGAAACGCAATGGACAGGATTATTGAGGCCGCTGCAAAAGCTGAGAGATGATGATCTTTAATGCATATCGAATGATCATCTCTTTGCGATATCAGGATTCTTCTTTCACGGATTGATTTTGGGAAGTTTCGCTCGTCATTGCGACAAACTTGGGCAGCACGAGAAGTGCCATCCCGCCAACTGGAAATGCAATTATCCCGATATACAGCAAGATTGACTGAACAGGAAGAAAAATCGAGACGAAGGAAAATACTCCTGCCATTGCTGGAGTTGCACCGCCGAGAAATACCTTCAGGAATGCCATGACCTTGCCGTAAATGTTCCTGGGGACAAACTTCATCACCCTGACCTGAAGTGGTATATTGATAATCGGGAGCAGCAGCCCTATGGAAAAAGAGTCTAAAATATCTCCAGCTGGACTCCTGCTCAGCGCTAAAAAGAGCAATGCTGGTGAATAAAGAATGATCAGGGCAGAAAGACGATAACCAGTATCGACGTACTTCTGCAACTTTCCTGCCAGTACGGCTCCTATAATCCCTCCGATGGAAAGAAAGGCAATAAACAGAGTGTAAAAAATCGGGCTGGCTTTAAGAACGAGATCAAACAGGCCTGAGGAGTAAACTTCAAGCGAAACAAAAAGGCCATTCAAAACAAAACCAACTGCCAGGAATCCGCCTAGCTTTTTGATAAACCCGAGTGAAGAGACAATTCCAGACCCGGGCATCCCGCTCTCTTCCCTGTTTGGCTCCTCAGGCATAGGATAGGAAAGTACCACCGACACTATACATAGAGCAAGGATTATTCCGACAAAATAGCGTTGCAGGAAAATAATTGAGATTCCGCCCAGGCCTGTACCTATCAGGGTAGAAAGATAACCTGCGCCTTGCAAATTCTGGTTTGCAGCGGTAAACTGTTTGCTGGAAAGGTGCTTCTTTATTGTTGCAGAGAGCGTGTCTCCTTTCGTAATAGATCCAATTGTGGCAAAGACCGTTGCCAGATATACGAGGAACAGAGTTTGCCCGATTAGCAGAAGACTTATTCCAAAAAGCAAAGATAATGCAGATAAAAGGCTCAATTTTGTGCTATTGTATTTATCAATCATGTGCCCAAATGGAATGGCAATCAGAAGCTCTGACGCCAGAGCTATGGTTGGGATCAGACCAGCGAAGAATACAGACTTGTAAACAATCACAAGCTCCCAGAGAAAGTATATCTCAAAAGCATTAGTTACGATGCTTGCGAGCATCCTGGAGCTAAGGTACCGAAAGAAGAACGCAGGAAGTTTTTCCATAAAATTTAGCCAGTTAGGGGATTCACCGGCATATAATTTTTTATTTTATCGCTTACATTCTTAGCAGGTATCTTTCCGTATTGAAATCCGCGCATCATGTTATTTAAAAATTGAATTAGCCTGGAATGCCTGCATGAAATTACGACAGAACAAAGATAAAATAGCCTGATTAGATTTAAGTGAACGGGATGGAGTTCCCGTATGTCTTTGAAAGACTGATAACTCCTGTGTGTGATTCGGCTATGCTCTTCACACCTTGATTGAATGGAGGAAATAAATGGCCTTTCGAAGCATAATGTATGTGGATCCTGTTGAGTCCAAAAAACTGCAGGAAGATATTCCTGAATTCTTTGTAGATCTTAACCTCGACCAGATTGTTGAAGGGATATCAAGAAAT
>DAHXNF010000052.1 GCA_027366585.1 Thermoplasmatales archaeon | reverse complement strand
TTTCATTGCTGCCTGGGGGATACACAGGTTATTCTCCGACATTTCTTGGAGTAAATCCGCACTCACCAAACCTTACCCTTGCAGTGGATTTCCTGAACTACGCAACATCGTCGACCGAATATAGTCTTGGAATAACTGATTTCTCCTTCCTGCCTGGAAGCCTAAATGGCCTGCAGGTGGCAGAATCGGATCCAGGATTTGGCTGGGTCAACAGCTTCGTCAATTACTCAGCAACAATTCACCTGGACCCCAGATACGCAGCTGTTGTGGGCCAGGTCTCTCCACTCTTCAGCACGCTTATACCGGACTTTAATACGCAGGTCTTGCACTATCTGGAGGGAACAACTACTGCTACTGTAGCACTGAACACGGCTGCCAGCGAGTGGGCGCAAACATTGGCAAACGACAACATCATCCTGTAACTGATGTTGTATGAGATCACCAACGAAGAGGCAGGCAACAATCCTCGTATTGCCTGCCCTCATTTATCTTATAATTTTTGCAATCTATCCAATGATCCAGAATTTTATACTCACTTTCCAGAGCCAGAGCGTTACAGGTTCTATCGTCTGGGGACTAAACAACTACATCAATGCGTTCAAGATATTTGGTATCTCGCAGGTTTTTTACAACACTTTCCTCTATACCCTTGCAGTACCGCTAATCGATATACTCCTTGCGATCCCTCTAGCAACTTTTCTTAAGAAGCTTAACAAGCCATATCTTCTCCCGATAGTCCTCCTCTCATCCTTTATCCCGCTTGTTACGGGTGCGGTGATGTGGGTCTTCATGCTAAACCCGATTACGGGTTTCATGTATTTTATCGCTAAAGTCGATCTCTTCACATCACCATGGAGCATAGTAATAATCGACGTCTGGACCAGTCTGCCCCTAGCCACGCTCATAATATATTCCGGATTGAAAGCCATTCCACCGCACATCGATGAAGCTTCCCAGATGGATGGTCTGGCCGGCATGAGAAAACTCTTCCAGATCGATCTTCCTTACATCAAGGCGAGTCTTCTATCTGCTACTGTCCTCATGGTAATTTACGGTTCATTCACGTTTGATCCTATATATGTGGCCAGTTCTTCTTCTACATCCCCGTTTGCCATTATGGACATATCCTACCTGTCGTATAACCTGTACGAGACGGGAGGACTGGTAGGACGCGGACAGGCAGCTGTCTTAATGACCCTTATGACAGTCGTGTCAACTGTAATTGCGCTCCTTTTCGTCAGGCTTTCATTGCGGGAAACAACAAGATCCGGCAGGTTGCGTTTTAAGTTCATGCCAAACAGGGAAATGCCAACGAAGATTGCCTGGTTCTTCGTCCTGCTCTATCTTGTTTTTCTGCTCCTGCCGTTTTCATGGCTGTTGCTAGAATCCTTCAAGACAACAGCGGAAATAATAGCGATCCCTCCTGTCATATTTCCATCGATTGTTACGTTCGCGGGATACTTTATGAGCGTTACCGTGGGCCAACCCTATTTTATCTCAAGCATAATCGTATCCCTTGGGACATCGCTGCTTGTCTTCTTCATCGGGGCTCCTGCGGCTTATTCGATTTCCAGGCATAAGACGGGTGGCTTGAAGTTTATAGCACTAATCCTGTTCGTATATTCACTTCCGACCGTGATTTTCATGATACCCATGATAGAAATCTTAAAATCAGTCTCGTTGTTGAACAGCTGGTGGGGGCTGATAATAACATATCCCGTGTTCGTGATGCCAATAACTATCTGGATGCTCTTCAATTTCTATTCAACTTTCCCGAAGCACCTTGATGAAGCGGCAAACATCGATGGCATGAGCGTATTTGGCTCATTCTACCGGGTTATCCTGCGACTCAGTGGTGATGGCATATCCGTTACACTGCTCTACGCATTCATTATTGCCTGGGGCGCACTTATCTTTCCGCTTGCGCTCTCATATACGCCGTTCAACATGAATTTCCTTCTTCCAGGCGGGGCACAGACCATCACGATATTCATAGGAGGAACAATAGGTCACGAGGCCTTCAACTATGGTGAGCTTTCAGCCGCAAGCGTCATCAGCCTTATTCCATCAATACTGTTAATCTACTTTGCAAGGAAAAGAATAGATAAGCTCTGGAGAGTTGGGGGTACAGTAGGATGAGTTCCCAATTCGAGATGCACAACATCAGGAAATCCTTCGGCAAGTTCCTTGCGCTGTCACTGGAGAGCCTTCAGTTTGATCAGAAGACCTATGCCGTTGTGCTAGGTCCTTCAGGTTCCGGAAAGACCACTCTGCTGCGAATCGCTGCAGGACTGGAAACTCCAGACCATGGTTCAGTTATCATCAGCGGGCAGGATGTGACATCTTTACCATCATGGAAGAGAAGGGTTGGCCTCGTTTTCCAGAATTACGCCCTCTATCCACACCTAACGGTATATGAGAACATAGCAATGCCGCTTACCGTCGGGCGCTATACAAATGAATACATAGGCGAGCGGGTTCATGAACTGCTCGGAGTAATGGAGCTTGAAGGCCAGGAAAAGAAGTATCCAAAACAGCTGAGCGGCGGCCAACAGCAGAGGGTTGCGCTTGCGAGGGCGCTGATCAAGAAACCAGATATCCTGCTCATGGATGAGCCGCTCTCCAACCTTGATGCCAGAGTCAGGATAGATCTGCGCGACTACCTGAAGGAGACACAGAGGAAGCTGGGAATTACCGCCATTCATGTTACACATGACCAGGAGGAGGCAATGGCGTTGGGTGACCAGATCGTGATATTGAATAAGGCACATATTGTTCAATCAGGGACGCCAACAGAGATATATTCCAAGCCGCAGACATTATTTGCTGCATCTTTCCTTGGTGGCATTAACTTAATCTCATCTGAATTGCTTCCGGACCTTGGCCTGAGAAAGGATTTCGATGCTCTTGGAATAAGGATACAGGACATCACACTCTCGATCGATAAGGAGAGCACCGAAATGATCGGGAAAGTCGTAAACATTCAGTATCTTGGCTATCAGTATATTGTAACAACGGAATTTGCTGGAACACGCCTCAGGGTAAGAATGGACTCACTTAACGGCATTTCGGAGGAAACAGAGGTCGGAATATATCTTGATACTACGAAGGTTATGCTATTCAGGGATGGAAACAGGATACCGATTGAAGAAGAAGAGCGACTAGGGAATCCCGCGTGATCTCACTTCTGGACCCATTTAAGAATCCATGGTGAAAGCGATTCAACGCTTTTATCAGAGATCGTGGACTTTCTCATGTCTAGAAGGAATGGATTCACAAAGGCTCCATCCCAGCCTGCTTCCACAGCGGGAAGTATATCGTTTGGGTAGTGATCCCCAACGCTCAGGACACAGTAATCATCATGAAGCTTTTCATTCTCAACAGTCCGCTTTACAAGCTGCATGAACCCCATGGGCTTTCCTGCCTTGGGCTGGATGTAATCGAAGTAGTGGTCAAGTGAGTATCTCCTGACTACGGGTTCCACGTATTGAGGCGGTGAATTTGACGCAAGTGCGAGAATAGAGATCGGCTTTATTTTTTCCAGTAGATTATTCACGGAATCAGGCATATATGTCATATCCGGCCTGGCAAGCATTTCCTTCCTTGTCTGATGGAACGCCTCTGTGAATAGGTCTTCTTTTGAATATTTACTTGAGAGGCTTGACAGCATGCTCCAGCCATCCTCACCGGGGAAAGGGATGGAATGGTCAAGAGCTGACTTAACTGTTTTAAGAAAGGCAACGGCTTCGGTATCGGGTAACTTGGTAGATATGATCTCGGCACACCTGAGATATGGCTTTTCCCCCAGGATGATCGTTCCGTCAAAGTCAAAGACAACTATTTTCTTCATTGAATCTCACTATCCAGGCGTATATATTTTAGTAAAGAATGGGATATCCCAGGACCGTAAAATATTATTCGCAATGAAAAGATCACTTGTTCCAGCTGAATCAAAGTCCAACATTCAACCTCTGCAAGTATGCCTCTTTTGTTCTACTGGTGGGCAAAACAGGACAAACGAATCCCTGTGTCGTTGAGATCAATTAATTGCGGCGGTCATTGGAGCGTTTGAAAACATGGCTATCCATACTTCATTGTACATTTTTTCTGGCGCTATCAAAGATAAGGTAGTGCCACGAATAAGTAACGTATCACCGGGTTACTGGGGTATGTTTCTGGATCTTCCCTTTCGAGTTCTTCTTCAATTTCCTGGATCAACTTCTTCATATTGGGATGGTTACCGATGTTGGACACGCTATAGCTAAGGAAAGAGTCACCCAACATCAGCGATTCCTTGATCTTCATTAATTCATCTTCTCCACATGCCATAATTTTATCTGCAAGCATCTTAAGGTTAAAAGCCTGCCCAAGGAGGAAGGAAGTCAAGACTGAACGGATCTCATCAGGGTTAGAGTTTATGAACGACTCCTTCAATCCTTCAAACTGTTCTGCTCCAAACAGGGATTCATTTAACGTGTAGTACTTTTCAACGTAATTGTCCTTGGGAACCACTTCAGGCTCGTTCAGGATCCCGTCATCCACAAGTTGGGAGACAAAGTGATAAAGGTTGGATCTTGAAACCTTGATATGATCAGCCATCTGTGTGACGGTCATCTTCTTCATCTCAGCAAGAAGCAGGATAATATTCATTTTGGTGTTGCTTTTATATGAGTCCAGGAGCTTCTGGAATCTTTCATCTTTATTCATACAAAGGAAATTGTTATATACATATTAATATTTACGTATCAATATGACTGATACGACCAAATGTTATTATAACATATGTACAAAAATCAGAGGTACCTTGCAACCAGGAGTGGACAGATTACAATGATCGAAAATACCGCCGAGAATAGTGAGACCAGGACAAAGGGGCTTGGGCGAAACTTCAGGTTTATGAGTCTCAACACAGCTATTTCACGTGCCGGATCTTCGGTGTTTGCCCTGTCTGTTGTGTGGATGACGCTTATCTTGACTAGCTCACCTGTCATAGCGGGCTTTGCTGACGGCATGGTGAGCTTCCCGCTCTTCATGAGCTTTGTTTTTGGCGCATATATTGATGGGCTCAGGACAAAGAAGACCCTGGCAATCCTCGCTACAGCCATCAGGGCCTTTTCTGTGCTGATCCTTATCGTGGCGATATTCTATGACATACTGTGGGTCAGGATCCTGGCGATATATACCGTGTCTTTCCTTCTCGGCATGACATCAGACATCCTGAATACAATTCGGGCTTCATGGTCCAAGCAGTTTCTGGAAGAGAAGCAGTATAAGTCTGGAATGTCACTGCTGGAATCAGTAACCTCTGTAGCCCAGGGCATTGGTTACTTGCTTTCCGGAGCTTTCCTGATTCTTGGGCTAATTCCTGCTGTATACGGTATGACCGCAATATTCATGCTTGCCTTGATTCCTCTTTTCCTAATCAAGGACAACGATGCCACAATTTCTCCGAGCGCAGATCGCCTGGCCTCTTCAATATTGTCCGGTCTTAGATACATAAGGAAAAGCAACATGTTGAAGGCAATCATCATAATAATGCTCCTGGTCAATTTTGCTTTCGGGACGGTCAGCATTTTCTTCGCATACCTTGTGCAGTATACCTTCAAGCTCACAGCGATCTATTACAGCCTGCTCTTTGTAGCTATTGTGCTTGGAATAATAACCGGATCAATCATTGCATCAAGGATCAAGGGCAAGGTTGGTTTCTACAACCTGATTTTTCTTTTCTCAACAGGCGTCTTGCTGGCTTCGATGAGATTGTTTTCTTCTATTTATCCGGAATACCTGTTGGTTTACATTATAGGGGTAATGATAGGGCTCGTGAACGTAATCTCCGAAACAGCGGTGCTGACAAAGATAGACCGGGAAATGATGGGTCGCGTGAGCGGTGCTTTCAGCACATTCGCTCTCGCTGCGACATTTCTCTCAGGAGGAATTGGTGGGGTGCTCATTCATTTCTTTACCCTTCCATGGTCATTTGTTATAGTGGGTTCGGTTATTGCTGCAGTTGCCCTAATGTCATCCATTTTCAAGGACTATTACAACCTGCGCGTTTGAGGATTAATCCTTAACTCTTCACTTTTTGCGTATTATGCCGAGATTTATCTTCAGAATCGACACCAGATCACTGGCTTTTTCGGATATTTCGCTCACGATCTCCCATTTCTCCTTCCTGTTCATTTTTATCCTCGACTGTATCAACAGGACTTCTCAGACGCTGTATTTTCCATCTGTAATGTTCTGTATCTGGAAGTGCAAATACAGGGAGGGAAGGTTCCAGAACATGAACGAGAACATCATGTTGTCATCCCTTGGGTATGACCTGTCGGCCTCAAGATCGTTCTTGTATACGTAGAATTCGCCTTGAACATATTAACGCTGCTTGTAAAGGCGGTATATCCTCTCTGGATCTTCGATCAGGTTGGAGAGCAGATAGAGATTGCCCAATTCTCCTGATTTTCTTCTAACTGTTTTCTGCTCCTCTTATTTTCTTCAATTCTCAGAAGAAAGTCCTTCTCCTCCTCAGACCTCAGGACAGGACCCGCAAACATGTACAGATCATTATTAAGTTTCCAGCACTTGACCGTTTTCCCATCGTACTTGAAAACGCCCGTGAAACTATCCGTATCAGGTATGAGGATTGAGTTCCTCCTGAGTGGTATGATGAAACTGAGGTGGTTTCCCTTCAAACTCTTTATGTTATCGGCGGTAAGGGATCCCTTATAGGCAACAATCACGCATTTCTCAATAACTTCCATTTCAATGGTATATGACATGGCCGAACGTCCATTATTGATCCTGGAAGGACACTAACGAATGCGGGCATTGTTCTTGAAATACTATATTAGTAGAGAATTCAATACGAAAATCAACATCGCCTATTACATAGAAAACAGAGAGTTAAGGATTAAACTAACGGAAAAACTACTTACATTCACTTCCAGGAAGGACAACTCATTTTCGCTGGAAAGTGAAAAAGATAGAGAGGATGTCATTCCTGAAAACAGCACTGTCTATCTAAACCATTTATGCCATTGATAGGGGGGATAATTATCTGCAGGGCTCGCTCATGTAATCCAGACATCATGAAACTAGGAAAGGGCATCCTGCCTGAACATCCAGGATAAACACATCTTCCCCAAACCATGTCATGCCATGAGCAATTTGTTTGTTGCTTCCAGGTATCTTGCAGGAATAGGATTCTGAAGTTTCCATACTATGTTTATTGGGTTGGTCCCTTCATGGCTGAAATAGTCAACCGGGCCAAGATAAGTGTATGGAAACGCCCCTGCAATATCCTCCTTGTCTTCCCGGACAAAAAGGAGGACCGATGTCCCGGTTTTCCTGTGATTTATATATCTCTGTCCAGTTTTTGAATTCACTGATGTTGTACTCTGGCTCTGCCAGTGAAACAGAGTGTCATTTATGGAATAGTCTCTGTACAGTGTGGATTGTGAGTAGAACTTTTCCGGTTTGTTCAGTGTTACAAACAGGAGGTCAATATTCTTGCCCGGAAGAAATTTTACACCTTCCCTGACGTTTCCAGGATTCATAAAATCCATGGAGACTAAAATCTGGTCCCTGGTATAGTTGCAATGAAGGTCTAGCGGGCAGTCAAAACCTATCTCGATATGTCTGTCAACAAAGTCTATTTGCCTGTTCCTGAATTCCAGGAGTTCTATGATTTCTTCCAGGAGCGGTTTGCACCCTTTGATTTTTTCAATTCCTTCCAGTGGGGTTTTAAAACCACATTCTGAATAATTATTTCTCCAAATTGTGTAATGGAACATATTGTACATTCTTCTCTCTTCCTGTGACATGTCTTCAAAAAAAGGTATATAAGTGGATTTGAGCATTTTCAGTAGGAACTCAATCCATCTCCTGGAATCAATGTAGCACAGTTTTGAGAAAGCCTTTGTGATCAGAGACTCAAGTGGCTCCTGAAAATCTGGTTCAACACCTGCATCAACCTTGAGCCTCGCAAAACTGTACCTGGAATAAATATCCTTCAGGTTCATATGATAAAACCGGACAAAATTTTCTAGATTCAGGGGCAATCCAGAATCCTCCTCAAATGTACTTATTCTGGATACAAGTCTGGATCTTGATCCAACAGCTCTACTGATATTATTGAGGATATATTCCTGTGCTTTCTTCTCAAGCTGGATATAACATCCTTTTGGTACATCCGGAAAACCTTTCCTTATCTCATTTACCAGACCCATCGTGTTTTTTGAGAGAATAGCCGTAAACTTCTCATGGAAATTGTAGTACCTGTTCGCCTGTCCCACAAAGTCAAGAACCGTGAGGCAGTCCTTGTCGTCAGCAATGCGGAGACCTCTGCCCAGCTGTTGAAGGAATACTGTAAGACTCTGGGTTGGGCGAAGGAAAAGTATCGTATTTATCTCCGGTATGTCGACTCCTTCATTGTAAATGTCCACCACGAAAACAAATTTTATTTCACCCTCTTTCAGTCGTTTACTAGCGGAAAACCTCTCCTCATCAGATGAATCGCTCGTAATGTAGGTGGATTGAATCCCATAAGAATTGAACTGTTCGGCCATGAACTTGCAATGCAATTTTGATACGCAGAAACCGACACCTTTAACCTTCTTTATATCATCTACATATCTCCACAGTGCATCAACAATAAAGCTGGCTCTCTGTATGGAAGCACTGTCGCCGCTGCTGTATATCTCGCTAAGTTGATTTTTATCATATCCTCCCCTTGTCCATTTCACATTTTCAAGATCTATTGCATCTGTAATTCCAAAATACTGAAAAGGGGAAAGCAGTCTTCTTTCAATAGCTTCAGGAAGCCTTATTTCGGCGGCAATATGATTATCAAAGTATTGAAGGATATCCTCTCCGTCCATCCTTTCAGGTGTTGCGGTGAGTCCCATAAGTATACTTGGCTTAAAATAGGATAAAAGCCTTTGATAACTTGGCGCAGACGCATGGTGAAACTCATCCACAATTATGTAGTCATAAAAATCAGGATCTACCGATGTGTCCAGTCCTCTCGAGTTCAACATCTGGATTGATATGAAGAGATGGTCAAGTTTGCCGGGATTAGAATTTCCTGCATTCATTTCTCCAAAATTGTAATCCTTTAGTACACTTCTGAAGCAGTCAAGACTCTGCCTGAGTATTTCCTCCCTGGGCGCAACAAAGAGAAGGCGGTTCGGTTTCCCCTGATTTTTTCTGCAGAATCTCCTGTAATCCAGGGCTGCTACGACTGTTTTTCCAGTTCCAGTGGCCGCAACAATGAGATTTTTGAATCTGCCATGCACCTCTCTCTCAGCATCGAGTATGTCAAGGATATTCTGCTGGAAGGGGTAGGGGTGTACATCCATCATCAGAAGCGGAAAATGTTCTGTTTTGCCGATCTTTTCCTGCTTAAGGGCACTTTCCAGCTTTTCCTTAATGCCATGAGTATATGTCTCGAAATCGCCTGAATTCCAGTAGCTTTCAAACGTTGCGTTTATTTTATCAATGGTGTTCGAAAGATCTTTTTCGGTCATTTTCACGTTCCACTCAAGACCGCTTGAAATCGCTGCATTGGTGAGATTTGAAGATCCAATGTATGCCGTGGAAAATCCTGTTTCTCTATGGAATATGTATGTTTTTGCATGTAATCTTGTTCGTCTGGTGTCGTAGGATATCTTGATTTCAGTATTCGCAAGGCTGCTGAGCTCTTCAACAGATCTCATATCGGTAACTCCCATGTAAGCTGTTGTTATGACTCTTAATTTCCCGCCTTTCGTTGTAAAAGTCCTGAGATCATCTATAAGGAGCCTTAAACCGCTCCATTTGATGAATGAGACCAGCATGTCTACTCTGTCTGAAGATAGGATTTCTTTCTTCAGTTCTGAATACATACTTGGTTCCCATGATGCGCCGGTAAAAATTGAGTTCTGCAATATTGACGACATGGGTCTCACCAGTGGAGGAGCTTCACTGGATGTTTTCATTGAATATTTTCTTTCAGCAAAACCAAGGAGCTGATCAACATGGTCATAATTGTCAGATAAATAGGGATTATAACTCTGATTACAGCCTATTGAATTAAGGATCTTATTTGTCAATTCAACCTGATCCTGCAGGCCTTTTCCGTGCTGCACCATTTCCTTCAGGTTCCTCTCTATAATTTCTGCAAGGTACATTGTAAGTATTCTTGGAGCATCTTCATTGTCGATAGGACACTTTTCTGAATAATGACTGCTGGAATTGGAATCCAGATCTTTTTTCAACATAAGGTTTATTAACTGTTCATAAACACCGGGTTTCAACATTGTTAAACTGTCTAACATGAGGATTTGAGTATAAATGTATCATTATATTTTTTAGATTTCTGGAAATACCAAGATTGAACTATACTCTTCTCTGAAGTACCTTTAACTGTAGGTCCCAGCGACCCTTTCCCGTTAAAGGTTTCTCCAAGACTATAGAGGAGTTCTCCATGAAAAACTTCATTTCAGCAGATTGCCGTGGGAACAAGTCAGCGATGACAAAATATCCACCTTTTGAAAGATTATTCAGGACATTCGAATATGCTACAAATCTCTCATTTCCAAGATTGTGGAATACAAGATTTGAGATAGCAAGGTCAAAGGTAGTTCCAGGATCTATGGGTTTCCTCAGATCATGTTTCTCGAAAAATACTCTACTGTCCAGGTTAAGGGCCTTCATGTTTTGGATAGCTTTCTCCATAGAGGAATCTACAAGGCTTTCATTGTCGAAAGTATCCACGGCAGTAACTAAAGCATTGGGGAAGCACCTTGCTGATAAGTAGCTCATGAACCCGAGTCCACAGCCTGCATCCAGTACTCTAAGTCTTGAGGATTCTGGAAATAATTTGGTAGGGAGTGAAGTAACCTCTTTCGCCACCAGGGTTCGAATCTTTTCCGATTCTTCTCGAGTTGAATGATGATACGTTCCGAAGTCCACCGAATCCATGCTT
>DAHXNF010000047.1 GCA_027366585.1 Thermoplasmatales archaeon | reverse complement strand
TGTTGGTACCACCATAAGCAACATGATCTCTGCATCCAGGTATAATATAGCAATACTTGGAATCTCGGCTTATGGAAAGAAGATATTTGGCCGGCTTAGGACCCTGACCGTGGAATCGGGCGACGTGCTCCTCGTTTCCGGCCATGAAGAAGATATTGCAGAATTCATGTCACAGGAGTCGCTTGCTCCCCTCCACCAGCGCGATATTAAAGTGGTGAATGTACGGACTGGTGCGATAGCACTTGGATCGCTCGCTCTTGCGGTGGCTCTGGCAACCGCCGGCGTAAACATAGTGCTTGCGTACCTTGTGGCTGTCATCATTCTTCTTGTCACGAGGGTTCTTGACGTTAAGGAAATGTACCGCAGCCTTGAATGGCCCATCATAATCTTCGTCGGGACTTACATAGTGTTTGGCGAAGCATTAATCTCATCTGGTATAACAGGCTACATCTCGGACTTTACTGCCGGGTCGATACTAATCTTATTCCTTCTGGCACTTGTCTTTGCGAACCTGATAGGAAATGTTGCATCTGCAGTAATAATGGGTCCGGTTGCTTTCCTCTTTCCCGACCCCCTCAAAGCGATAGTGGTAGTGGCCATGGCGGCTTCCTGCACCTTCATAACACCATGGGGAAACCAGTCCAATCTTCTTGTAATGTCCCCGGGAGGATACACTGTGAAGGATTATGCACTGTACGGTTCGATGGTTGTTGTACTCACATTTATTGTAACTTATTTGTATGCTATTCTGTAGGAGGCGATTGAACCTGCTCGATCTCGACGTTCACCTTGGAAAAGAAGATGTAATACAGCACTGGATCCATCAAAGAAACAACGCCTGCGAACGTGAACATTGCTACGTAAGCCCCGAGCGCCATGAGATAGCTGCCGAAGGTCGTTGCTATTCCATACGGGATCCTTCAGGAAACACCAGTAAGGCTGTTTCCGCGTGCTCTTTCAGATGATGTGATAACGGTCATCTGGAAATTTTGTCTGATTGGGAGGGCCATTTGATATAACCCCGTCCTCGAAATATAGACAACCGCTGCAATAATAGGTGAAACGAATGGGATGAGGATGAAAAGACCGGACCCAATGAACCTGAATATTACGACCGAGTTGATTGTACCAATCAGGCGTTCAAAGTATGTTGAGAAAATGACGCCGATCCCCGCAGCTACGTATGATAATGTAAATATGTTGGAAATGTTGTAATCCGTAAAGCCAATGATTGAGAAGTAAATGGACATCAAGGGAGTTACAACACCCAGTCCGAGGCTTCCCATCATCCCTGCAAGGCTGATTAGCGCGATATTTCTCCCGGACTGCATTGGAAGTACTGCCGGCTTCTTGCCAGATTCAGCGGGATCTGCCTCTGGCTTCCTGTCCTCAAGGAAGATCATCAGGCCTATCGAGAAGAGAGTCAGGAGGAATGCAAGCAGGAACAGTACCATGTAATATGATGATATAGTTTCTTGGAGACGCGAGGCCACGAACCCGCCGAGTATTGCCCCAACTATAGAGATTATCATCAGGTTCGAGTATGTTCTTGTTCTTTTCTGCCTTTCCACATTATCTGCCACAAGTGCGTTCATTACCGGAGCAACCGGCCCACCGCCGGCGCCTCCACCAATCGCACTGAATGACAGCCCGAAAAGGGCGGTTGCAAAAACTATGTAAAAGTTTTTCGTAAGCAGGAAAACTAAAAACGCCAAAGCTGGCAGCACCGAAACGAGTATGAGCGTATTCCTCTTGCTGTAAAGATCGCCGAAAAAACCTGAGAGCAACAGCAGAATAGAACTTGCAATTGTTGCAACAAGGGCGTAAATTCCCACCTCAACTATTGAGAAGCCTATATGGTATAGATAGAGAGGAACAAGATAGGAAATGTAACCAAAGGAGAAGCTTCTCAAGCCTCGAATTGCTGCAAGCAGTGGAATTTGCCGCATTCCACAGTTATTGCATCCGATTATTAAAGAGAGACGTCGGGTTACAAGCGGAATCCATGCGATGTTTTATGGTTTTTATTACACATTTAGTTAAACGAGTTAGTAAAATTTTAAGTAAGCCTCATCGATATACTAACACGGGGAGCTCGTAATGGGCTGAGAGGGCTTTAAGCCGACCCGACGAACCTGAACCAGATAATACTGGCGGAGGGAAAAAAATGGGAATTTGTTTCGTAAATAATTTAAGAAAGACATCGCCTGAATCAGGGGTGACTGTTTAGATGAGTTCTGAACAGTCCATAACAAAGGCGCAGAAGGCACTGGTAACGTCTGCATCCCTGGGTTATATGATGTGGGGGGTTGTTGCCTCGATTGGCCCGCTCGCCGCCGCTGGAGAGATCCTTTCATCCAGTCCCGAGCTGAGTACCAAAATTTTCTCACTCATCATACCGACTCTCGCCCTGATCGCGGGCAACGTCGCAATGGGCTATCTCAGTGATTTAATCGGCAGGAAGAAGATATTCTTTATCACGCTGATCTTATATGGGCTTGGAATCATTGCAATCTTCCTTTCGACGAATTTTCCAGAGCTTGCAGTAGGCCTTGCAATTGCCGAGTTCGGTGCGGGAGGTGAGGAACCACCTTCTCTGGCTGTTGTAGCTGAGGACTTTTCGCCATCAAGAAGAGGGAAGTTTCTTACGCTCATACCGAACTTCAATAACATCGGTACCCTGGTATTTTACCTGGTCCTGATCTTCAACCTCCTGACAGGAAGGACAGATATACTGCTTTTCGGCTTTGGAATCATAGTGATAGCGCTCTTCGCAAGACTTTCAATCCCGGAATCTTACAGGTGGGAAAGGTCAACCGGAAAGGTCAGGCAATCTGAGGAGACACTCAATTCACTGACTATTGAAAACGATGGCAGCAGGGGGGAAAAACCGAATGCTTTCGCTGCTTTTGCAATACTGTCAATGCTTGCAGTGTCTCAGTATCTTACATTCGGCCTGATGACTTACGTTATAGGTCCATATGAATTTCCAGATATTTTCACTGATAATCTCATTGTTGGAATAGGGATGGCAGGAGCTTCACTTGCTGGTTTCATTGCGATTTTCCTTGTAAACAGGAACAGGATAAATTATACCCTCTTTGCTTTTGGCGGCGGGTTCGTTTCCCTCATGGCAATACTTGCTGTGGCGTTCCTGAACCAGGATCTTTTCGTCGCTGCACCGATCCTGTATTTCTATCCTCTCCTCTTTATAAGCATGATGTTCAGTGAGTTTGCGTGGGTATCCCGGACGACGCTTGAGCCTGAGATGTTTTCAACATCACGCAGGGCTTCATCGATCGGCTTGGTAAGGGTTATTCCCATGGCAGCTTATGCCCTTTCCATCGTATATACAAGTTCCCTCGGGTTGCTGCAGTATATAGAGTTTAATGGAATTCTCTGGCTGGTTGGGTTGGTTGGCGCTATCTGGCTCAGGCAAATGAGGATCGAGACTTCGAAGGTAAACCTTGATTACGACGAAGACATACCTTCTGCAGAGGATATTACACCCTAGATCAGAATCCTCAAAGACCTCTTATCATGTAGATAATTGGAGGAACGGCAAACGCTAGGGTCGTAGTGATAAGTGCGAGCCCAAGCAATAATGCCAGGATTGCTGCAATTATGAAGTATATTATGATGGCAATGATTGCAATGAGTAGGGCCTTTAGGAACGATGTTTTGTAAATGGCCGCTATTAAGGCTATAGTCAGGATGACCCAGATTATCAATCCAATAATACCTAATAAGCTGAGAACAAAGAAGAACAGCACTATCAGGAATGATGCCCCCATAGCTTCGAGCAAAGTCGATCTTCCTGCCAGAGCTTTTGCTGAGAGGTAAAGCGGAATGGACAGTATGATCCATGATATGACAAATGCTGCGATAGCAATCAACCCACCAGCAAATATTCCTAGAGCCATATTACAAGACATCTTTGTTATCTATTTAAATGAGCGGATCTTTAATCATTTAAAACCGCCACTGGTACCAAGATAGCGGTGAAGTCATGGTATCTTATATCTGTACTGATAAATTGCATATTTCCTTTTATTTTGACTGCATTTTCCATCTCTAATTTATATACAGAAATGCAATTCACCTGCATGGTCATTTATGCCCAGGACATTATGAAGAAAGTTAATGTTACAGTTCAGGGCGATCTTTCCGTATGCCAGGGTGCGAAACTCATGGCTAATGATCGAACGGGCTTCCTGATCGTTCGCAGGGAAGATGGGAAGAACGGGATTGTTACCGAATGGGACATTGTTAACAAGGTAGTCGCCCAGGACCTGGACCCTGATAAAGTAAACCTAGGCGAAATAATGAGTTCTGAAATAATAAGCGTTGATCCAACAACACCTACGGATAAAGTAGCAGAGTTGATGAACGAGCGAAACATCAGGAGGCTTCTGGTTGTTGAGAATGGAAGAACGCTCGGGGTCGTGACCTCCAAGGACATACTGAGAATCTTCAAGGACTACATGGATAATGTTACGGAAGTAGTATCAAAGTTTGGGCGAGTCTGATCCTATAATATCCATGAGGATCAGAAGTAAATCTCTCGTATCACCTATGCAGTATTTCACAAATTTATCTCTTTCCTTCTGCCATAGGTAGTTTATAGCTTCACCCTTTGGCATTCCATCTATGTGCACAATGTTCTTCGCCCTGGAAAGCGGTAAATGTCCGTATTTTTCATGTGTCACGACGTCGTCCAGTTTCCTGAAGTAATAATCGCCATCGTATTTTCCCAGATCTTCGGATATCACATACATCATATCAAGGCAGTACGCTATCCCGAAAGAGCGTTCAATTTTGCGAAGCCTGCGTTCATATGACATCCTCTTGATCTTAGTCTGGATAAGCGGGATATCATATCCGGTTTGGTTGTACCCGATTATTATATCAGGGGATAATTCTCCCAGCTTTTCGTTAAGAAGGCTGAGTATGTTGTATTCCGATTCCTCGCTGTCTTCCTCTGCAACGTAGACCTTTGTATTCACATCCTTATCTAGCCAGGAAATTGAGATTGCAATGATTCTCTCCCCGGACAGAAATTTTGTGCCTGCCGGCATCAGCGTCTCGATGTCGAGGGAAACTATCGTTGCTTTCTTCTTTGCCGAAATTATGCTTCTGGCATTTTCCAGTGATTCCATCCAACTGGAAAATGCAGTATTGCTTATAATATCATTCGAGTTTTATCTTGTTGACGAAACTGCAGACCTTGAGTACGGATGCTTTCTTCACCTTGCTCGAAACGGTAAGCTCGTCAACATTATGTATCCCTGCAACAATTGAGCAGAAATCCTCATCGCTGATGTCGGAAATTTCCAGCTTCTTTATGTGGTTGAATGAGACCTTCCTCTTCATTTCCTTGAGCTCAGGCCCGGTTATCTCAAGTTCAGTGATATTATCTATACTCTGAATGCTAGCCTGCTTGGCCCCTTCGACTAAGTGCTGTGATATCTCCTTTGCACCAGACGCGGTCGACAGCAACGCTTTGTAAGCATCATTTGTGAGCTCGCCAACCGTTCTCCCAGTTTCGCTCGCCAGGTCAAGTATCCTTCTATACAGGGTCTTCTGAACTCCCTTGACAGATACGTTTTTCTCTTCGTCGCCCGATTGCTTCCCCTCGTCGATAATTACTTCCCCGGTCTGTTCCTTGTCTGCATCCTTTTCATTTTCGGCTTTTCTCTTTTCTGTTACCATAGATGGGAATGGATAACTAGAATATAAGATTTCTGGATTTCCAGACATCTTAATATCATGCTGCATCAGAACATCATTCGAAGATCTGCTGGTAGCTGAGGAGTATCGGCGATTATTCCTGCACAGGTTAAATAAGATGCTGAAATTTCCCAAATATGAAATATACACTGCGCGAGTATAGCGGAAAAAGCGTGGATCTGGATAAAGTTTCAAAACTTATAGGCCAGTTTTTCAGGGAAGAGGGTTTCAAGGTCCAGGAAGCTACCGGATCAAAGGGATATCTGGTGCAGGCCCAGAAGGGTGGATTCTTTCGTACCCTGCTTGCAATGGACAGGGCATTCACGGCCCTGGTCCAGGGAGACAAAAATGATTTTTCAGTCAAGCTTGGGGTCGCAGGCTGGTTATCCGATCTGAGCATGGCTGCTATAGAGAGCCTGTTCCTGTCACCTCTCATCGCATTTATTGAAGTGCCAGAATCATTATGGACTTTTGAAATTGAGCACCAGCTCTGGCATTTTCTTGAAAACCAGATCCAGTTGGGTATCCAGTGACTACCACTTCATGCCAGTCAGGCGCTCGAACATAGCTCTGTACAGAACCTCTGTTGCCTTTTTCACCTCATCGGGCAATGCCGGAATGTCCGGCTCTTTTCTGCCCTTTGCCCTTGCTTCGTAGAGTGCATTGTGGTAACCCGATGATCTGTAATACTGCCTCACGGATTCCTTGCTCAGTTCAACGATCTCGCCTTTTTGAAATGCGCCTGATTCCCAGAACCTGTCTTCGTCAGCGGTACCAAAGGTATCCACGATCACCGGCTGCCTGTCAATACCAAGGGCGAACTCCTTCTTACCGTCTGCATGCAGAAGACCGCGTTTCCCAACTTCCCGCTGCAGCATTCTGTCAATTGAGAGGATTTCGTCCTTAATTGCAAAGATCTCTATCCGCCTGAGACCGCCGATATCGCATGCTTCATCCATGGTGAGGGAGCGATCGAATTTCTCAAACTTAGTAGTGACCTCGAAATATGGATCCGGCAAGGGCTCACCGTAACTTGGTGTTGAATTGAAGCCAAGAGCCTTGAAATCAACAACACCTGACTTGATCCTGTCCATCAGGGAGCCAGCAACATAATACCTTACGACAAACTCAAGAGGAATGAGGTAGTTTACTTCGAACCTGGATGCTCCCGACTCCACGATCCTGAATTTCCTCACCTTCATCTGGTTCCTCTCGGGCATTGATAGGAAATGCGTCGGATAACCCATTTCAGTAACTTTCTGGAACCAGAAGGCAGATGTCCTGCAGAGTGACTCTCCCTTCTCCTTTATAATTGTTGGAATAACCTTGTCAAAGACAGATATCTTGTCTGTGAACTTGAACAGAAGTGAGTCCCCTGCATCGTAGACCTCCTTGACTTTGCCTGTTCTTATAAGCTCCATGGACAGGTTAGGTTTCAAATTTTATTAACGTTTTGCTATATCTCCTCTCAGTTTCATGGCAGGCCAAGAAAAGGAAATTGCATTCACAGACGAAATATTGAAGGACTCGAGGAAGCTGGAGGAAGCGAACTCAGAGGTAAACAGGATAGCTGAGCAGATCCGGAGGGGGTACGGCGTCAGGAATGTCAGCGTCGATCAGAAATACGGGCAACTGAGGGAATTCCTTTTCTCGGTTGCGATGTCCAGGATAAAGGCAGAAGGGAGATTTTCCCGTTACGACAGGATATGGCTGGATGAATATTCCGCTTCATATTCAACTCCTGAGATTGTAGGAAAGTACAGGGCTGGCAGGATCAGGTCGCGGAAGATATTGGATTTAGGCGCGGGGGCATGCATGCAGGCGATTATGTTCGCAGTTCACAATGAGGTCGTTGCAATAGAAGAGGATCCGCTCAGAGCGAATCTGGGGAGGTTGAATTCAATTGCCTATGGGTCTTCTTCGCTGAAGATAATAAATGCCGAAGTAATGAATTACATCTCCACAAACTTGCGTGATGGGGTAACAATCTTCATGGATCCGCTGAGACTTTCGGGAAGAGGCGAAAAGTCATTTGAAACGCTCAAGCCCAATCCGCTTCCGATCATAGAAGCGATTGGTTCTAACGGAGGGGGATATGTACTGGATCTTCCACCGCTGTTTCCTGAGAAGAACTTACAGATGGGAGGCGAGAAGGAGTACATTTCATTGAATGGGAGGATTAATAGGTTTACCCTTTACTCCGCGGATCTGTCTAAGTGTGAAAGATCCGCAGTGATTCTTCCAGCTGAAAGAAGAATTGAAGGTACAGCGGATCAATTATCCTACGATCACGCAGAAAAGCCCGGTAGATTTCTCGTGATGCCGGATCCTGCGCTTCTGATGGCGAAGCTTGTCAATTCGTCGTTTGATCCTTCAGTTTTCAAGCTTTTCGAGAAGGATGAACGGAGACTGATCCTGACCTCGGATATAATGCCAAAAGTCCCAGGGACATGTGAAACATTTGAATTAATCAGCTTCTCCACCGCATCCGGTATAAGAGATGAACTTGTGACCCTTAAGCCCGGGAAGGTTATCCCCAGGTTCAGCCTTAATCCTGACCAGTATTACGAGTATGCGAGGTCGCTGGTAGATCCGCTTTGGGTCGGTGAATCAGTTTACCTTTTCAAGAGTGGTGATTCAATAGCTCTTGCCAGGAAAATTAATTGAAGATGGCGGCTCTGATGGCCTTTTCTATTTCAGAGCACTTATGTGTGATATCGCATGAAATTTCCTTCCGGATGGCAGGGGTGCTGTGTCTATATACGTTGTAACCGGTTTTAGGTTTAGTGTATTACGAGGAATTGCAAGAGAGGATTGACTTTTTCATTCTTCATGGGAAAATTTTCAAATCGGATGCTATTCGCCGACCTAGTTTTAAACGCAAAGAAATAAAAACTATCTTGAACTAACTTTTTATATTCAAGTAATATTAATGACGATTTAAATGTTTGAAATGTACTCGAAGGCAAAATTGCCTACCAGTTACGGTGACTTTGTCATCTACACTTTCATCAATGATGAGGAAAAAGACCATGCTGTTCTCGTAAGAGGAACGGTTGAAGAAAAGGAAGGTGTTCCTTTAAGGATACATTCTGAATGCCTTACCGGTGATGTTTTTTCATCAAAGAGATGTGATTGTCATGACCAGCTTGTTCAGTCCATGAAATACCTCGCCAACTGTGAGTACGGGATGCTGATTTACCTGAGGCAGGAGGGGAGGGGGATTGGCCTTCTGGACAAGATCAAGGCTTACAGCCTCCAGGAACAGGGACTGGACACGGTTGAGGCAAACCTTGCACTGGGGCTTCCTGTTGACGGAAGAGATTATGGATATGTAGTGAATGTCCTGAACTATTTCAAGATAAAGAGCGTCAAGCTCATGTCGAATAATCCAGTGAAATTTGACTATCTCAGGGAAAAGGGGATAAATGTCGTGGAAAGAATACCTGTCCTCTCTGAGCCAACCCCCCAGGATAAATTCTACCTTGAGACCAAGAAGTTAAGGCTGGGTCACCAGATCTGAGACATACAATATTATATAATTAACATCTTACTAGAATATGGCACAGATCAAGGCAATTGTAACCAATGCCCCGAATGGGGGAGTATCAGTAAAGACAATTAATGCGGACAGGACCAAATACAAGGTCCTGCTTTCACCTATATATACGGGGATTTGTGGGACAGATCGGGGCATCGTTTCTTCGTCGTTGAAGTTTGCCTACAACCCTGAGGGCTTCGATTATCTTATTCTTGGACATGAATCGATATGCGAGGTCGTGGACTCAAAAGTGCCGGAATTCAAAGCCGGTGATTTAGTAGTTCCTGTTGTCCGCAGGCCTGGAGATTGCGTGAACTGCAGGATAGGAAGACAGGATAACTGCAGCGACGGCAAGAAACATGAGGCGGGAATCACGGGAATGCATGGATTCATGCAGGAGACATTTGCAGATGACCCGGAATTTCTTGTGAAGGTAGAGGACAAGTCACTCAGGGAAGTCGGTGTTCTTACGGAGCC
>DAHXNF010000032.1 GCA_027366585.1 Thermoplasmatales archaeon | reverse complement strand
CTTGTGCAATCGCTAAAACTATTTTATCTTTTACGAATAAGATGCAGGTTCTCCTACCGCCCAAAGTTTTTTCCTTTAAACATGGAGTTTTCAAATTAATTAATTTCTCGTATTCATTAATGCCCTTGTCATTTTCGGATTATTTAAGCCATGCACATAGACTAAGCAATCGAGTCAGTGCATTCAAACTTGCCCCGAATAAGATTATAAACGGGAAAGACCTTGGATTTATGGCTGATATAAACAAAATTTAGTACCACTCTTGGGCGTGAGGATATCCACGTTCCTTGACAATCATAATCCCGGAACTTCGCAGAGCGAGAGGTCTGACCCTCTATCATATCTAAAAGCGTTCTATGTAGATACCGCAGAAGGGATGTCAGCCACATGGCTCAGGAGCGGGCTGGAGTTCTTTGGTGTTGATCATGTTATGTTTGGAACTGATTTCCCATGGGGCGATTCTGGCCAGATCATCCGGAATATCGAATCGTTGGGAATTAGCGACCGGGACATCAAGGCAATATTCAGTGGAAATGCAAAGAGAATACTGGGCATATGAGATGAAGGTTCCCTGCATGGATTGGTATAGCCTATCCACGATGTGTGATAGCCGGGCATCCTTGCATGATCCTTTGATTTTTTCTTGAAAGCCGGGATAAGGATCTAAACATATCAGAATTGACGGACTCGCCTTATTTCGTTCTGATGCTCAATTGTTTACTGGTAGATTCAGTCAAACGAAGAGATTAATTGAGTTCCAATGATACTTAGTTATGAATTTACTATTTCTGATCATCCTCTGGATCCATGCTTTTACGGCAGTGTTCTTTGTTGGTGGATCATTTTTTATTTGGATTGTGGTATGGCCCGCAACATTCAGGATCTCCGGAGATGAAAAGGAAAGAACTAAAATTCTTGGACATGTAGGGAGGATATTTGGAACTGAAACAGACATTTCAGTTGCTATACTCATAGTAACGGGAATATATCTTGGATATGGGTATCTTCCGGATCTTTCTGATCTCACAACTACATTAGGAGGCCAGCTTTTGCTCGCAAAGGGGATCATTGTGGTCATTATGATTGTGCTGATGTATGCAAACAATATCTATCACGGTAAGCTGCTTGTACGCCTGGCAAAGGAGGGGAGGTTCGATGAAATGAAAAGAATCAGACGGATTACCCATATGGCTTCATTCATAACACTTGGCCTCATGGTTGTCATTGTAGTCATAGCATTCACGCTACCGTTCTACTATCCATGATCATATAATTCTTAATGAATTCACAATCTTCGATTATTAGCAGCTTGAATTGCACTATAGAATGAGGAAGGTGTTTTCCACACATTCAAATATCGGCTGAATATAACATTCTGCTACCTGGCGCCTCGGAAAGCACATTATGAATAGAAAAAAAGATTCGAATACGTATCTATGGATCTACCAGGATTCTTCTATATAAGAATACTAGCTATCATTCGTTATGCAAGAGCCACTTTATGTTAATATATGTGCATTAGAAGATAATATTTTCATTTATAGATTATTATATCCACTTTCATTTTTCAATATTTAAAAAATAAATTCACAATCGAATCCATCCAGCCAGTGCCCTCGATTCGTCTCCCCTCCCTTGGAGAGCCGTAGCCTATCTTTCCAAGAAAATCTCTTACCCTTAATTCGAGCTGATTGGAGTGGGTTTCAATTATAATTCGAGGCATATGTTTAGTGATTGTATTTAAAGCTCCTTCAAGCACATCCATTTCAAAGCCCTCGACATCTATCTTTAAGATGTCTGGCTTCAACTCGTAGTGATCTAATGTTTGGAATGAAATGCGCTCTTCGTTTGATCCATTCTCTATGACATTCAGCATACTTTCATCGTGTCTCATTGTCGTTGTAAATTCCCTATTTGACAAACCTACATTGTAGAGTAAAACGTTTGCCTTATTCACTTTTATACTTTTCATGGCCTTATGGAAGTTCACAATCAGAGGTTCAAATGCTATAACCTCCGCTCCATAGATCTTGTTACAAAGAATTGCATAGTCTGCGTATTGGCATCCGACGTCTACTACACATTGGCCGGGAGAAGGTAAGAATTCTGGATATATTTCATAGATATTGTAAAACATCTCTGAATGATTATCAAAAAGAAGATTGTTTCTTATTTTATACTTAACTTTCTTTACTGCCCATCTAACAATGTCATAGTGATGCCCTACGGTATTCCCAAGGTGGATATCCGGCATCATGGCACCTCTCTAATCCTGCTCATGCTTTTCATTGCTTGTCATACTCATACAATTTTTCTTGGCTTCAGGTTACCTTTATTAGGGAGACATATCACGAGAAGTATTTAATAAATTCATTTATAGTATTATCAGCCGCTTGACGAATGATTTTTATTTGACCTTTTCAAGCGAACAGATCTTATGCAATAAGAGCACAATGTCTCGGTTTGCCCTAAATTGTGAGCTTGAGATATGACATTTAAATTAGGAGGGTTATTACCTGCTTTCAATAAATAACTGTTTTTACAATTATATATTGAAAGAAAATACCCAACCGAAGATGATTAACAAGAAAAGCAGTGGAAGCGAATGGTATAATGAAATAATAGAGACCGCATCGCTTGTGGATAAACGATACCCTGTCAAGGGAATGAACGTTCTTCCACCTTATGGCTTCAAGCTGGTCAGCATTGTCGACTCGATTATAAGAGAGGCAGTCAATTCAAACGGCTTCGAGGAATCCATGTTCCCGATGCTGATATCCAGGGATCAGCTTTCTGTTGAGTTTGAGCATGTAAAGGGATTTGAGGGACAGGTTTTCTGGGTCACCCGAGGCGGGAATGAACCACTTGAAGTTGACCTTGCACTTAGGCCAACCAGTGAAGCTGCAATGTATCCTATGTTTTCGCTCTGGATCCGGACACATTCTGATCTCCCACTGAAGCTGTATCAGATCGTAAATACCTACAGGTATGAAACCAAGCACACGAGGGCATTTATCCGGGACAGGGAAATCCACTTTTTTGAGGCTCACACTGCGCATGCGGACTTCGACGACTCAGAGCGGCAGATGCAGGAATACAAGCAGATCATGAAAAACATTTCACAGAAGCTCTGCCTGCCCTACGTAATAAACAAGAGGCCTGAATGGGACAAGTTTCCAGGCTCACAATATTCGCTTGCTTTTGACCTGATCCTGCCAAGCGGAAGAAGCCTGCAGATAGGCACGATACACCAGTACGGGGAAAACTTCGCTAAAAATTATGATATACGCTATTCCGATCCTGCAGGCGAGAGGAAATTGGTCAGCCAGACCACCTATGGCATGAGCGGAAGGTTGATTGCTGCTATAGTTTTCATGCATGGAGATGATAAGGGATTGGTTCTTCCACCATACGTGGCCCCGATCCAGTTCATCATTGTACCAATTCCCGGTGAGAACAGGAATCTCGCCAAGTACTCGACCCGTGTTTTGGAGCAGATCGCTTCGCTTGGATATAGAGTTCGCCTGGATAACAGGGGATCTTACACACCGGGGTTTAAGTATAACGATTGGGAAATGAGGGGAGTACCATTCAGGATCGAGATTGGATCAAAGGAAACGGAAGGTAACTTCATCACTATTGTTCCAAGAAATACAGGGAAGAGGAGTAAAATCCAGATTTCCGAACTGCAGAACTCACTCGCAAGCGCTGTTACAACACTGCAGGATGACCTTATGAAGGCAGCTGAAGAAAAGATGAGGGAGATGACAGTGCAGGTAAATGATATCAAGAATGCAAAGACATCAACCGGTATGATACGGCTCATGTGGTGCGGCAGGAAAGAATGCGCCGACAAGATTGAGCAGGAAACTGAGTTATCATGCCTTGGCTATCCGCAGGATGATAGCGGGGAAGGCAAGTGCGTTATATGTTCACTTCCTGCCAAGCCCGCATATTTCTCCAGGACGTATTGATTTCATGGAGCAGGAGAAGTTAGTTGCACTTGACATGGACGGAGTACTTACCAAGCATCCCAGCAGCTGGTCATATGTCCACAGGCATTTTGGAGTAGATAATTCATTGAACTATGCCGCTTACAGGTCTGGAAAACTTTCATATCCTGCTTTTATAACGGAGGACGTAAAGCTCTGGCTCACAAAGAAGAACCCAATTAAGGGTGTAGAGATCATGGAACTCATGCGGCAGATCCCGTTGATGGATAATCTTTATCCTGGGTTGAATGAGCTGCGCAAAAGAGGTTACCATGTTGCAATTGTCTCTGGAGGGATATCATGGTTGGCCGACCGCATATCAGAAAAATTCACGTTTGATAAGGTTTACAGTAACAGTATTGACATGGATCCTGAAGGAAACATCATTTCAAGCGGAACCGTTGGAGTAATACCTCAGAAGAAGAATATCGCTATCCGTGAGTTGCAGGAAACGCTTAACATAACCCTGGAGAATACAAGCGCCGTAGGAGATTCGGATTTCGACTCCTCGATGTACGAGACTGCAGGCTTCAGGATTGCATTCAATCCTTCGAGCCAGCGGCTCATTTCGGCTGCGGATCTCACCATATATTCACAGGACTTCCTTGATCTTGTGAAGCGAATAATGAAAACACATTAATTAAATAAGTAGCCATTATGTAAAATAGGATGCAGAAAATAGAACTCAACGAGAGTCCTGGAAGATCACCTGTCGGCCTCGGCTGCCTTGACTCTTTCCTGAACGGCGGTATTGAGCATGGTGTGATCACCGAGCTTTTTGGCGAAGGAGGTTCAGGCAAGACAAATATATGCATGCAGTTTGCTATCAACACTGCGTCACAGGGGAGAAGGGTCTTCTACCTGGATTCCGAGGGTTTTTCAATAGAGCGATTCAGGCAGATGTCAGTGGCGCGTTCAGATATATATGACAACATCGCCCTGTTCCGCCTTAATAGCCTTGAAGATCAGGAGCTGTCGCTGCTCAGGGTTCATAAACTCATGGAGAAGGTAAAGTCACCGGGTGCCCTAATAATTGATTCCTTCACAGAATATTTTCGCCTGGAAACCGGAAATGACTATCAGTCCCGTGTTGCCGGATTCCAGAAACAACTGGGAACTATTCTTTCCCTGATTTCTATATACAATATTCCAACGCTGATAACGAACCAGATCTACCAGGATATTGATCGGGGGCAGATCCAGCCATTCGGGGGCTTCGTCATTGATCATTCGGTGAAGGCAATAATAAAGCTTGAAAAGCTTGAAGGTGGATTGAGAAAGGCCACGATTATGAAGCATCGCTCCATCGAGGAGGGAAGGTCGTTGAATTTCGCAATAACCGGTGAAGGTCTTGAGTGCAGGTGAGTCCTGATGGGTGTTGACATATCAGATATTGTTGCCAGGCACCCGACAACCCTCAAGGAACAAAAGGGGAGCGTTGTCGCAGTCGACGCCTACAACATAATATACCAATTCCTGAGTAACATAAGGCAGCCCGACGGAACACCGCTGAAGGATTCAAGCGGAAAAATTACCTCCCACATTTCAGGCCTATTCTATAGAACTATTACATTCATGGATAATGCCATAAGACCCGTTTACGTCTTTGACGGCGAGCCTAGCAGCCTAAAGGATCAGACCATTGCGGAAAGGAAGCTGATGAGGGAAAAGCATATTGCAGAGCTGGAGCAGGCAAGGGAATTGGGTGAAGAAGAGCGCGTTCGATCCCTGTCATCAAGAATCAACTACATTACAAGTGAGATTATCCATGAGTCAGTTCACCTCCTGAAACTCATGGGCATCCCGGTAATAATGGCGCCTTCAGAGGGGGAGGCTCAGGCTTCAATGCTCAGTCGCCTTGGCCTCGTTAATGCAGTGGTGTCACAGGATTATGACTGCCTCCTCTTCGGTGCAAAGATTGTATTCAGGAATTTCGTTTCCAACGGAAGGAGAAAAATCCCAGGGAAGAATTTTTATGTAAATATAACGCCGGAATACCTTGATCTTGAGGAAACTCTTCGCATCAACGGCATAAGTCAGGAGCAACTCATTTCGATCGGCATAATGGTTGGTACCGATTTTAACAAGGGGGTAGATCGTGTTGGCGCAAAAACTGCCCTCAATCTCATAAAGAAGCATGGAAACATAAAGGCTGCGCTTGCGTCCAGGGGCGTAGAAATAGAAAAACTGGATGAGATCATGGAACTTTTCAGGAATCCCCCATCTGTCAGGAGTCCAGAAATCAAGTTTGAGAAACCCGATGAGAAGTCCCTTGTAAGATATCTCTGTGAGGAGCGCTCCTTTTCGGAGGAGAGGGTCATCCCATATGTGGAAAAGATAAGGGACTTCGCGGGTTCAGCCACCCAGTCAAGGTTAGAGAGTTTCTTCTGAATAGATAATTGATGGATCACTGCGATGTATATCCAAGATCCCGCATTTCCTCCTCGTACTGTTCGTATATTGAACGGGCTGGCCCGAGCATTTCAACCAGGACTTCTCCTACGGCTGCCTTGAGATCCATGGGATGTACCCTCTTGGCAATGTACTCTGCCTCAAGATCGTCGTAGTCATGGTAAACGAAATCGCCTCCCTTGCTGACCGGTCTGTGTATCATTAACTCCTTCTGGTAATACGGGTAGATGATGTGCCTTGCAATGTCCATCACGGGGTTTCCCTTAACTTCTCCAATAGGGCAAAATGCTGCCGACAGCTTCCTTCTTATCGAGGCTTCCGAGTCGAATATGAAAATCGCAGAGTCCGGGTCGCTCTTGGACATCTTTACAATCTCTCCATCCGGGGATGCATCCATCCTGCCAGGGCCCTTAAGGCTTCCAAGCAACGGTCCATGTATTGCCGAGACCTTCTTTATCCCGGACTTGTCGGCAATATCCCTCTGGAGCATGTGGGCATGTCTCTGATCCATCCCGCCAAGCGCTATGTCAACGTTCATTACCGAAATGTCGGTAACCTGCATGATGGGGTAGATGTACATGCTGAAATCCTTCTCGGCGTCGCCCTCAACCCTGCCCATGATCGGCAGCGCCCTCTTCAGCCTTGAAAGGGAAGTATGCTTCGCCAGCTTAATCAGCGTTGTAAAATATTCGCCGGAATCCACCAAATCCGATGCCCAGATGAACCGGACCTTGTCGCTCAGGCCCATGGCGCGCATACCTTCCTTGAAGATCTTTCCGCTCTCCCTGATCCTGTCAATGTTTCCCGATAGTTTGTTGTTGACAAATGCGTGCCAGTCGGCAAGCAGGACCTGGAAATCCACTCCGAGCGAGACCAGTTCATTAATCTTCTTTGGCCATAATAGGCCGGTTCCAAGATGTGGTATTCCGGAAGGCTCAAAGCCGATGTAGCCTCTTGCAGATGAGAGCTTCATTGAAGAAAGCTCCTCCTCTGTAACGACCTCAACCATGTTCCGCTTCAATAGGTCAATCTGCTGCATATTTGTCGGGATTAAGGATTCACCTAATTAAGCTTTGCACACAGCCTTCCTTGAAAGAGCAATGGAAGCACTTGCCTGAATTGGAGTGGTTCCTCACAGGTACGCCATAAGTGCCCCTGATCTGCCGGGTGATCTCGAGAACTGCGCTCTTGATCCGTGGAGTGTTGTCGATCCTGAAGGCCTGTTCCCTGTATCTGAGTACTCCATACGGGATTTTCTTGTCAGGGTACATTTCCTCGAGTATGATGAAGTAGACTCCCATCTGCAGCATATGCCCTTCCCTTGGGCGATCGGCGTTTGTGCTCTTGTATTCATAGGGAATGACCTGCTTTCCTGACATAACCACTTTGTCCGGCTTACCAGTCAGTGCAAACCTGTTCGACCTTAGGAGCTTGCCTTCTGATATCAGGTCTCCATAGATCTGAGTTCCCTTCGGGATAGAATATCTCACAGAAGTCCTGAAGGATCGGAAAACAAGAAAGATCACGACTGCGAATGCGAGGATCAGAAGCAGGAGGATAAGGATATTCATCAGAATGCACCCATTATGTATGCAATGATTAGGATTCCCATGACAGCTGCCAGGATCACATATGCTCTCGCGGATACCCTGGACCTCCTGACCCTGGTCTCAAGGCGGCGATGCATTATCTTTCCGGTAGTCATCCTTGTATTTGCGTAACCTGACCTGCGATATCCTTCCTTGTCCATGTACCAGGAAACGCTGCAAAAGGCATATTCTGCAACTTCCGATGCACTAACATCTTTTTCCGGCATTAACCATCAAGCACTTCTATCCGGATTTGCCCGTAAGGTTCATTCTGGTGGAGGGCAATCCTCCTTTCTTTTGCAAGGAAGAGTGAATACTGGAAGAAAGAGCTCATTTCTCCCTTGGAGAAGCCCCAGACCTCCTCCATCAGCATCGAGGATCCGTAATCAGCTATAAACTGCAGGATTTTCATCTTCTCCACCTCTGGTTCCTCTGCGTTCAACTCAACAATGATCTCCTCTATGGAGCTTTGCGGGAACTCCTCCTTCATTCCGGGGACCTGCCTGGTGTAGGACGGTCTCTGGTAAAGTGAACGCATGCTTTCCAGCACTTCCAGAAGCATGATCTTCCTTTTCTCCTGGTGATAGATGCGCGGCTTTACCTGTATGATACTTTCAATCCCTGCGATAATTTCCTCGGCAGTCTCGGCTTCAGGATCATCAGACACCAGTTCCTTGGAAGTGAGCAGATCCCTGGATTTCTCGAACAGAAACTTCCAGGATTCCGCTATGAATCTTCCTGCAAGAGAGAAATTGGGACTGGTTTCATTCATTGAATTTGCGAACAGCCTTGTGAGGGCAATAAGATCAATATCCCATGGGTCCATCTGCCCCAGTTCGCACTTGTTCACAACCTCGGTCACGACCCAGACAAATTCATTTGGCGCCTTGTGCTTCTCCTCCTTTGCAAGAATGCGCCTGTAAAGCCCGGTGTCAAGGTCAAGAAGTGTACCCTGTACAGTAATACTCTGAAGCACCTCATCGATCCTCATGGCTGCACCCCTCCTGAGTCGAAATCCTTGGAGTAGACCTCACTGTTTTCCTCATCAAGCGTTGTGACACCAATCAAGTTGTCAGCATACTTGAGCATTGCCTTCTTAAGGGATACCATCAAAACCTGCGAATACTTTGCGTTCTCGCTAAACATTTTTCCAATCCTCTCAGCATTTGCTCCATCAAGGAACATATCAATCTCATCCAGGTAGTATACAGGAGATGGCTTGATCCTCTGCACAGCCAGGATGAACGAAATTGCAGTAAGGCTCTTTTCTCCGCCGCTCAGTGCTTCTATCTTGCTGAACGTGCTGCCTTTTGGTCTCGCCCGTATGTAGAGGTCTGAGTTGAGTGGATCATTCATGTCCGAAAGATCCAGCCTTGCCTCCCCACCCTCCGATAATACCGAGTAGATGTTCTGCATCGATTCATTTATCTTATAATAAAGATCCAGGAACACTGTTCTTTTCTTGCTGTTAAGCTCTTCCATCATGCTTTCAAGTGTTGCCTTTTCTTCCCTGAGTCTTGCCGTTTTTTCCGTGAGCTCTCTGAGTCTAGCAGTCTCTTCCTCGTACTCCTTGATCGCAAGCTGGTTTACCGCTCCAAGAGATTCTATCTCCTTGCGAAGCGATGTGATTGTCCTCTTTATCTCAACAACAGACATACCTGTGTCGACCGGAGAGAACCTGCAGTCAGCAATCTGTGCGTCTATCTGCTGAATTTTTTCGTTGATTGACTGGATTCTAAGTGATGTGTTAAGCCGGTTATCCTCGTAACTTCGTATCATTGCGTTTGCAGTTTCCACGTTTCCGCGAAGAGACTGCAGCTCAATGTTGAGCGAGTTGATCCTGTCATTATATTCCTTTGCCTTAGAGTTGAGCTGCTCTTCAATCAGCTTGCTCTTTTCGAGATCCGACTGGATCTGCCTGAGCTTTTTCTCAATTTCTAGCGATAGTTGCTTCTTCGAACCAATCTGGGTCTCGTAGTCAGTGATCGCGATCCCTTGGTCTGAGAATATTTTTTCCTGGATCCTGAGGTCCGACATTGTTGTTGAAAGTGCGGATACCAGGCTTTCCCTTTCCTGCCTCAGTTCAGCAAGTTTGGTTTCAAGTTCTCCTTCCTTTTCCATTGATTCAGGCGATATTTCAGACAGTTTTGCGGCGATTGTATCTCTCTCCTTGTTGAGATCCGCAATATCAGATTCGAATTGAGACCTTTCCTCCTGGATCTCTGTAATCTGGTCTTCCTCTTTTTTCAGATCTGTTTTAAGCTTCGTTAATTCCTGTTTGATTTTTTCCAGATCAGCCGAAGCCCTGTCCCGGATCTCTATGTACATGTCGACCTGCGACGATCCTGATCCTATTTTCTTAGAGCTTGTTGACAGCTGGGTGGTAACAGCATCAAGCTCGATCCTGTCAGATTCGAGCCTGGTTTTTACCTTCTCCAGATCCTCAGAAGTCTGGGTCATTTGCTCCGAGACTTCCATTATGCGCCTTTCCGATGTTTCCTCCTTCCTCTCTGAGAAGCCGCCGGTAATGGCGCCGCTTGCCTCGAAGATATCTCCATCTAGTGTAACGAGACGAACTCCGCTCATGTGCCTCCTTGCGGTAGCAACATCCGGAAGAATCAGGCAGTCCTGGAATGCATACCAGATTATGTTTTCATATTTCTTGTCGTAACTCACGTTTTCGAAGACATATCCAAGGCTTTCTCCTGAATTGCGGACCATTATCGCCTTCGCCCTTGGTCTTCCGTTCAGCATCTTGTTCATCGGCAGGAATGTCAACTTACCCGCCTTCTTGCGTTTCAGTATGTTAAGACATTGCTCGGCCACCGAATCATCTTCGACAACAACAGAATTCAGCCTGGAACCGCCTGACGAAAGCACAGCCATCTGGAACTTAGGGTCATAGCTTACAAGATCCTTTACCAGGCCGTGCACCCCGGTGAGTTCGCCTGAGGCCCTCGCTTCGAGGATAGCCGAAAATGTTCTCGAAGATTGTGACGAGCGGGAGAGCATACTTGAAAGCTTTTCATATTCCTTTGTGAGTTCAACCAGCTGCCTGTTCAGTTCATCCTTCTTCCGGTCTCCGTCTGAAACCGCTTTCCTAAGAGCAATGTACTTCTGGTTCAGATCATCGTATGCCTTCTTGCTTCCAGAAGCATCCTTCTCTACGCTGTCAATCTTGTACTTTGCATCGTTAAGTTCCAGAAGCGTGTCTGACTCCCTGCTCTCCATATGCCTGAGATCCGAAAGGATCTTCTCCCTCTGGGACTTTACATTTGATTCCTTATCAGAAGTTGCAATGATCTGTGAATTTGCCTTGAGAATCTTTGCATCAATTGCCTCCATTTCCAGTCTGTACTTTGTAAAGGCCTTTGAACTTACCTTCGCGTTTGACCTCAAAGCATCGAGGCTCGCTGTAAATTCTGCAATCCTCTTCTCATCTTCCTTAACAGAACTCTTCAGCCTGTCTGCCTCTTTTTTTAACTTTTCAATATCCTTAGAGAGGAACTCATTGTTGGCATTCAGGTCTTTTATCTTCCCCTCGAAGGACACAATATCGTCACGAAGATTGTCGAGGTTGATCTCTTCCTTGGCCTTCTGAAGCGTCAAGTCACGAATTGAATCCACAACTCTCTTCAGTTCATCCCCGCCAAACCTGTTCTTCTCTTCTTCCACTCTCACGATCGTGCTTTCAGTCTCCGAGATCCTGTTTTGCAGGTCGCTGATCTTCTGTCTTGATGCAGTGATTTGTCCGTCTATCTCCTGCATGCTTTTTGTGTAAGCTGCCAGCTCTCTCTCAGCGGATATATGATCTATGCGCAGCAGGGTTGCTTCATGCGATCCAATGCTTGCTGTAATCTCATTGTATCGCTCTGCGTTCTTCTTCTCCTCAGCAAGCTGATCTGAACGCCTCTGCGTTTCGTCAATGAGTATCTGTATCTTGGAAAGATTATCCTCAATTCCATCTATATCAGACTGGGCTTTTTCTATCTGAATATTATAATTCTCGATTCCGGCTATTGACTCAAGAAGCTTTCTTCTCTCTGTACCCGTCATCTTGACAAGGTTGTTGATATCGCCCTGGAGAACAAAACTGTATGCATCCAGGTAGATCTGTGCATTATCCAGGATTGTTTCAACGTCCCCCCTCTTCGCCTTGCTCCCGTTTATGTAATAGGTGCTCTTGCATTCCTGGTTATCGTCTACAGAAATCTCCCTTGTTATCCGGGTCTTGCGTTCCTCCTCCGGCTGCGACTTGTCCTGGGAATCCATGACAATCGTCACAGAACAACTTGTCCCCTGCTTCTTTCCTGGTGCAACTTTATGTATAAGATCTGGGAGACGATCCGCACGTATTGCCTTCGAGGATCTTATGCCCAGAACAAAGAGCATTGCGTCACCTATGTTGCTCTTTCCGCTTCCATTGGGTCCAGTGATCACGGTGAAGCCGTCACGGAAAAGTATCCTCTTCTTATTGCCGAACGATTTGAAATTGTCCAGTTCCACTGATTCAATGATCATTTTACACCCGTCTGACAAATGCCTGTTAACGCATAAATCATAATGTATATCAATATTTAAATATTTCTATTATGTGGCGAGCAGAGACCAACCTTTATTGATTTTGTAACCTTGGTATAACAATTATATATTGTCTGACAAATGCAGTTTAACATCTTAGATGTGAAAAATGTTGAAGAGAAATATCTGGAACAACATAAATTTAGGAATAGCATTAACCTGAGTGGAATATTCTGCCTTTTCCTCCGATCATGGAAAGATTCGGAAATTGATAGTCGAGTTATCTGATTCGCATAAGAATGAACATGAGTTAAGGAGCATTTTGTACAACTTGCAAAAAAGGATGATACTGCACTTCTATCGCGAAGAAACTTATGTTTTCCAAATGGCTTCAACACTCGTACAACATGCTTTTATACTTGGCCTTGAGACGGAGCATGCCGGTTTGATCAGGCTGTTAGATAAAATCCTCAGTTACATGGAAAGTAACGATCATGAAAGAGCCATGGATAGAATTGAAGGTCTTAGTCGATTGTTTACCCTTCACTGCATTAGAGAAGAAAATGAAATATATTCCGTCCTGAAAGATCGGAATGCTATCGATGGCCTGGTTGAACAGGTAAAGTACAAAAGGGTGCCAAGGAACTGGCAATGTGCCGTAACGAAAAAGTATGATAGAAAATGAATCCACTTCATTTAAAGGTAGACTCTTCAAAGAAGGATAATAAGACAGCAAGAAATATGAGAGACAACACATGCTTGAAGATTCAGACTACCTGGAAATAAGGGGAGAGGCATATAAATATGGTATTGGCAGGACGCCACTTTATTCTTATAGAGGAACTAATTTCTCGATATATGCAAAGCTTGAGTATCGTAATAAGTTCCATTCAATTAAGGACAGAGCCGCTTTTTTCATGATTGCGTCTGCTTTACGCCAGGGTGTCCTGAATAAAAGCAGGACCATAATAGAAGCAAGTTCTGGAAATACAGGTATAGCAATTGCAAGCATAGCACGAGACCTCGGGTATCGAGCGAAAATATATGTGCCGAACGCGTCAAGTGCAGCCACTAAGAGTGTATTGCGTGCAACAGAGCAGGATGTTGTTGAGGTGTTCGATGAAGCAAGCAAAAAGAGCTCAATAAATATAGACTCAGCAGTTGCACTCCTCAAGGAGGAGATTTCCAGGTATCCTGAAAAATACATTAACTTTGATCAGTATTCAAACGATTCTAACACGAATGCCCATTTTTACACTACCGGACCAGAAGCTGTAAAGGCTGTACCAGAAGGATTTACTCACGTTGTGGTTTCCATTGGAACAGGCGGCACATTGACTGGACTTGCGAAGTATTTTAAGAAGTTCAGTCCTAACACCAGGGTAATTGGCGTGATGCCTCAGCCCTACCATAAGATTCAGGGCCTGAAAAATCTTAAGGTATCGAGAACACCGGAGATCCTGAGTAAAAACATGCAACTGATAGATGAATGGAGATCGGTTGAAGACACGGATGCTGAAACACAGCTAAGAGAGATGGTGCATCTAGGACTATTTGTAGGCCTGTCTTCAGCGGCGAACTTTTTTTCAGCTCTGAAAATCGGAGGGGAAAATCCCGGGTCCAGGATACTAACGGTTTTTCCTGATAGTGCTGAGAAATACCGGGAGACATACATTTCCAGGGGACTGTTCACGCAGCCTGAGTACGATGAATATGTTCGGCTCCTGGAACATGACCCGGCCGGTTGTGTGTATCTTTGATGAATTACTTATGCTGATTAAATACGGGCTTTCTCTTTTCCATAAATGCCTGGACGCCTTCCTTGCTGTCAGGTGTCTCAAATGCCATGCCAAACAACTGCTTCTCATCCTCATATCTTCCGCCGGGCTGTGATCTGACAAGGGACTTTACAGCCTTCAACGTAAACAGTGATTTATCCCTCAGGGTCATGGCAAGATCCATCGCACTCTTGTCTGGATTGTCAGAGACTTCAAGCAATACCCCATAAGATACGGCTTCATCTGCATTTATTACTTTCGATGTTCCTATAAGGTAAAATGCAATCTGTTCTCCAACAAGATCTTTAAGTCTTTGTGTACCACCCCACCCTGGAATAAGACCGATGTTAAGTTCGGTAAGCCCAAGTTTTGCATTTCTGGATCCAATCCTGAAGTCGCAGGCGAGCGCGAGCTCGAAACCGCCGCCTAGGGCGTATCCTTTTACGCTTGCTATAACGGGTGCTTCGTAGGATGCGATGAAATTCATCACGAAGTGACCTTCTCGTGCAAACGAATACGCAACAGATGGCTTAAGGTCACTGAAGTTTTTGATATCGGCACCGGCAGAAAAGGCTCTGTCACTACCAGTGATTACTGTTATCATTGGTTTCTCATTCATGCATGCCTTGATTTCCTGGAGTGTCTGGAGGTCAAGAGGGTTCAGATCTGACTGTCTCTGAATACGGATGTTGCGAATTCCTTTCTCTTCGTTGACAACTAGATTTTCGTATTTCATGCTATGTTATTATGAGAGGAATTATAAGTGTTGAGGCTAGACAATCTCGACAGACATTGTGTGAGCCCCGCCGCCTCCATGGCAGATGGTTGCGAGCCCAGTCTTCATTTTTGATTCAGTGAGTGCGTTGAGAAGGGTCACAACAATCCTGGAACCGCTGTTACCAAGAGGGTGCCCGATTGCTACTGCCCCGCCGTTAATGTTGAAACGATCTCCCTCTACGCCCAGTTTGTCCCTTACGATGATTGAGGCAATTGAAAAAGCTTCATTGTGTTCAACAAGGTCGTAATAGCCTATTTTCTTGCCCTGTTTTTCCAGAAACTGTCTAGTACAGGGGATTGGCGTTTCAACGAAATCCCTCGGTGGGAGTGAGGATTGATTATAACCAGTTATTCTGGCCAATGGCTTTAGGCTCATTTCATCAATAGCTTCTTCCGATGCGAGAACGAGTGCCGAAGCTCCGTCTGAAAGCTGTGAGGAGTTACCTGCAGTCAGGACACCGTTCGGGCCAAATGCAGGCTTCAACCTGCCAAGAACCGAAGGATCTGAGACCCTGATCCCTTCGTCCTGAGTAAGGGTACCTACTGGAATGCTCTCCTTGACAAAAACACCGCTCTTCCATGCCCTGTCTGCGCGAACGTTGCTTTCATATGAGAATTCGTCCGCTTCCTTCCTTGTCACCCCGTATTTTTTGGCAGTCCTGTCCGCGGATACACCCATATGCTCAGAATAAAATGCATCCAATAGGCCATCAGAGAGCATTGCATCTTTCATGCCTGGGTTCTGTGTCAAAAGCTGTTTTACTCCCCATCTAAAGTCTGCCGGGAGCATCAGGGGAGAGTTGCTCATGCTTTCCATTCCTCCAGCAACCACCACCTTTCTCTCACCGAGCTTGATTTCTCTGTAGGCAGATTCTATTGCCAGCATTCCAGATGCACAAACAACGTTCACAGTATACTTCAGTGTTGAGTCGCTAAGACCAGCAAGCGTGGATGCCTGACCGGCCGGGTTCTGTCCATTTCCGGCCTGCAATACATTTCCCATTATGACCTCCTCAACTTCACTCGCAGGTACCTTTGACCGGGTTATTGCTTCCTTTACTGCTATGCCTCCAAGATCCACCGCTCTGTATGACTTTAGAGTCCCGCCAAACTTGCCAATCGGAGTCCTTACTGAGCCCACTATGAATACGTCGTTCATTATGCTTGCAGGATTATCAGCATAGATTTATAGATTGATACTGACTTTGCTGTCAAGTCGTTGACTGATAGTTGCAAAGATGCCAAAAAGTGAATGCTAAGATGGTAGAAAAAGTTATTAAATATCTGAAATTAACACATTGTTAATAATGCCTGGAAATCTTTTGAAGAGGATTTTTCCCATTCTGATGGTAGCGGTCATGATTTTTACCTCTATTCTCGGGTATATTCCAGTGCCGGTTTATCATAATGCCAGTGAGTTGTACCCGGGGAACACAGTTGAAAATGTGCCGGCCACAACCGTGATACAGTATACTGTTACCTTTGTGGAAAATGGCCTTCCTGATGGATTTACGTGGGCGCTTCAGTTTGGATCCCAGTATACCAGCACACAGGGCAATACTGTAACCTTCGTTTCCGCACCTGGAACCTACAACTATTTCATGTACTATGGAAATCAGACTTCATACATTATTGAGGGTACTGTTTCCGTGGATGGCAATGTGGCTGTTTCTCTCAATGTATATCGTGTATCAATAGTTTTGGAAAATAACACTCTGCAAAGACATTGGGAATCTTGCTTAAGGGACTTCACTGGTTACTCATGCACCGAGCAAGGCAACAATAGTGTATCAAATTATTATGTGCCCGCAGGAAGTTACTGCTACTCCGTATACATAGAGGAATTTGGCAGATACGTGCTTTTATGTGATAATTACACTACAATATCAAATAATTTGGAAATAATACAACCAATGCACTCTGTCGCTTTTAGAGAACAAGGCATGCCAGTTGGAGTCAATAACCTTTCCTGGAGCGCATGCTTGCAGTACCTTTCAAGAGCGGAGACGTATATGAGTCGCATAGAGGCACCCTCAAACAACTCGACTTTTACCGTTTATCTGCCTTACTCAACATACTTTGCAGATTACTATGTTAAAATACAGAATCAAGGATCAACGTTTGAACCTGCATTTGGAGGCATTAATTTATCAGATACCTCTGATTGCGAGAATTTTACATTTAGCAATCTGACCGTAACCGCTGAGAACCTGCCGGATGGTGCGCAATGGGGAATCGACGTAACGAGCGGCAATGGTACGGTTCAGGATTTTGCCTTCAGATCTACAAATTCATCGGGTTCTCTTTATCTGTTGATCGGATCATATCAGTACAGGTACTGCCTGTTTTCCAATTATTCTGGCGGTAAACCTACCTATGTGACACCAGTACTGTACAATCTATCGGTTCCATGTGTAAGTAGTCCCATTATAGCAAATTTCCCAAAAGTAGTTTTAGTTACAGTTGAAGCTATAGGGCTAGGTCCTAAGACGGTGTGGAGCTCACAGGTTACAGGCCAGAAAATCTCATTTACATTGTCTGGGATGAACAAAACCTTCTATGCATATGTTACAAACGGATCTTACCTATTCAACTTCAGTGCAGGCAGTACATCTATGCTTAACGGTAGTTACTATCTTCTCAACGGTTCTCATAGCTATGTCTATGTTTCATTTTATAATCTTCGTTTTAACCAGACTGGGCTCGCCTCATTTAGCGCTATTTGGGGTATACAGCTTTTCCATTTAGGTCAGTCAAATAGTGTATCTACTAATTATCTAGGCAAGACCACTGATATTTCCTTCTATGTGATCAATGGATCCTACAGTTTCAACCTATTTGTATACTATTATGGTTATCCATCTTCTTATTCATCATCTTATTTTGAAGATACTTCTTCAGTGAAATGCGCGAACGTGTCCGGCTCGAACCAGACAGTTAATATTCACTTCTTCTTGAAGCCTGGCTATTATTATGCAAAATTTATAGCTCAATTTAATGGCCCAGGAAACCTCGACATTCGTGTCAGTTATCGTTATTCCGGAGGCTGCAATTATATATGCTTCGCACCATCTCAGTCGAACCAGTCAAGAGTGGTAATTGTCCACAATGGAACTCTGCAGGTTTGTTGTTATGCCAATGGATATCAGAACTATACATTTCCATCAGTGAATGGTTCGAATATCACTGTTATTTTGAACTTTACATGGATGCAATACAGCACCGTAGTTTTCCGGGAGACTGGTCTTCCAATAGGAACTGCGTGGAATATTACAGCAGGTGGCGAGACACACAGTTCAAACAGCAGCAGGATATTTTTCACCTTTGTTAACAGAAGTGTGCTTTTTTCCGTTGCATTTGCCGGTAGTTTTTATCCTTCACCTGCGACCGGAATTATTAGCATTTCCTCCAGGGCACAGATGATTAACATCACATTCATGTCATTAGGCAATATTTCTCTTGGCAAAGTGACAAGCACATTGAACCTTGATAATTTCAACACTTACAGTGGCCTATTTGTTTCTTACCCCAACAATGCACCATGCATTTACTTTCTCGCATATAATGAAGAATTTAGAAATCAGTTAGCGGTTTCAGGCGACGGTTCTCACGTATACATGGATGCATTCAACTCTTTGCCTCGTTGCAATGATCGCCAGACTCTGCTAAGCTATTCGGGATCAACTGGATCAGTTGTTTCATTCGTAAATCCAACGACATACTATCATCTCAGACCTACCGCAATACAATTTGTTGGTGTTAGTACAAATGGTAGTTGCATATACCTTTCAAGCACAAACCACCTATTCTTTATTGATGCTCAATCGCTGATGCCGGTTGGATGTTATGTGATTGGATCAAACGGATTCACTATCTCATCAATGATTATTGATTTCCAAACCGGGAAAATGTACGCGGTTGACGCACAGAAAGGTGGAATGGAAGTGGTGGGAATGAATGGATCAGACATCGCGTATATCTCCCTTGCAAACTTGACTGGATTTCATCCTGCCTTTTCTGATTTTATTGTGTGTGATCCGAATAATGGAAATCTTTATGTTAATTATAACTACAGGCAATTTGTGTGCCTTGACACCCATTATGATGTTCTGGGAGGAACATTCAATGTAAGCTACTTTCCGACGGCTGCAACTTTTATCCCGGACTTGAACGAAATTGCAGTTGTTGGTTGCTACGGGGTATCGTTCGCCCATCAGATATACAATATTTCCCTGCTTGATGCAAGCAATCTTCATTTCATAAAAAATTCAACACTGCAGAACCAGCCAACAGATTTACTCTACGACCAGCAGGACAGAATGCTTTACGTGTCAGAAAGGAACATATCATTAAGTCCCAGCAGCCGCATAAAATGCAGTTCTGGAACCGTCACGATTCTGGATCCTACAAACTTGACCAAGATGGGTCAAATCCTGGTTGGCTATAACCCAGATTCCATCCAACAGGCCAACGGAGGAGCCACTATCTTTGTGAGCGAACTTCATGTTTGCAATCTGGTTGTCATACATGTCAGCAGCGGAAAAGCGGTGAACGCCTATCCAGATGAACTTATATTTTCCAGTATCATAATTGCTGCCTCATTCGCGGCGGGTGCTGCTATAGGTTATGCCTTGTTTTACAGGAGGCGCGGATAACAGTGATGAGATAGGACCGGATTCTTGTGAATTAGAGAGTATCCCTGATATCTTTCACAAGAGAGAATTCACTAATAGAGATGAGTTCGATACTCTGCAGAGTTATATGACTTCCCGTCTTTTTCAAGAAAGTCTTTTACCTCATCCTTAAGCCATGTCATGAAAGGCGAAAAATGGAATCCCTCTCTTTCTGCTTTCTCGGTAGAGAGAATATAATCATTCCTTGAATAATAGGCTGAGTTTGACTCATTTCTATCGGTGCGTTCTATTTTTGCCTCTACGCCTAATATTTCTCCCAATTTCCTGATTAGCTCGGATACCTCGAGGTTTTCCTTGGATGCGCCGTTGTATGCGCCTCTTTTCCCATTCTTTCCTAGCCAGTAAAGCAGGCGCCCTGCATCCTCTACCCAGACGTAGTTTCTTTTTCCACTTGTTTCAGGTACTATAAACTTTTCACCCTTCCTGATCCTTGAAAGATGATCCTGGAACCTGAGCGTACTATCGTCATGACCAAGGACATTGGGAAAACGGGCAACTGCAGCCGGAAATGCCGCACTGTTAAATAGGACTGACTCACTGTTTCTCTTGCCATCTGCATAATTGGTTTCCATGCCGGGCTTATCCACTTTCATTGCAGATGGATTGAACTCATTCTCCGAGATAGTTCCAGACAGACCAGAATATACTGAGGCGGTCGAAGTGAAAACATACAGCCCTACTCTGTTCCTGAAGAGATCTATCATGTCGTACACATCCCTGGATCTAAAGCCGAGCATATCATAGATAATATCAAAGAAGGGAGGAGAATTCAGGTTTTCATCGAGGCTGATGCGGTCAAATCTATTGACCTTTATTTCCTCCACCGCTTCACCATATGGATTAGCAGTCCTGCCGGAAGTTGCGATTGTGACATCCGCACCATCTTTTATAAGAAGATCTACAAGCCTTCTGCTGATGAATCCGGTTCCACCCATAACCAGTACTTTCATTCGTTCTCCCTCCAATAGAAAATGCTCGCATAAAAACAATACTTTGATCTTTAATCTGATTTAACTTTGAAATGAGTGGACAAGATGCATTCTGTTCTATATCTGTGAACGCCCCGCAAAGTGTTGAAAGTGGCGGGCTCGGAGGGTAATATCTATAATGGCAAGGAAGAGGATACACATATAAACTTCCAATCGTTGTTCATGTATGATATTCAAGGGAAAATACACAGAGTTGAAAGCGGACCGCAATGTTATGCTGTGGTATCGTAACCTCAAGAATGGTTATCAATGATAGAACTGTTGAATCTTTCAAAGAGTTACGAGCATAATTCAGTAATGGCAATAGAGGATGTATCCTTAAAGATCAAAAACGGGGAAGTATTAGGGTTGGCAGGACTGAACGGCGCGGGGAAAACCACTGCAATCAAGATATGCTCTGGCGTAATGTTTCCCACATCTGGGACAGTTCTGGTAGACGGCCTGGACATTGTGAAAAAGAAGAGAGCCGCTGCGATGGAGATTGCATGGGTTCCAGAATCGCCAATTTTTGACCTGATGCAAAAACCCCGTAACCTCTTTCGTGAGTTTGGTTCATATTTTGGCTTTAGCAGGGAAAGCAGGAAGGACAAAATGAATGCAGTGATGTCTGAAGTGGGACTCGAGAAACAATTGGATCAACGGATACAGACCTTCTCCAATGGAATGAGAAAAAGACTCATGCTTGCGTTTGCTCTCTTCCAGGATCCAAAGAATTTTCTGCTCGATGAAACCTTTGACGGACTAGATCCAGAAGGGATCAGATTTCTCGAGAAGTCTATATTAAGACTTAAAAGCGAAGGGAAATCAATTCTCCTTTCCTCTCATGTTCTCAGCGAGTTTGAGGGCATTGTGGACCGAATCGCAGTTATCCATCATGGACATATTTTAGACGTCAGTCCCGTTGAAGATCTTCTGAGATCGACTTACATAGAGGTTGAGTGCAGAGGAGATCGGGTCCTGCTTGTCCAAACGCTGCAGGAGTTCGGATCGGTTGTTGAAGATGAAAGTATAACTCTCCTTAGGATAGATTCAGGCAAGGGTAACATTCTACCTGAGATTTCCGGGAGACTGTCAAGCAAGGGACTGGAAGTATTGAACATCAGGGAGTATAAAAATGGTTTCGAAGGGAACTTCTTCTGGCAAATACACAAGAAATAACATCTTAAGAGCACTGTTCTACACATGTACTAATAAAGGAGTACTTGCAGTTTTCATCGTATTCACAGTACTCACGGGCTCATTTATCCTGGGTCATGCGAGCACTGCAGGCCCAACTATTCCAGTGGGTCCGAATGTTGGCTTCTACGACTTTTACAGTAATGGTACGTACTCTTTTGTCGTGTATTCATACGATTCCAATGGAACTCCCCGGGCCGCAGAAAATGTGAAGATGGTTCTTACAAACACAACTACAGAGAAAACACTGTCGGTAACCGGCACAATTGCCAGTGATGGCCTCGCAGTTTTGAACCTTACAAGTAACCAGAGTTGGTTAGCAGGCCTTTATGTATTCGGTCAACAAGGTTATCAACCGAGCGGTGGGTATACCGTGACTCCACATAGTGTGCGGACACCTTTTGTGAGCGATCTTACAATATTTGACCGTGGCCATTTAAACGAGGCGGGTTTCGTCATTTTCTACGTAAGTCCGCAGGGTGGGTCTGCCCCCTACATGGATTACAGGGTAAATTATAGCCCAGTTTCCTCGATTCAATATTCCGTTGTAACAGGAGACCCGAATAGCAGTACGTCGATTGAATCAGATGCGACTCCAAGCGATTACAATGGGTCCATCAACTTGGGAAGTCTTGGTGGATTTGAGTTCAAGATCATATACGTAAACTATGCAAGTATTCCTGCGAATCTGATTTATATTTCAGGTGGTTTGCAATACGACAACGGAGGCAAATGGAGTTATGTCTCAAGCCGATCTGGATCCGATGGAACTTCCGTCCTGCTGTTGAAAATAACACAGAGTTACATTGAGCCAAAGGCATATTCCCTGTTTCTTGGAATTGATGCTCTTTTCGTTGCACTTTTCGGTGTTCTTCTTTCCATCACGGTATTTGGATATCCCCGATCCAGCCGCTCTTTGGAGCTCCTTCTGTCAAAACCTCTTACGAGACTTGACACAATAGCTGCAAGGTACCTCAGCGTCATTTCGATTCTGGCAATTTCATCAGCGATTGACATCCTGGTGTTTGATTTGCTCATCGGTTATTTCTTGGGTATCTATCTCAGCATTTATGCTTCAGCGGTTATATTCGCCAGCACTTTGCTTATAGGTGGAATTTTTGCATCATTCACTTTCCTATTCAGTTCTCTCTGGAAAGGGATGATATCTGTTATTGTCGCACCTGCCGGATGGTTGTTTTTCCTCTATTACGCCTATTTACCACTTGTCCAGGGAATTGTATACGTTCTTGGAACCCTGGGTGTCTATCCTACCAACTACGTGCAGTCAGCAATTGAGAATATAGCACCATTTCAGTTAGCGTCCGTAATTGTAAGTCTCCACAATCGCGAACCAGGAGCGCTTGGCTTTTACATTGGGTTCCCATTCAATAAAGTTCCCTTTCTTATGTTATTCATGCTGTTATGGTGTGTGATCCCGTTAATCCTGGCAGGGATAAGATGGAGACGAATAGATGCCTGAAATAGCATTTTCTTATGACCGTGGTTTTGAGCTTATGTCATGTGACGCAACACTTAAGAAGTGTTTGTGAACCTTCAGAAAGGAGCGTCCAGTACATTGTTTCTGACCTATGTGGTCATTCTTGATGGTGTAGTTTTCTTATTCTTATACATGATAGGACAAGGTGCATCCAATTTTCTGAAGTCAGTTAATGGTATCCCTGAGAATCTGAATATGTACTAAACACAGATGTGCATTCCAGATTCGGGTCAGGTAGTTTTGATAATACGACAGTGATGCCTTCGTGAGAAATAAAGCGGACTCCTGGAAATGTCCAATATGTAACAGCAATAGGATCAGAGAAATAACTGGCGGGATTGTGCAGAACGTGCACTGGAATAGAGATTACGGATAGTATCCTGAACTTTGTATAACTCTGGAATCCTATATTATGATCATGAAGGAAATGTTCCAAGTGAAGTACCCTTTATAAATTCACAAAAATCGTGAAGCTATGTAGTATATAAACAAACGCGGAAAAAGGGATATGTGAATATGCTTCAATTACCATAAATAGAACGGGCTCGGAGGGATTTGGACCCTCGATCACCGACTTAGAAGGACGGTGCCTTATCCAAACTAGGCCACGAGCCCGGCACAGTATAAGATGAAATCAATTTAAGTTTTCCCGAAGCATGTTGACAAGTCCATTGCGGGTTAAAGTAGCTTAACTACATCTTCGATTGGAAATTTGCTATTAATATTTCCACCTTATCTTATCCATCCATCAATAGAACAGCGATGAAAAAAAGCTTCTTCAAACCTGGATGGTACAAACATCACAGAAAGTTTGTAATCTCCAGATTTGAATATATGAATAAGGTTTTATCCGCACTATGCATAGCTGAGTATGTCCCAGAAGTTCTCGTTAAAGATACGACTTCCCAAGGATACCTATGGAGATTCAATTTCTGCAATCAAGCCAGAAATTGGTAATGTATCAGGAAGATCAAGTGAGCGGCTGGAAGAAGATTCTGAAAATTTGTACTTTTATATACAATCCCCTGATACAGTGCCACTCAAGGCTAGCCTGAGCTCGTTTGCAAGGCTTCTATTACTAGTCGAGAGAATAACGAAGGAGGTAGAATAAATGGAAAACCCAAGCAACATGATTCAGAACAAAATAAAGCAGGCACAGCAGCTGGAATTGCAGATTGAGCAACTGATGAACCAGAAGTACCAGCTTGATGTAAGGGTAAAGGAGCTTGAAAGGACACTAAAGGAGCTTGAAGGAGTCAAGGCGGAAAACCCTGTTTACAAAGCTATCGGGCCGATACTTTACGAGGTTTCCGACAGGAAGAAGCTTGTTGATGAACTGGAGGAACAGAAGGAACTCAGTTCCGTCAGGATAAAGACACTGGAGAAAAACCAGAAAACTCTTGAGGACAAGTACAAGGAACTGGAAGCTTCACTTAAGAAAACCTACCAGGAATCGAAGGGTAGTAACTAGTGAGTCAAAGCGTTCAGGCTAGAAAACCAGAGACCTTTCTATCCCTTTCCCGTGTTGGCGTGAAAGGCCTGAAATTCCCCGTCACTATAAGAAGAGGAAACAGGGAGATCTTTCTTTCTGCATCCGCTGAAGTATTTGTCGATGTTCCGCGGGACAGAAAAGGTGCTGATCTCTCTGAGATAAACAAGGCAGTTTCCAGCGTGGTCCTGAAGGGTAGTGAATTTGAGGGAATAGAAAACATCACTGCCGAGATTTGCAGGGACGTTATTGGCAGGTTGCCATATGTCATGAAATGCGAGTGCAGGATGCAGGCAGATTACTTTGTGAAGTCAAAAGTGGCTGGCGGCATTACCCTCAGCAATTCTGCAATCATAGGTGAAACCAAGCTGTCCAGGAATAAGGAAGAACTGGATTTTATTGGAGTTTCTGTGCAGGGGATAAATGCATGTCCCTGCACCATGGAAAAGGAAAGAGCTATCCTCAGGGAAAAGTACCCGGAATATTCTGCGGCAATAGAGGCTCTTCCGGTGATAACGCATAACCAGAGAAACCATGTATTGATCATGGTCCAGAAATTTCCGGATAAGTTTGTGGATGCTGATTCTCTATTGAAGGTTGCAGAAGAAGTTGTAGGCAAACCAGCATCTATTGGAACCGACGGTGAGAATGACGCCGATCTAATATTGAGGCAGCACCAAAATCCAATGTTTGTTGAGGATGTTGTACGTGAAGTTGCCCGGAAGCTAAAGTCTGCGCTCTCCTTCCTGGATCCGGAAACCATGATTCTAGTGAGATCAGAAAGCGAAGAGAGCGTTCATGCCCACAACGCATTTGCCGAGTTCTCTGGCAAATTCAAGGAAATATAGAAGTTGGATCTATTTTTTCAGTTCTGACAGTCTCTTAATCATCTTTACTACTGACTGGACAGCATCCTTCGCCGACTCGATCCTTGCCTGTGCCTGCAATCTGGTCTCTCCTGGTCCAGATATTCCCAGGGAAACGGGCTTGGAGAATTCAATGGACAGATCTTCTATCTTCCTTGATGCGTTATTCATTATGACCTCGTCATGATCGGTTTCACCCTTAATCACGGCGCCCAATGTCACAACTCCGTCTATTTCCTTCATTTCCAGCAGCTTCTTGACACCAAGCGGTATGTCAAATGTGCCAGGCACTTTTATTACCCTGTGCACTTCGGCACCAAGAAATTTCGCCTCTTCTTCGGCCCTCAAGAGCATGTTCATTGTTATGTCATAATTGTATTCTGATACTACAATACCTATCCTCATTCAATCACCTAGTGATATATACCTTCTCTGGAATCAACGGAACCAGCATCTTCAAATCCCTGTCTCAAGCCCTTTCCTGCATTTGCCTGCAATTTTTCTGGCCGGAAAAGGAGATCGTATGCGTTAACAGCATGTTCCCTTGATCGTGAATCCATGAGCCATGAAAGTTCCCTGTCGTCGGAAGCTTCTTCCTCGTGAACAAAAACCTCGATTATGTGTGTCATTGTTTCTATCTGCACGATAGACAATCCTTCGGATGCAATCCTTGCGCTCATCTTGTCCAGTCGCTTTCGTCCCGGCATTCCAAGCGCCATGACTATATCGCAGCCCTGCTCGATGATAAGCTTCTTGCATGCAACAGGAAGATCCTTTATGCCTGGAACTGTGTATCTTATGATCTGGAATCCTGTTCCAGTTGATTCCAGTTCATTGATCGCTGATCTGGCCATGTCGTACCTGGCAAACGTTGTATCAGCTATCCCAATTTTTTTCATATGCGATCCTCAATTATCTGAAGCAACTTGTCTTTTATTTCCGAAGAACCCTTATAAGGAGAGTTGCTGTATCTCGATATCCTTGCAACCTTTACGTTTATCCCGAGTTCCGAGCATTTTGCCCTTATCTCATCCGCGTCAAACAACTGATCGTAACCAAGCGTTATGACGTCGGGCCTGATCTCCTCTACGGTTGTATAAATATCACCCTCATGGCCGAGAATCGCATGATCCACAAGCTTCAACTCACCCAGCATCTGCAACCTTGCAGTCTCGTTGAATACCGGAGTTTTTCCTCTCTTTCCGGCTGTCGAGTCCCGTGCCACAACTACAAAAAGCTCGTCGCCGAGTTTTTTAGATTCTCTCAGAAAATGAATGTGCCCAAGATGAAGGATGTCAAAGACCCCCGTAGCCATTACCTTTGTCATGCGACCACTCGTCGATTATTGTTCTGCCCTCTATAAATGTTAGCGAATGCACAGTCGCATACTCAATAGCTTCTTCCTTTGTCATTGACCGGCCTGTGTTGGACAGCATCTCAACCATTGCAATGGAAGGGATCAACCCTGCCTTCTCAACGAGGAAAGTCCCTAACTCGGTGTGACCACGTCTTTGGGAGAAATATCCAGATCTTGCTATGAGGAGGAAGACATGCCCAGGCGACCTGAATCTTTCAGCGAAGATGCGTTGCGCTGACCCGTTCAGGTTTCCAAGTTCTGAAAGATACTCCGCAATGCCATTTATGGTTGCAGCTCTTTCTATGTCACTGATGCCTGTGTAGTTCTTGCGAAGATTAACACTGAAAGAAAAGGCACTGCTAACATCATATCCAAGGTCGGTGTTCGTAAATAGTCCGGAAATGCCGCCATGTCTCGATAGAAAGTCGTCCATGTAAGGAAGTGAAATCCTCTCCGCCTCCTTCTGTCGAATTGTGACGCATATCAGTCCACCCCCATCCTGACGCATCTGCCTTATGTATTCTGGAGTAACGAACTGGGAAGCTACCATCAGGTCAGTTTCTCCTTCACGCTTTTCATCGTCGAAGACCATGATAGGTTTACCAGAACGAAGCTCTTCAAGCCCTTTTATTAACATAATACCGAATAGTTAGATTAAGTATAATGGTTTTGGTACCTACTACTTTTTTAGTAATTATCTTAATTAAAGCATTCAGGATTCAAGGAAGTGAATATAAGAACGTATCTTCCATCAGATCTTGAACAAATTTGTGAACTTGAAAAGAGGTCGTTTGGAATTGGTGCATACAGCGTGAGCATGTTAAAGAAAATGTTCAATGCACCTGGTACTATTAATTATTTAGCAATCGAGGAGGATAAAATATTAGGCTACGTCTGTGCACTTCCACTTGATAATAGAATGGCAGATATCGAGAGCATAGCTATTGATCCCAGGATACACAGATCTGGAATTGGTACAATACTTTTTAACCGGATGGAGAGTGAGCTCCTAAGAAAGGGCTACCAGGTCATAGTCCTTGAAGTCAGGGAAAATAATACCCAGGCGATTAACTTTTACAAGAAGCATGGCTTCAAGGCCACGGAATTCCTGCAGAATTATTACAAGATACCGATCGATGGGACAAGGAATGCTTACAGGATGAAGAAATTCCTGGATTAATTATGGGCGAGTGAATTTTTGCCCATAGTGAAAGTCCCCGCCATAAAGGTTCTCAACAAAAACAAAGTGGGCATCCTCAAACATCTTCTTGCTCTTTTCCTCTGAAATCCTTATCTGCGCAGGAGGCCCAAATTCCGACTCGGCAGCTGACCAGTCGATATTAACAGCAAATCCGCCAGGTCTCATGATTCGGTTCATGCGTACCAGGAATCCTTTTGGATCCTTCAGATCATGAAAGGTGTTGGCAAGAAAGATCAGATCGAAGGATCTCTCCGGGTAATATATCCTCTCAGCATCACCAACTATTGTTCTTACAACCCTTGAAACTGGCAGATCAACTGTCGAAAGCCTCTCCTTTAGTATTTTTATCATTTCAGGGCTTGTATCAATTGCATCTAAAGTTCCCTTGCCAACTATTGCTTTAGCAAGGGGAATAGTAAAGAAACCTGGGCCGCAACCAACTTCGAGAATGTGTCCTTCAAGATTTCCAATACCAGATACTACCTTGTCTGCGTCCTGATATTTGTATCTGGTTTCCGACAACAGGTGAAATTTTGCAGCGTCTTCGTCCATTGATATCTAAAGGCAACCTAGCATAATAAAGCATCGCACTTCGTGTTCAAGTTTTTTTTATGCAGATCTATAATGTCACAAATCACCAGTGCACGAATAGTTTGTATTTGAGAAAATCCCACAACTATTGTAATAATATTGACCTTGGCTAAACAGGCTTTCAGATGAAACTGAGAATGAATAAAATTAAGCCGGACAGGCTTCAGTCGGGCCGGATGTCCTGACAGGTTCCCCCTGCTTCTCTTCCAATCCGCACCCCTCCAGCACCCACAGTTCTGGATACCGTTGCTCCCTTCCGGTCCTGGCGGATTTTCAAGACAGACTATAACCATGAATTCCTTTGAAATCATGATCATAGACCTGAAGTCCAGAGGAACAGAGTGTCATCAGTTCCACAGGGCCTGGCAGAAGTCAGGTTGACCTTCCGAAGCCGTCGCCCCCGCATATAGACTTCGGGTGACAGAAGGCGCCTAGCCTCCCGGCCTAGTCCGGCTAATCCAGATATGAATCTTTGTTAATAATCTTACCCAGACACCTGTTTACATTAATTCTATTTTTAATATGCACTCCATGGCTTGTCTACCTGCTCCTGTCGATTCCTGGCATAAGGTTGCTAAAAGAGACTTAAAATGTCAAAGCTTTCAATCCTCATAATTCATGTCTCATCCGGGGAAGTTATCACTCACTGATGAATATCTCTTCTCCACTAACATCCTTTCCATCTTAAGGGACTGGAGGTTCCTGCTTCAGTGACCGACTTCCCGTATTCCTCCCCAACTGAAGAGTTATGCCGGTGCTGCGATCTCCACTTGCGCGAATTCGGATATGCCCTTAACTATATTTGACAAACCAATGTTTAGAATGTTTATCGCCGCATTTGGAAATCGCTCGACTTCGAAACCGCAGAGACTGCAGCGGAATACCCTGTTTGAAATCTTTGAACATATTTGTACCAACCGCATTTCGAACAGATCCTGGAGGAGGGAACTAACCTCCGGATTTCGATGAACGCAATCCTACGCAAACCTAGCGGATTACTGCGTGGGCACATATTGATTTTACATTCACTCCGTATCCAGGAATGATATCGCAAGGATACTGGAATTGCATGTCAGATAATCGGATGAACAATAGAGAGGGGCCAGTTCTCTTTGACATTGCCCTGACAAAAAATGGAACACCTTAATGATTTATCTTACCGATTGACATGCCTGAATATATGACTGTCGGCGGTTCCTTCACGATTGATATTTTCCTGCTAGTTCTTGGAGTGTCCCTCGTTATAAACGTAATAGTCCTTTTAGGAACGTTACGCACTTTAAGAATAAGAAGTGTTAGAATTCTCTTCGCACTGGTTCTCATATCTGCATTCCTAATGGTCTACCTTGTCTTTGCTTCGCTTGAATTGCTGGGATATATCAGCGTCCCAAGTATCTACCCGGGAATTATTCTAGCCTTTGCAATTTTGATTGTAATGTACACAATGATCCTCAAGGGTATGCGATAGTTGAACGAAAACGAGTCCTTCAGATCCAAACTTATTCAGATTATAACTGAAAATCCTGGTCTACATTTCAGGGAGCTGCAGCGACGAACAGGAGCAGCAGTTGGAAAGCTGGACTATCATTTATACCAGATGGAAAGGAAGGGGGAAATATATTCTATTAAGGATAATCGACTAGTAAGATTCTTCTCCAGTACAGAGGATACAATGATGGAACGCAGAATTGCAATGCATATGCGAAACCAAATTTCAAAAGAAGTTTTAATAAGAACGGCAATAGCTGGAGAAAGTGAAATCCCAAAACCCAGCAGCGATACAATCAAAGCACTGGATAAAATGGTACACGATGGGATCCTTTCTTATGAAATAAAGGCTGATTCTGCCCGTGTTTCGTTGAACAATAAGGAAGTCATAATAAATTTTCTCAAAAAGTACAGCAGGAGCTTCATCGATTCTGTTGCATATTCAATTTTCAGGATGCTCGATGAACTCTAAATTTTAATCCTGTCCCTTTTGTAAATACTGTAAAGCACTATAAGGGTCACAGAGCCGACTGCAACTCCTGCGCCAAAGAATTCAACATGCTGAAGAAAGAAGCTAGCCAATGCCTGGGTTACTACCTGGATTTTACCATTTATCAGATTTGCGCCGTTCACCGAAAGATATGGGTCCTGGCTGAGCGAATATTGTCCGGATGCTGCCTGTGTTTTGAATACAAATGCAATACTTGTTGATCCGTCTCCAGGAACAAGTACTGTGTAATCTGTTCCATTTATTCCATTATACGAAAAATCGTTGTTCCACCAGTATACTGCCGAGAGATTAGTAATGCTGTTGTTAAGAAGTGCAATACCCTGCCCTAAGTCTGAGGTTTTCTCATACGTATCAACCTCTTTCGAGCTAAATGAGCTTGATTGGTCTCCTCCCTTCAGTGTCTGGACGAGGACAACATTGACAGATCCGTTTCCAATCATTTGCTGGGTTAGGTCAAAGCTAATCCCGAATGAGAGCTTTAAAGTGGATAGACTAACGTTAGATATTGTCCCATTCAACATGCTAGTGAGGTTCTTCACACTTAATTCAGAAACTGACCCGTTATAGTGACTTACCTTTACGATGACAGTCACGGGTAGAGAAAGCGTGGAATCTCCTCCAACTGTTGTGTTGTCGCTTAAGTTCATTATGCTTCTATACTGATCTGATAGATCCGATCCCCCGATAGGGGTCAAATCGAAGCTGGCTTTGTAAGCGTATCCTGATGATGTGTTAGTTATGTTCCAGGATTGATCAGCAAAACTGGCTCCGACCACTCCAGTCGACATGCCCACAAAGATGTCTGAATAAGTGACATTAACTGAGGTATTGTTTGAAAGGCTGACGGTAACCGTGGGTGATGTTGAAAGAGTAACTTTGTCTCCGCCATCATCTGCATGCGCGATTCCGGCAGCGAATAGCATGAATAATGAAACGCCAAGGATCGCAAGTATCATGAATCTTCTCATGCGGATTTATCTCTCAATACAGTTATTAACTTTTTGGAACATACGTGTTCCGGAATACTTTAGCCAGTACCCTTGTTCTCTATCTCAGGAGGTGAAAATAAAATGCTATCAATACTAACGAAGGTTATAATGGCTCTAGTCATAATTGCATCAGGAGCTGCGGTCGGTACCGTGGCATCAGGTGCGGCGGGACACTTGGCACAGGCAAGCACGTTGTCATCAAACATGACCTCTGCCGAGCAAGCGGCTGTGGCGTACATCGACCAACACTACGCAGGAAACGGAACCACAAAAATCCTGAAAATTGAGAACGATACTGAAAATGGAACTGCAGTTGTTGACGTAACCGTACTAGCACCAAATAACAATACATACTCTGTTGAAGTCAGCCTGTCCACAAATGCAGTGCTTTCGGTAGAGCTTGTTTCACATGGCGACAACTCAAGCAGCACATCGGAAGACAGCGGAGACAATAATCAAACCGACGACCAGCAGAGCGGGGACGGTCAAAGCAACGACAATCAAAGTAACGACCAGACCAGTAACTCAGACAACTCGACCAAGAGCAGCAGTACCGGAACCGACAATTGAACTTCCTTTTAAATTAATTATCTTTTTTTATATTTTATTTAAAATGTATTAAATCAGGATGCATATTCAACATATCTTTTACAATAAGGTCCGCAATATTGATTTGTCTCTTCCACAACTATCTGCATATTATTTCAAGGTTCTTACTAATCATTAGCCACCCCCATGACAATTCAGGTTGCTTGATATTTCAGGAAGTCGAAAAGGAGAACATTCAACGGGTATTTTTAGGTAATGTAACCAAGAATTTTTATGGAAGTTAACTGGTAGAAGTAGCGTATCCAGAACCAAAAGCTCCGATTAGCAGACCCGGGGAAAAGAGAGAAAAGACAGCCGTACCTGAAAGAGCGAAATATGCCCGTACATATCCTATTTTGACTTGCGCGGTTTAAACAGGGCCGGAGAAGAAAGTAATAAATAGAAAGTTTACTTTCGCAACGTAAAGAAAACTTAACCTGGTGAATAAATGGAAAGGAAATTAAAAATTGCACTCACTGCTGCAGTAGTAATCATACTTGTTGCTGGTTTTTTTGTTTATGAGGGTGTTCAGAAAGCACCCTCACCTGTCAATGGTAAAATTTCTGTTCGGGACTCACTGGGCAGAAATGTCACATTTAATGGCACAGTTACAAGAATAGTTTCTATTGATCCATCTGCAACCGCAACCCTCTATGCACTTGGAGCCTACAAAGACCTTGTTGGTGGAAACGAGTTTGATTGTTACCCGCCGAACGAGTCTCTTCCAAATCTGGGAAGCAGCTATGGGATAGACGTTGAGGCAATTGTCAACCTTTCCCCGCAGGTTGTTCTTCTTTATAGCGCTACCATGCCCTCTTATGGACAACAGCTTATCAACCTTGGAATTCCAGTGCTCGTAGACAACCCGAACTCACTCAGCCAGATAGAGAATGAAACAACCATGTTTGGCATTTTGACGGGCACGGAGCATAATGCTTCACTTATTAACCAGTGGATGAATGAGTCTCTGGCTTCTATTAGCGAGAGCATTAGCTCTGCCTCGCTGCCTCAAGAGTATACGGCTTTCTACTACCTGTATTCAGGGGGCTGGACGGCTGGAAATGATACTTTTATCAACCAGATCTTGCAGTATGCGCACCTTAAGAACATTGCAAACGCTTCAGGGTATTACGAGATGTCAAGCGGACTGATTGCAGTAGATAATCCCCAGGTCATTATATTAGATCAGAATGTTAATTATTCATCCGTTGACACACCGCCGTACAATGAAACATCCGCATTCCACAACAGCAGGATAATATCAGTCGTAAATGATTCGTTTATTGATGATCCTGATTTCAGGGTAATTTACGGAATTACATGGATTATTGACAATGTGTATCCTGCATTCGTGTCGCTGCCAGCATTTCCAATCAACTTGAAATATTCACCTACGACGGGTCTATAGCGTGTTCAGATCCATAATAAATTTCAGGAAGGAAAGAGTCTCAGGTTCCTCCTGGTTGGTCTTTTTTGTGTCGATAATCGTACTGCTCCTGGTAGCAGTTTCTTCGGCCTTCATCGGCGTAGTGTACATTCCCCCAATACAGGTAACAAAAATATTCCTGTCTCAGATTCCGTTAATAGGCCATTTTTTTTCTTCAGGCATCGGCGCGGAACATTATCAGGAAATTATCGTATATCTTCGTGAGCCGCACATACTTGGTGCAGTGATAATCGGCGCGGTATTGGGAGTCGGTGGCGCCGTTATCCAGAGCATTTTCAAGAATCCGATCACGGAGCCTTATATGGTTGGAATATCAAGCGGAGCTGCCCTTGGAGCTGTATTATCAATTGCACTGGGCCTGACGATCCTTGGAATTTATACGCTCCAGTTTCTTGCATTCATATTTTCAGCCCTGATTGTTGGAATCATATACTTCTTCTCCCTTAGAAGTGGACGGGTACCTATAGTCTATATGCTCCTCACAGGTATTGCGGTCAGCGTGTTCGTATCCTCCCTCGTAGCTTTCATGCTTTATAACAGCCCAAGCCTGGCAAGCACCAGTGAAGTATTCTTCTGGTTGATGGGATCGGTTGAAACTATTACATGGGTAGAATTGGCTCCAGTTGCTGTTATCTCAGTTGCGTCAATGGTTATCCTTTCCTTATATTCAAGAGAGCTGGATACCATTCAGCTTGGAGAAGATTACGCAAGGACTGTTGGGGTAAGAGTGGAAATGCTCAAAATCGTAGGCCTTGTCCTGGTCACTATTAGCGTATCGGCTGTGGTCTCAATTTCAGGCCTTATCGGATTTGTGGGGCTGGTAGTCCCACATATTTCAAGACTCATACATGGTGGTAGTAACCGCAAGGTAATACCTTCATCAGCGCTTTTTGGAGCTATTTTCCTCGTTCTCGCTTATGACATTTCCAGGCTAGTCATTGAACCAAAGGTTGTCCCTATAGGGATTATAACTGGAATGATTGGCGTTCCTTTCTTTGTCTACTTACTTAGGAGACTCGCAGGTGGTTATTATGCGGATTGATCTGAATTCGGTAGAGTATTCTATAGGCAATTTCAGGCTTGGTCCTGTAACGTATTCAATCCAGGATGGGGAAATACTTGGCATTGGCGGGCCAAACGGATCGGGCAAATCAACGCTTTTAAGAATTATGCTTCGCCTACTTCGCCCCACTGGAGGCAGCATCAGCATTGATGGAGTTGACATAGCGGACATGATGCCGCGAGATCTTTCAAGAAAGCTGGCATACCTGCCGCAGAACCTGTTCTCTCCGTTGAATCTTTCTGTTCAGGATGTCCTGTTGGCTTCTGAATATAGCATGGATAGAAGAAGTTCAAAACTAGATGAACTCATTGACAGGTATGATTTAGGAAATCTTCGGCACCGTGATTTTAACACACTCAGTGGAGGAGAGAAGAGGCTTGTAATGCTTATAGGCGCTATCAACCAGGGATCAGGTGCAATCCTCATGGACGAACCGGATACTTTCCTTGACGTTGACAAGGAGATGCAGGTAATGCATGAAATCACTGCTCTCCGTGATTCTGGCAGAATTGTTGTCATAATCCTTCATGACCTCAACAAGCTGGCTTCATTATGTGACAATGTGCTGATGCTTAAGTCCGGAAAGGTAATGGCTTTCGGATCCACGAAAAGTGTGCTAGTGCCAGATGTGCTGGAAAAAATGTATTCTGCTTCATTCAAGGTTGAGCAGATTGCAGGAATGAGTAGAATTGAGGCTTTTCCAAGAATTAAGGATTAGACATGTTCTACAAATGCCTCAATCAGTTCTGTCCCATCCATGCTGATCCGAACCGTAAAATGTGAACAATTTGCAAACCTGGTGTGATGCGGATCATCAATGAATTCCCTGTAGAACATTCTTATGAAACCACCATGACTGACTGCAAGGATTTTCTTTCCATGGTATCTCCTTGCCAGGTATTCTCTTGTATAATCAACTCTTGACCTAAGATGAGCAATGGTTTCTGCCCCTGGCAGGACATCAACCTCTTCAGAGAGAATGTTGTTAAAGTAAAAACCAAATTTCTGCTCAACCTCTTCAGAAGTAAGATTCTCTGCTGCTCCCATTGACCTATCCCGTAGAGCCGTAAGCATTTTCATTTCCCTGATTTTAAGGTGATCCATTAGAATTGTTGCTGACTCAAATGATCTTCGCATTCCACTGTGCATTACGATATCAAAGCCCTGGTTCCTCAATCTTTCTGCAGCTTCAAGCACTTGTTTCGTTCCTCGGTAGTTCAGGCTCGGATCGGTATCGCCCTGCCATCTCCTGTTCAGGTTTCCATCGGTTTCACCATGCCTGATAAGTGTTAAGAGGAGGCCATCATCCATGTTATCGCCCACTTCCACTGTAATTCGATTAATCGCGTTTCCATTTTTTTTTCTTTTTGTCTTCTGATACATCCCTAATATGAATGAACCTTAGAAAGTAAATACCATATCAAGTTCGTCTACCACATCCTTTTTAAGATGAAGATCCGATGCCTTAACGTTTTCCTCCAGCTGTTCCATTCGGGTGCTGCCAATGATTGGAAATATAGCCTTCCCCTTCGCGATCAGCCATGCAAGCGATACGACAGACATGGAAACGCCAAGTTCTTTAGCAATCTCGCCAAGTTTCTGCAGCTTTTCCAAATTCTGCTGGGTCAGGTTGTTGGTCGAGAAGTTCTTTTCGTAGATAGTTCTTGACTTATCCTTATCATGTGCAAGGTATCTACCTGCAAGTACACCCTGAGCAAGCGGGCTGTATATCATTGAGGCCATGGAATTCCGTTCAGCAACCTCTATGTTTCTTTTCTCTTGGTAACGTTCAAGGAGGTTGAACTTATCCTGGATAAATGATGGCTTCTCCAGATATCTTAAAGACAAATACTCAGTGAGATCATGTGATTCAAAGTTGGAAAGACCGTAATGAAGTATGCTTCCGTCGTTTATCAGGAAGTTCATAGTTCTTGCAGATTCATGGACACCTGTAACACCATCAGGTGCATGCATCAGGTATAAATCCACATAATCTAGTTTCAGTCTCTCCAGGCTCTTTTGGATCGCTGACCTTATATGTTTCCTATTTAAACCAAGATCGTTCTGTAACGGACCGGTCCTTCCCATCACCTTAGTTGAAATGACAAAGCTTTCTCTTTCGTATCCATTAAGGGCTTCGCCCAATATCCTTTCAGCAAGACCCACTGTTTCAAAATTTCCTGGCATATTGTCCCGGTCATAGACCCCTCTGTAGACGTCTGCGGTATCAAAAAAATTGATTCCAAGATCGTAGGCTTTTTTGATCAATTTTATAGACCTTTCACGATCCACCTGAGGCTTTACATTAGTCCCCGAATTAGGGAGATACCACGTTCCGAGTATAAGATCTGAGACCTTTATTCCTGTCTTTCCAAATGCCCTGTAATTCATATTCCCGAAATTTCACATAAGCTATCAAACTATCGGGTGGCTGCTCCCGTCCCAGAACTCAAAGTTGAATGAAAATAAATTATTAATATTTATAAACTGTTATAAAATGTGCTTTGGAACAACTTTGGTCCGTGGGTCTAAATAAATCAAATCGCTGATAGTTAAGAGAGGAGATCAATTTTCATTGAAAATTCACTCAGAAGCTGGCGATGTTTCCTTACTTTCACCAGTGTAACCTAATTCAACAGCTTTACGCATTGCATTCAGATACCCAAGTAACCCGATAATTACTACCGCAAATATTACCAGGAAGAAGCCAAGTCCAAGGTTATCAAGATTGTGTACATGTATCCCAGTGGAGAATCCATAGTCAAGAATTTGTGGGAAAGCGAGGATACCGGCCCCGGCAATTATAAATGCAAATCCTCCGTAAGTCAATACATACCTGCTAATGCTCTTTGCAACGAATGCTATTCCATTCTTAGTAAGCTTCTTGCTCTTGGAAAGCCACGCACCAAAGCCCGCCCCGAATGCAATTTGCATTGTCATTGTTCCGAGTCCAAAGAGCAGCCCGGGTGCAAAACCCCAATATAGGTTAGGCATTGACGGTGCCAGAACAGTGTAAATTATTAGCGCAAAAGCACCGAATCCAAAACCAGCAATAAGCCCATGCACGAAGGCAAGGCGAAGCGGTATGGGTTTCATATCATCTCCGATAAAGACCGGGTTTGCTTCATGCCTTAGTTCAAGATCTTCTTTCTCAGGGTTGTGCTTATGCAAGCCTACTAGTCGCCCAAGATTATGTTCTATGAAGTGCCAGTGAAGGTACTTCCCCCTTGATGCAATGTAGATCCCAGCTGCAGCCATTGCTATACCTACAATAATGTAAGTCAATCCAAACGCTAGGGCGGTCATGAAAATACCTGCAAGCGCAAAGAACGCTATTTCTGAAAGAAGAGCACGCTGCAAGGTAAAACCTGAAGAAAATATCAGGCCTGCTTTCATACCTTTGCGGGTGCTGTAGCTGCCAACAGAGTAGGAAAAAGTAATTGGCCAGGTATGCTCATCTGGCGTAATTCCGTGTACTATACCCAGGAGATATGAAATGAGAAGAGCTGAAAGAAGATCCACATTTTGCGGATTCCAGAGATCTAATGATACCATTTTTTCACCTGTATGTGATAGGTTTTCCATGGGGGCATGCTTTTGGCCTTCCTACAAAGCTGGAAAGTTTTGAAAGTGACTCATCATCAAGCATAAAGTCAAAGGAACTGACCTCCTTGCATGCCTTATCGAGATCAATGCCACTGTCCACGAAGATTGTCTCAAGGATCCTGTGGCAATTGACCAGATTGTTGTAAAAAGTCATTCCCAGGTCGGTGAGTTTTATCATGCCACTTTCCCTCTTTAGGAGGCCTTTTAATTCAAGCCTTTTGAGTATCTCTATTACAGTTGGAGGTTTTAGCTTCATTTTTTTTGAAAGCTGTGACAAACGAATTGGAAAATCTATTGATGAATCCTCATTTATAGCAAGAATGCAGTCCCGTTCGCGCTTAGTTAATGTTAGTTGTTTAAGCATGTTGTTAGTATTGCACTAAGGTATTTAACAGTAACTAATTAGTTTTTTCACGCTCGAGCTAAATGCGTGGAGACCCCTGAAAAAGATTCAGCTAAATTGTTTCCGACGGGCAGATGGTCATGCCTTCGTGTACATAATGTATTTATTGGTTCTTGTCATAGATAGATCTGAGCATGATAGCCTTATCATGGGTTTATGAGAAAAGCGTGGAAGGACATGGCGAGAGAATCCTGGTGGATAGACTGTGGCCAAGAGGCATTAAAAAAGAAGAAATAAAGATAAGTCTGTGGATGAAGGAAATCGCGCCCTCAACTGATTTGAGGAAATGGTTCTCACATGAGCAGTCTAAATGGCAGGAATTCAAGAGAAGGTATTTTTCTGAATTGAATGAGAATCCACTTTCTGCATCCTTGATTAGTATATGTAACGAAAAAGATGTTGTTTTTGTTTACTCAGCCAAGGACAAGCAATACAACAATGCAGTAGCGTTGAAAGAATACATAGAGACCCACCGAAACAAGGATATTCACTGATTCAATTCTAATCGAATAAAACTGGAAAGACATCCCATTTGAATGAAGCTTCTATAATAATGCCGCATTTATGTATATTAGTCTAATCCTCCAGCTAAAACAGTATTGCGAAGAAATAATCAAGTGTTTCGTACTCCCAACGCGGATCATAGAATGGATGAGATCTTGACTGTATAATTATCAGGATATGCTTAGCCAGCCTTCAATTTCAATAGTTCATTGTGTCTTCTTGACGGTCGTTAGTGGAAAGGTTTCCAGAAGTTCCTTTGCCTGACTTAGGCCGAGATATTTTCTGGTATATTTTCCATTTTCGCTATATTTGTATGTCGTCATAAATTCACTATCGGTCATTTCCCTTAACTTAGTCAATGCAGCATTAAAAAGGGTTTTGATTTCGTCAGATTGCTCTTTCGTTAACGTAGGCTCGAGAAATATTTGTATTGGATTGGTTCTATATGTGCTTCCGCTTACATATATCCCATCCGCATTGTAAATATCCCTGATAAGATAAAGACCAGCTTTGCCATCCAATCCACCAGTGTCAACAGTCCTGATAAAAAGAGGGTTTGACTTTATCTTGGAGTACAACCTGTCATTCACGAAGAATTTCCTCGATTTGTACATTCCTCCGTCGTAGTCCTTAGAATCTAGAAGCACGACCGGGTTATTGCCTTTATTCTCATTGATTTCCTCAATAGTGAGATAGAAGCTTACCCTTAGCTGCCCCTTTTTGTTTACCTGCACATACTCTTCAAATTCTTCTCCTGCCCTGAAGCCATGTTTTTCGGAAAGTCTATAACTACGGATTTTGGATTCTGTATTTATCTTTAACGATTCAAACTCTATCACCTTGTTATGAAACCTACTTTTCTGAAAGAAGCAGATCACTACATTGGTTCCGGTATTTTCAAAGATTTTCCTTTCAAAGATGATTGCATCTGTTATTGTGTAATTTTTAAGAAATGATTTCCTAATCAAGTTAGAAACAGAGTGCCCGAAAAGAAAATTCGACGGTATGATGTATACCATCTGACCTATTGCATTTCTCAAATCGTTCATCAGTGCGATTTGGTATAAGTCCTGTAAACCAGAATTTGGTCCGCGAAAATACGCTAATTGATCTTGGTTCTCCGTGTGTTTTGCAATATATCCAATGTATAGATATGGCGGGTTTGTTATGTGATAGATCTTATCGCGGTTTTCCATTAAGGAAATGGGGAATTTGTCTAAAGTATCTGTCATTCGTATATTTCTCTCTGCTATTTTTCTAGATACTCCATAGCTGATTGCGTTCTCGATAGACCGTTCAATCATCTTCTCCTGAATATCGAAAAGAAAGATTCTGTGTTCAAAAAAATGCTCTCTTTGGTCAACTGGTATACTGTTTAATATTGGCAAAACCAGGTTTCCTTCCCCACAGAAGAGATCCACCCAGAAATGATTGTAAAGCTTTTCTCTCAATTTAGGAAGAATATAATCGTTGAAGATGCTTATCGATGTTAGGTGTACGCCAAAAGTCCTTCTATGTTTGAGTTCGTGTACCTTAGAATTTTCCAGAGAATCACCTTATTTTAACTGCTTACGATAGGTCATCATTACCTATTTTTTGTCGCACTTGCACCTGCTTATTCTGATACTTTGCATCGAATTTTTCCTCCCGATTGCAGAAGAAAGAGGTATCCTTACCTTGGAAACATCTTTTCCGGCAAACACAACTTCAGGAAGAGATGGCTTCTGAAAGCTGAAATCGGCCTTATCTACCTGATAGATAGTTGCAATTCCCATGAGGGATTTAGAAAGCCTCTGACATCCTCTCCTTGCTAAAGCATCGGAGGTTCCTGCTTCACTGACCGGCATCTCGTAGACCTCCCCTATTGAGAAGTTCCGCCGATGTTGCGGTTTCCACAGGCGTGAATTCGGGAGTGCCCCTCCCTACTTTTATCAATCCCATATTTCTTATGTTTATTGCTGCATTCACATCACGGTCAATAATGAGACCACAGGCATTGCAGTGGAATACACGATCAGATAACTTAAGGTCACGTTTATACCAGCCGCATCTGGAACATATCCTTGAAGAAGCTTCGAACATCCCGATTTCGATGAATTCGATGCCTCTCCATTCTGCCTTGTATTCGAGCATCCTCTTGAACCGGTACCACGAAACATCACCGATACTCTTTGCAAGGTGGTGGTTCTGCATCATGCCCTGTATGTTCAGGTCTTCCATCACAATCACATCCGAGAGCTTGGCTATCGCTGTGGATGTCTTGTGAAGAAAATCCTCTCTCGTATCGGTGAGATGCTGATATAATGTCTGCAACCTTACAATGTCCTTCTTCCTGTTCGCCGATCCTTTCTTTTTTCTCGATAACTTCTTCTGTTGCCTCCTTATCCTTTTTTCAAACTTATCCATCAAGTGCGGATTCTCGATCTGTATTCCATTGGAGAGTGTTGCAAATGATTTGAGACCCATGTCTATTCCGATCTGTTCCTTTCCCCTTGCAGGATGATCATCGCTTTCATACATTATAGAAGCATAGTACCTGTCGACTTCCCTTGTTACGATGACCTGGTTGATCTCTTCCGGTATCTGATGCTTATCACGGAACCTTATCCCTTCCATGAACTTTGGGATGAAAAGTCGATATTCATTGCATTTCGCACCCTGTGGAGTCACGAAATACTGTTTCCCTTTCTTTGACCGGAATACAGGATACGAACTGTTCTTCCTGAAGAATGCCGTGAATGCATTATCCAGTTTCCTCAGTGTCTGCTGCAGGGACTGGCTGGATATTTCATAGAGCCATTCCTTTTCCTCCTTCAACAGCGTGAGGAGTTTCGTTGTCTTGAAATAATTCATGCCCTGTGCCTTCCCCCTGGCTTTGCTCTCAGCGTAGTATTCTGTCCGCTTCTGCAGAAAATAATTCCAGATGAACCGGTTAGCTCCAAAGTGCTTTTCCAGCAATTCTTTCTGCGATCCGGTTGGATACAACCTCACTCTGAGGGCTCTTGTCTCCACTCTATAGAGATTCTATACTTCCTGTTAAATTCTTCCGTTCGCAATTCATCTCCTCCCTGAAGGTTGGAGCTTTCTTGCTCGATTCCACGTAAAAACATTTTCTTAATGACGTTTTATTGAGAAAAAATCAACATCGCGAACCCCGTCTAGATCAGTAATTGGACCCGGTTAAAAAATATACAAGTAGGAGGCACTACAGACACATCCATTCCACTTGGCTAGAAACTTGTATAGAAAGACCTGCCCTTCTCCCAGAAATAACGCTGAGCTTGTGCCTTTATTCAATCGACAACATAGCATCTCACAATCATATACCGGGGAAACCGCTAAAAGGTGGGGTTTTATGAAAAAACTATGTTCAAGTCGTGTAAAGTTGCGAGATTTGACCTTATATATGAGAAATAACATGTATAAGGAGAATTAGGATTGATCATAACATAGAAAAAAGGTAATAAAATGTATATTTCGGTACTTTTTTCAACTGCCTTAATTTTCCTGGCTAGCTCGTTTCTGTCAGTCCTCTTGACTATGAACCACTTCCGGAAGTCATTAAGAAGTTACGTCTTCTGGGCTTCAGGGATGTGGCTGTTTGCGTTTGCCTCTTTGCTTGAGGTAATGTTCTCCCTTGGGATATATGGTAACCTGCTTATAGACATCTACTTATTTGCAGTGGCAGTTCTGGTACAGTTGCTCTCCCTGGGTTCCCTGGCACTGATCAGGAAGAAGAAGATTTTTATGTCCTACGCGGGCTATTCTATTGCAGCCGATATCCTTCTTATCCTTTCGCTAGCCCTCTATCCTGTTGGAAACATTCTTACAAGGGGTGTTGTTTTCGGGCTTCTGCCGCTCGACGTTACAATTGTATCATCCATCATCACCTTCCCTGCCGCTGTAATTCTCGTTGTTATAGCCGCTGTTTCCTACAGATCTGGCAAGGATAGGAAAATGCTGAGCATCATCGCTGGTACGATAGTGGTAAGTATTGCAGGTACGCTCTATATAGCTGCTTATCCTGCATTCCTGTATTTTGCTGAATTCATTGGCATCATTCTTCTGTGGCTTGGCTTCGTAGATTTCAGATTCATATTCCATAGCAGGGAGGTAAACAAATATGTCAATGGTTAATTTCGACCGCTTCCTTTTTGCATTCACCATCGCATCCCATATAATCCTCGTGGCCATGAGCATTTCCCTGATACTGCTCATAACTGTTCTCGAATATTTCAATCTAAGGAAGAAAGACGATGCCCAGACTGATCTCATAAGGAGGCTGAAGAAGGTATTCATAATTTCCTTCGGGGTGGGTACCGCTTCGGGAATCGTTGTCGCTGTGGAGCTGATCAACCTGTTTCCTGGATTCATGACCGTTGTCTCGGAAACGGGGATCATAGGTGCATTTTACTTGGAAATTTTTGCCTTCTTCCTTGAAACAATAGCTTTGGTCCTTTACGTGTACTTTGAGGGGGTCTTCAAATCGAGGTATGCAAAATTCACACTCGCATCAATAACGGCCTTCGGCACATTGCTGTCCGGCGTGCTGATCACCATGGTAAACGCATGGATGAACACGCCGAATGGATTCTATTTCGACACGTCAAATGGCTTGTATTCCTCGACCGCAAAAATTATTGTAACAAATGTATGGGCACCTCTTGCAACAGTCTCCACATTTTCTGAGATTGCACATGTGCTTGTGACAACAGTATTCGCCGGTACAATGCTTATGGGATCATACTTTGCCTACAGATATATCAAGTCGAGGGACAATAAAGAGCGTGGATTGTTTGGGTCAGTTCTTAGGAAAATTAGCGGAATATCTATCATAGGCATTGTTCTTGCGGGCATAACCGGGTCTAATGAGATGGCGACGCTTCTCAAGTACCAGCCATTGAAGTATGCGGCCATGGATCTCAACCCCGTATCCGGAAGCGGTTTTTCCGAGAGGCTCTTCGGATATATCTCCAACGGCAGGTTAGTTGGGGCAATCCAGATCCCAGGGTTACAGGCATTCCTTGCAAAGATTGAGACCGGGATGACTCAGCTTCCAGGGTTGAGCAGCTATCCCCCTTCAATATGGCCTCCGCTCTGGATCCATGACACCTTTGATATAATGGTTTCTGGAGGACTTCTACTCGGACTTTTTCTCTTCATACTTTTCCTGTTTTTTGTTCTCAGGAAGGATTACGTAAAAAACCGTGTCATGCTCTATTTCCAGATAATAATGGGATTTCTTGCCTTCCTTGTCTACGAGGACGGTTGGGTGACAGATGAGGTTGGAAGGCAGCCATGGATAATTTATAACGAGATGACCGTATCCCAGGCTGCGAATTATTCCACCAGCCTCCTCATACCAGGTTACCTAATAATTGCATTCTACATTATCATAATACCTGTAACATTCTACTTCTTCGCGAGGATCTTCAATTCGACTGGCAATGCCGGGCAACCAGTGTCTCCGAATCCAAGAGGTGTTCAGCATTAACTTTATATTTTACTTTGATTTTGCTGTTTTCTCGGTATTTGCCATGCTTTTCATAACCGAAATCATGGGAAGCGTGATGATACTAATAGGCTGGAATAAATACCGGAGCGGAGTGCTTGATTACATCGTTCCTGTATGGGAGGTGACTGGGACCTTCGCCGCTTTCTGGGTCGTAGCATCGGATTTTGCATTCCCAAATGTACTGATTCCGCTGGCAAATATATTTCCAGGGATGATTATGCTGTTTCTTATACTCTTTGTCGCACGGAACTCCACGATTGTCTTTGCAGAATTCATTATGAAGAAGGGCTGGCTCGATGAAAGGAAGCTCTATTCCGGATACGCCATATCTACGCTGCTCATTGCAGTCATTGTACTCATAGTCTTATCGGGTATCATTGGTGGAACCGGGATCAACCTTTCCAGCCTCTCATTCAGCATCGGAGCATGGGCAGTAAGTGCTGGAGGATGGCTGTTTCTCATTGGTGCAGTTATCATAGCACTGGGTCTTGCACCTGTGTTTTACAACGTTGCTGATATGAAGAAACTTACTCTTCCTTTCACTGCACTTGGTATCGTTGTTTCCACCGTATCACTCTATTTTCTCAGCCCAGGATCATTCTCTTCCATGGTCACTATACCCATCGTGATGACAATACTCATACCGGTGTTATTCATGGTTCAGCTTTTAAGAAAGCTAGTCGTGAACAAGCTGTTCTTCATAGGCTGGGGTTCCATAGATTTATTCACCATGAATTTCATGGTATATCCCAACGCGTTTGGGAATAAATTCCCGGTTGATCCTATTACAACCAGCGGACCTCTCACGGGCATGTATTTTGTGATAAGCTCTGCAGGCCTTATCATCCTGACAATTCTTATCGTTTTCTATGCCTATGCTGTAAGGAAGAAGCCCCTGGTTGCATAGTACCTAAACTGCTCGGAGATTACTTATTATCAGTCTCCGCCTCTCCCCTTATTTCAGTGAGTTCTTTTCTCCTTGTTTCATCTTTGCCTTGCTCCATGAATGAACTCGTGGTTTCCAGGGTAAGGCGGATTTTGTAGTTCTCTCCTTCGAGTCCGATTGCATTAACCTGAATACCATGAAAAAAATGTTTTTTCCTGCATTTCATCGGCAGTGGAGAGCGCTTTGTGGAAAGAGTACCTTCCTGATTGATGAGATATGAGCTCGTTCCTCTTACCCGGAGATGTGATGTGACGTATAGGAAAAATAAAGGAGATTTCAAAGAATATGTGGGTGACGTTGATGTATGTGACCCACAATTTACAGGTAGGAACCTACCTCGGAGCTCGGGTCGCAATAATATTCTGGAGAAAACTGAACATGAGGGGTACTTCGGTGAGCATGTTCCTGGAGTCGCTATCAGACAAGACAGTTAGGTTATTTGGGTGCAATATTTTGGTTTTGGGCAGAAGAAGGCAGGAGTGCGTCCAGCCGGCTTCAAGGTCTCAGGCCTAAATACTGGTGTTAGGGAACTGTAGAGAAAATAGGAGTCGCTTATGGAAATTAAACGCGGGGAGAGGGATTCGAACCCTCGCTCTCATAGAGAAACAGCTTAGCAGGCTGCCGCCGTACCGCTGGGCCATCCCCGCCTACGAGCCGAATCTTTCCTGAAGGTCGTTGGCGATCTGCTCAATTACCTCCTCAACGTCCTCGTTCTCCAGAGTTACGATTTCACCTGTTGGAAGCATTATCTTTGCGTAATAGATTTCGCCATCCTTTGTTATTTGCACCTCAGCAAGTTTGTCTGGCATATTAGTTCGGTAAAACTGAAACCTATATTATCCTTAGTCATCAGATGGGATGAGGTATTTTAATAATGTTACTTTTCATTCGATCCCTTGCAGGCTGTAAAATTCTTCCATATATAGGATCATGATCTTTGAAATCATGAGCATGAATGCGGAAATTATTTTATCAGGTGCGTTATGAGCTTGCTGAACATGTTTGCTATTCAACCCTCTTCGTCTTCCCCGATATCCATTAGTTCCCTTCTGTCTTACATTCCGTTCAAGTATCCTGCTTATGCTGTAATATTTTTGATAATCCTGCTCTTTATATACCGTGTGGTAAGGGCAAAACTCGGAGAAAAGTTCTCAGATACAAGGGTCTTTCTTTCTCCCGCTATATACTCCCTCCTGGTTCTTGTCACATTCATTTACCAGTCCGAGCTCATAATCCTTTCAAGTCTTATTATCGCATTTCTTGGCATAATACTTGGCGTATTGTTTAGCAGGAATGTCAAGATTTTCCAGAAGAATAACAGGATGTACTACAAGAGGTCGATAGTGGTGGCATTCTTCTTTACGTTATTCTTTTCCTTAAAGATTCTTGCCTTGCTTTACTATCCTACGTTGTACCTCGTCTCAATTTTCTCTGTATTCCTGACCGTAACGACAGGCATGCTTATTGGAGAAGCGCTGGTTATATACCACAGGCATTCAAAGGCCTACAAAAGCATTAATTCATGAAGCTGCGCGGACCTTTTCAATTAAACTGAGTGCAGCCTTTATGTCAGTTTGAGGCAGGAAACACTCCTTCATGGAGCACACGAGTATGCTACTGCCGCTCTTCAGTGTTGCTTCCTCGAGATCCTTCCTAGAATTGAGCATGTGGGAGATTATGACCCTTGGCTCGTACACGGATGAAAATACCTTTATTTCGTTTGTGCTTAGAGGATCAGGGACAACTAGATCGAACGAAGGCCCTATGGCAAAATCTATTGCTGATAACATGAAAAGGTGGAATGTTGGATTTGTCTGCAGTGATTTGCCCGCTGCTTCTGCTATTTTCACTGCTGCCTCATACAGGTCGTTCCTGCCTAAAATGATAGCAAAAGTTAACAAGTTCTGCAACTCAAATGAGTTACCACCCGGTATAGCCCCGTCATGAAATTCTTTAGTTCTCAACGGAGCATCATTCATTTCAGTAGTATAATAGCCCCCTCCCTCGAAAAGGAAATGCTTATCGAGATAGTCCTGCATCAACTTAGCGGTCTTGAAATGCATTTCTTCACCGGATGCTTCATAAAGCTTAAGGAACCCTGATATTGCGAAGGCATAGTCATCCAGGAAACCTGGAATATCTGCTCTGTCATCAATGAACCTGTGCATAATTCCCCCATCTGAGTGAACCATCTTATCGAGCAGGAATGCAGCGATCGTTTTAGCTTCGGTCAAGAATTCATCGTTACCGGAAGCGAGGTAACATTTTGAAAATGCCCAGAGAAGAAGACCGTTCATGTCTGATAGTATCTTGTCGTCCTTATGGGGTGCTATTCTCCGTGATCTGGCAGAAATGAGTCTTTTCTTGCACCTCTTGAGAATTGAGTTGACCTCTTCCAATGTCATGCCGAAGTTCTCAGCTGCATTTTCCGGCTTGTTTGCAACGTAGAGTATATTTCGCGCAGTAACCCTTCCGGATGCTTCCTCATGGAAGTTGCCGTCAGGGAGTGCGCCATATACATAGGAAAATATCTCTGCATCCCTCTGACCAAGCACGCTTAATAATTCACCCGTAGTCCATGTATAATATTTCCCTTCCTGCCCTTCGCTGTCAGCATCTATCGCTGTTCTGTAAGCGCTGCCGCTTTTCTTCATTTCTTCACGCAGGAAGAAAAGGATGTCCTGCATCGCGTTGAGATACTTTTTCTTCCTTGTCGCTGCATATAGATCGGCGAGGGATGCAAGTATCATAGCCTGATCATAGAGCATTTTCTCAAAATGAGGTATCTTCCACTCATGATCCGTGGAATACCTGTGGAATCCATGACCAAGATGATCATTGATGCCGCCTGCGAGCATCCCGTCAACTGTTTTCTCGACCATACTTAAGGCGTTGCTGTCACCAAACCTGTGATAATACCTCAGCAGGAAGAGCATGTAATGAGGCGATGGAAATTTCGGGCTGAAACCAAAGCCGCCATACTGCGGATCAAAAGCAGATTGCAGCTCAGTATAAGCTCCATTCAGCAAATCTGTTGAAATAGGATTCTCTTCCCGCGATGCTGTTGCGTTTGATATTGCATCAAGCACTTTCTTTCCCTGATCAATTAACTCATCTTTCCTAGAATTCCATAGTTCCTGGACACTCTTGCAGAGTTCTATGATTCCCATCATGTTCCTCCTTGAATGCTTGGGGAGATATGTGAATGCGAATACAGGCTTCCTGTCCGGGGTAAGAACAAGGTTTAGAGGCCATCCGCCACTACCAGTCATCATCTGGCACACGCTCATGTATAGGCTATCTAGATCGGGTCGTTCCTCACGATCCACCTTGATTGAAATGAATGTGTTGTTCATAGCTTCAGCTACTTCCATGTCCTCAAAACTCTCTTTTTCCATCACGTGGCACCAGTGGCAGGTGGAATAACCGATGCTGAGAAAAACTGGCTTATTCTCCTTCTTTGCCCTGTTAAAGGGTTCGTCGCCCCATGGATACCAGGCCACCGGATTATGGGCATGCTGCTGCAGATACGGGCTTTTCTCTTTTATCAGGAAGTTAGTTGACGTGGTCATGAGAATGCTGGCAAAATTCTTTCATTCTGAATAACCTTTTGTAGCTCGGAAATCTGTGCCCAACGCAGGCAATTGTGTCGTGGAGGAACCGGTTCGCATATATATATAGACTTCCTTGAACTACTGCGACCAATTGCAGCCTGAATTTGCAGTATCGCTGATAGTATTCATATCTGTCATGATACTTGTTGTGATCAGACCGAGAAACCTCAGTATAGCTTTTCCTCCACTGATTGGAGCTGCCATTCTGATCCTGCTTCAAATCATAGTAGAGGCAGACGTCATTTACGTCGTGGATATAGTATGGAATGCCACCATCACTCTTGTAGCTATAATCTTCTTGTCACTGATCCTGGATGACATCGGGTTCTTCAGGTATTTAGCCATAAGGATAACAAATTATTCACATGGTGAGACTAAAAGGCTTTTCTTTTTAGTTATTGCTCTTACGGCGATCGTAACTGCCCTCTTTTCAAATGATGGCAGCGTTCTTGTTATGACACCGATAATGTATTCAATCCTTAGGGAGACGAATGCACCCCGTAAACTGTATGTACCATTCCTGGTCTCGGTTGGTTTTGTTGCCGATGCAACAAGCCTGCCGTTCAGCATCAGCAACCTGGTGAATATCATAAGCGTGGGGTTTTTCTCTATTCCATTCCTTGAATATGCAAGAATAATGATTCTACCGGATATAGTTTCCATTGCCGCAAGTGCGTTCATGCTGTACCTGATTTTCGGAAGATCTTTTCCAGAAGGTATCTCTCTGGAGAATCTTCCGAAACCTCAGAGCGTTGTAAGTGATATGAAGCTCCTCAAAATTTCGTTCATCGTGATCGGACTTATGATCGCATTATATGCAATAGCGGGTTTCTTTCTTATCCCTATATCACTGATCGCAGTTCCATGTGTTGCACTTTTCTACCTATTTGCAAGGACAAGAGCCAACATATCCGGAAGGAAAATATTCTATAACACGCCATGGGAGATCATATTCTTTGCCCTTGGCCTGTTTATTGTGGTATATGCATTATCGATGCATGGACTTGTTAACCTGCTTGAAACTGCGATGCTCTCGCTGGGTAACCTTGTTCCACCACTGAGGATGATCGGTTATGCTTTTCTCTTCTCTTTTCTGGCCTCTATAATGAACAACCTGCCTTCCGTTATCACGGTGAATCTGACGCTGATACACTTGCACCAGAATTCGCTCGTATTCCTTAATGTCCTGGCAAATGATGTTGGAACCAAGTTCACGCCAATCGGGTCTCTTGCCACTCTCCTCTGGATGAACATCATAAGGAAGAAGGGCGAAAATAGTATAACTTACAGATATTTTGTTAAAATTGGGATGGTTGTTACGCCACCGGTTCTCATACTCTCGGTACTTGCTCTCTGGGCCGTGCAGATGATCTAACTTTTATATCTTCCCGGTTATGCGGGGAATATGAAAATGGCAGTGCTCGTACGCCATGGTGAGAGTGAAGCGAACGTCCTACGGATTATTGATGATGATGAAAATGCAAGATATCACTTAACCGACACCGGAAAGGGACAAGTTCAATACGCATTAACGCAACTGAAAAAATTAAACCTGGATCTTGTAGTTTCAAGTCCAATTCTCAGGGCCAGGGAAACAGCTGAGATCCTCGCAAAAAACCTTGGTCTATCTATAGAGATCGACCCTGACCTGAAGGAGGCTGGGCAGGGAAAATTTAGCCAGGATGGTTATGACCAGCTCCCGCCACTTTATAGAAATTTTACTGGGCAGGAAAAATGGGATGACATTGTTGACAGGATGAAAACTGCTCTTGAAAGACATGATGGAAACTGCATTGTAGTTTCGCACGCATTGCCTATTCGCTGTCTTCTTTCTTCATATATGGAAATAGGGGATGAGGCATCCGCATTCGGGATCCAGGTCGAAACAGCATCCATGTCCTGCGTGGATGTTTCAAAAAGAAAGGTGCTGAGCGTCGGTTCCTATGTAATCTCTGATATAGTGACCAAGAGGTTCAGCTAATTTTCCGAGGCAACTGTCTTTACTTGCTGAGAAAGCAGATCGGCCAGATCCTCCAGAAATTTCTCATCCCTCATCCCAAAAGCGTCTTTAGTGTCGGAATCTACATCGATCTCACCGATCGGTTCGCCATGGAATCTCACTGGAACCACGATCTCAGAATTTGTGCTTGGGAAGCAAGCCAGATAGGTTTTGTTTGATTTTACATCATTCTCATTGACAATCTCATTCCTCAGTACTGCGAGACTGCAAAGTCCCTCGCCTATCTTTATCTTCTTATGTTCCGTCTCTTCTCCGCTGAATTGCTTTAGTATGAGGTTATCTCCCTTAACTACGTAAAAACCGACCCAGCTGTATCGTGCATCCACCTTCCTCAGGTAGTCGCATACAAATTGGAGCACGCTGCCAGGATCCTTTCCGTCAGGGCCGTTAATGTACTTAACTATCTCATCTAGCGCTTGCTCTTGATTCACTTACGTTAATCTAATGGATAGATAAAACATGTATCACTGGTTGAATGCAATGATTGGCAGTTCTTTAATGATGGATGTGAAAACACCCTTTCTGCTTTTTCCATTGGTGCTATAACAACATTAAGATTCATTCTTGGAGAAAGATGAAAATAATATCCGGAGAAGGATACAGCACATGATGCTTGTCTTCAATACCTTGACGAGGAAGCTTGAGGAACTAAGGCCCAGAGACGGCCACAGGCTCAAGATATTTGTATGCGGCCCAACCGTTTACGATTATGTCCACATTGGAAACGGCAGGACCTTCGTGTTCTTCGATGCAGCCGTAAAGTATCTCAGATACCGTGGATACTCAGTTTTCTACCTGCAGAACATTACTGATCTGGATGACAAGATAATCAACAGGTCAAAGGAAGCGGGAACGGACCCGTCTACCATTGCAAAGAAATTTTTCAAAGAGTACATTGAAGATCTGGCGAGAGTGAGGGTTGACGCTGTTTCATACTTTGCATTTGCAACCGATTTCATCCGCGAAATCGCCAGCCAGGTCAGGAGGCTGCTGAGGAGAGGAGCGGCATATGTCGCTGCAGACGGCGTATACTTCGATGTGTCAGGTTTCAAGGATTATGGCAAACTTTCCGGGCAAAGACTTGACCAGATACTGCACATGGTCAGGCATGAGATGAGTGCCTCAAAGCGCAACCCTGAAGACTTTGTCCTTTGGAAGTTCTCCAAGCATGGTGAAGAAGGGTGGGATTATCCATGGGGGCGTGGCAGGCCTGGCTGGCATATTGAGGATACTTCAATAACCGAGGAATTACTTGGAGACACCTACGACATCCATGGCGGCGGATCAGATCTTGTATTCCCTCATCATGAGGGGGAGATCGCCATAATGCGCACGCTTTCCGGAAAGAGCAAGCTCGCAAGATACTGGATACATGCTGGAATGCTCAATCTCGCAGAAAAGAAGATGGCAAAGTCTACAGGAAACATGATTAAACTAAGGGATGCTGTGGATCAGTATGGAGGCAATTCGCTGAGGCTTTTCTTTCTTGGAACCGGTTACAGATCGGAGCAGGTATTTGATGATTCATCGGTCCATGCTGCCGCTAGGAACCTGGAGAAGTTTCAGGCTCTTTATGAACGCCTCAAAGATAAGGAAATTTTCGGAACCGCCAGCGTTGATGTCTCCACCTACAGGGATAAAATTGTTGAAGTTATAGACCGGGATTTCGACTTCAGATCTGGTATTTTGGTTTTGCTTGATTTTGTGTCTGCTGCCAACACTGTTTTCCAGGATTTGTCCCGCAATGCCAGGGACGACTGCCTTGCATTCCTGAATGAAGTTGATTCATTCCTGTGCATTCTCAGCAGGGAAGAAAACAGGCAGGATACGGATCGCATTATGGATGCAGTCCTTGAAATTCGGGAGGCGCTAAGAAAACGCAGGGAGTTTGACCTTTCAGACAGGATAAGGGAAGCCCTTTCAGAGTCTGGAATAATTATTGAGGATTCTGGTGGAAATGCCACCTGGAGGTTCAAGAAATGAAAAAAGCATGGATCATTGTGGATCTCGTAAATGATTTTATCTCAGGTAAGTTTGGATCTGACCGTGCTGCGAGGGTCGCAGAAAAAACAGCAGAGCTCCTCTCAATGCTGCAGGACAAGGTTCTTGTTGTTTTCACTCTGGATTCGCATGTTCCAAATGACCCGGAATTCAGGGTGTGGGGTGAACACTGCCTTGCTGGCACGGAGTCTTCTGAACTGTGCCGACAAGTTTCGGGATTCACTGGTTACAGGGTGCGTAAGAGGAGATATGATGCCTTTCTGGACACAGATCTGGATCCATATCTTCGAATGAATGATATCAATGAGGTGTACCTCTCTGGAGTCAGCACGGATATCTGCGTTGCACATACCGCTGCTGGTGCCTTTTTTAGATACTACACCCTGAATGTGATAGAAGATCTTTGCGCCAGCCTGGAACCCAAAGACCACATTGCGGCGCTGGATTCAATGAAAAAGTATTATGGTGCCCGAATAATTAACCACAGCCAGTTCAGATCGGAGGTTGCGTAAGGCAACTCGAGGCTCCACAAAGAATGGTATATAAGGTGAACATAACACATGAATCAGACTCTAGATGATCTTGAAAAGGACGATGAGCAGCTTAATACGATCATCACCCGAAACCCAAATATAGAAGATGATTTAGACCTGGGGGTTACTGAATGAAATTCAATGTTGCTTCCGAATCGGAAGTACTATCTGCTGAAAACAGTGACGTGTATTTTCGGAGGTCACTTTCCTTCCTGAAAAGCAAGAAATTCAATGACGATGTTATAGCAGAGGTCACGGTTTCATCATTCGAGAGCCCGTGGATCAACTTCACTGGCCTTGATGATGTCCTATCATTATTGGAGGGAAAAGTCACAGATCTATACGCAATTCCTGAGGGAACTGTTATTCCATACAGGGACATGAGAGGGATCCCTGTTCCCTTCATCTCCATACGTGGAAATTACAGGGATTTTGGAATGCATGAAACTTCATTGCTTGGATTCATCTGCCAGTCTTCCGGGATATCTACGTCATCTTCAAGGGTGAAGCTTGCAGCCGGGGATAAGCCTGTTTTTTCATTCGGGATCAGGAGGATGAACCCATTCATAGCGCCAATGATAGACAGGGCTGCTTACATTGGAGGAGCTGATGGCGTTTCTGGAATTAAGAGCGGAAAGATACTTGGCCTTGATCCTGTAGGAACGATGCCACATGCAATTTCCCTGCTGCTCGGAGACGAGGAAGCCTGGAAGGCTGTTGCTGCAGGCACAAAGAAGGGTCCAGTAACTGTGCTAATTGACACCTTCGAAGATGAAAAATTCGGCTCTCTAAAGGCAGCAGATCTGATTCCGAAGCTTGACTTCGTCAGGCTTGACACCCCTGCATCGAGGAGGGGAAATTTTGCAAACATTGTCAGAGAGGTAAGATGGGAGCTGGATCTCCGGGGTCATGAAAAAGTCAGGATAATGGTCTCTGGCGGCCTTAAGGAAGCTGATATCCTCGAACTCTCCGGTGCCGGGGCTGATGCTTTCGGCGTAGGAACTTCAATTGCATCTGGAAAGACTGTTGATTTTTCAATGGACATCGTGGATGTTCACAACCAGCCAAAGACAAAGAGAGGAAAACTTTCTGGCGCCAAACATGTACTTAGATGCTCGGATTGCGGCATGGTCGAGGTACTGCCGCTTGAAAGAAGCAGGGAAACCTGCAAATGTGGCGGGCATTTTGAAGATGTTCTTGTTCCATACATCAAGAATGGCAAGGTAATAAGGAGGGAAAAACCCTCCGTGGCAAGAGCCAGGACCATCAATCTCCTGAAACGGTTTTACCTCAAGCAGGAATTCTAGGAATCGACAGCAATCAGTCTTATATTTCGATGGCATCCTTAAGGCATGAGAGTCGCAGTAATGGAAGGAGTAAATGGCAGGATACACAGTGCAACTGCACAGGATCCGGAACCAGAAGGCGATGAGATTGTCATCAGGCAGAACCTTACCGGGATCTGCTATCGTGATGTCCTGACTCATGAAGGCTTTTTCCCTCGTGCAAAGTTCCCTCTTGTACCTGGGCATGAGGTTTCTGGTACTGTTGCCAAGATAGGTCCATCCGTGAGAAAGTTCAAAGTTGGAGACAGGGTGGCATCCCTGATATACATACCATGCGGAAAATGCTCATACTGCAGAAGTGGAAAGGAAAACCTTTGCCCGAATAAGCAGACTCTAGGCGAGACTATACAAGGATCTTATGCTGAAATGGTCAAAGTCCCTGAACGCTGTGTTGTGCGAGTACCACAAGCAGTCCCGGAAGAGCTCGCAACAATAAGTGCGTGTGTGACAGGAATGGTCTACCATGCTCTCTCAGTCACTGGACAATTAATGCCCGGAGAAAGCGTTCTTGTTACCGGAGCTGGAGGAGGAGTAGGAGCACATGCGGTCCAGATCGCCAAGGCTCTGGGTGCGACAGTTTTTGCATACACAAGTTCAAGATGGAAGGAGGAGAAACTGCACCAGATGGGAGTTGACTATGTTCTCACGAGTGAAGAATTTGACCGCGAGATCAAGGGACTTACAAGCGGAGGGGTTGATCTGGCATTAGATACTGTTGGCCTTCCTACTTTTTCACGCTCTCTGAGGTCACTGAAGTTTGGAGGCAGGCTAGTTGCTATAGGAAACGTGCAACCAGTACCTGTGGAGCTTCCACTGGGCCTTATTATATTGAAGGGGAACAGGATAGAAGGGAGCATAAGTTCAACAAGAAGCGACATGAAGAAAGCTCTGGAGCTCTCTGCAAAAGGTGAGATAAAACCAGTTATCTCTCAGAAGGTTGATCTTGATCACGTAGAAGAAGCATATTCGATGATTAAGGAGAAAGGTAACCTGGGCAGGATCCTGATAAAACTTGATTCCTGAACTGATTATTTGAAGGCTATTCTTCTCTAAGTCACGAATTCCTGCTTGCTTCTGGTTATGTTTCACTGGCCGTGCATATCTGGATTCAAGAGATCAATATTCTCAAGACAGCGAAACAATTAATTACAGGTGTAAATTGCGGAATAGAGAGTATGGAAGAGCAAATCTGTAATATTGAATTCCATAAAGATGACGATAAATTTTACGCGAGGTTGAGGACTGAGATAGGCGGATTGAGAGAATTTACCGGGATCAGCTTTGAGGACATTCTTAACCAGGTTATGGTCGAGCTGGAGGAAGAGTTGTCCTGATGTTCCAATGATGTGTCGGCTCACATTGTACCACAAATAAATTATTATTACTCTTGATAAAAGATTACGATTAAGCTTTCGATTATCCTGGTTGCGTCATTGCTCCTCGTCTTACCTGCGTCAATGGCATATTCTCCGGTTTCGGACGTTGGCATCTCAACTGGCAGTTATCCCGGGATCTCTGTAAACTTGCAAAACGGAGACCAGTTCAATTTTTCTTATTCCTACCTTCTTGTTTATGCAGAGATCAAAACAAATACGATATTAGGTGCGTCGTATCATAACATTCTCCTTGGAGCAGATCTCAGGGCAGTTGATTGGAATGTGACCATAAAGAACGATGTAACATACTTCAACGCATCTTTTCCTCTTAAACTCACAAACTTGAGCCCAACTGGATTTGACATGAACCTGACTAATATCTCGACATCGCGCATTCTGCCGGGTTTGAATTTGTCGCCTGTGGCGAAACTATCCGTCCAGATAAGCATTGCAAGAAATATTGTTCCCGCTCTCTATGCGCATAATAACACTAGCAATTCGAATGAGGCAAATTTTACTAATTTGACGGTTTCAACACTTAGGATTGACAATTATATCACTATATCCTCAATTCCGCTCACGTCAGTCATTCCATACAATGTTGTGCTGCTTCAGAGCCTTGGTGCGGTGATAAACGGAAAACAGGCCAGTTATATCGGCTTCTTTGGCCACTCGGACGATGCCCCAATGAGCCAGTATAATGGGTTTGCGCTGAGTGGATCCAACATGCTTGATCACGCAAGGGGACTTCTCTGGTGGCCACCTAATTATACTGCGAATGGCGCTACATATCCACTGCAGTACAGCTTTCTGAAAACCGGGAGTGACATGTACCTTGCATTCCAGTACCATGGAATGACTTCCGGAACAGGTATTGTTCAGGATCCATATCTTTCCGTCATCAATGAAACAATCAGTGGTATCAAGATAATCAACCAGAAGATCCATGAAGCTTATGAACTGATTGTTGAAAATCTCGAACTTGTCTCAGCAGGATCAGTCATTGGCCTATTGCTTGTTGGGGTAGCATATACTTCGTACAGATCCAGAAGATTTTAGGGTCCAAGTAGATCAATGATCGCAGAAACCATGGTATCCAGGAAGCTCTGCCTGTATTTCTGCATAACTGACAGTACCTTCTTTTTATCTACGAGGGCAGGTGAACCTGAAACCTCATGAAGGATGTTCTCGGCAACCATGCTTTCCATCATATCAGCGTATTGCTTGTGTTTCTTCCATCGCTCAAATGATCTTGTCGAGGCCCTATCTTCATGAGCAAGACAATCAAGGATTATCTCTCGCGATACCCTGTTCCTCAGGAAATATACTATGACCCTTTCCTCCTGGTTACCCGAGATGTTTGAAAAATATCTTAATAGCTTTCCATCGCGTCGCTTAGATATCTTAACATCTTTCTCAAGCTGGTAAAGATGGTACTCAAGTTGTCCTGTGGCAAGCCCGGAACGACGTTGCAGCTCGCGAAAGTGCAAACCCGGGTTTTCTTGTATGATTGACAGGAGATCTGTCCGTGTATCGGATTTGGCTGGCAATACTAGGTTCCTCTTACTATACCGGAATAGAACAGAAGGAGAATAAGCAGATCTGCTATTATGAATCCTGGAACAACTAGGCTCGAGAGAATTGCAGGGTAAAAAAGGTCAAAAATAACGATTGCGTTTGTGACAAGTATCAATGCAAAGGATCCCGCCAAATACTTGAAAATACGCATGCCACCTTTTCTCACGGCTCTAATAGTAACCAGCATCATGAATATTGACAGGACGACTGAGACTCCGGCCAGCAGTGCAAAATAATCGACCACGTATGGTGAAATTAAGATGGCTAATTAATTTTGACTCTTTCTTGATTATATAAAGCGATGTCGCTCTTGGAGTATTATTCAATTGAAAAACCAAGTTTAACAAGTTCCCGCCTTAGATCCTGCGGCAGCTCCTCTGGCGAAATTTGTTCAATCTTCTTCGAGCCGGAAGAGCTAGGTCTGCCCTTAAAAGCATAAAGGCCATTCTTAGAGATGACTAAATAAATTTGGCCTGATCCAAAAGCAGATTTGATAAAATCCAGAAGATATAGTGACATCATTTCCTTAGGTGAAATCACACGCACGAATCCTATGTTCTTGCTGAAATCCAATAGTTCCCTTGTGGCATACATGATACGTGAGCCACCGTTCATGGCTGCCTTCACCAGTTTACCAGACTTTACCATCTCCCTGATGATGGTATCGAAGGTTTCCTGATCTTCAGACAGGGAAAAACGGTTGAAACGTTCCCAGTCGACGAAACCAAATTTGTCCAATATACCGCGAATAGCAAGGCCTACTGCTTCCTTTTTCTTGAATTTCTCCGGTACGAATAGGAACTTCCTGGAACTGTCCTTGGCAATAATTGATCTGGAGTACAGGGAACGAAGTGTAGAACCGATTCCAAATATGTTGGTCCTCAGGCTTAGGATTATGTCTTTTTCCGAAATTCCATTTGCCTCCATGACAAGGCGGAGGATGCGCTGATCACTGTCAGTAAGCTTTTTCTCTCTCATAGCCCTGAAAATTGAGGCCGATTCCAATGTTCCCGAAACGTTCTGGGCAAATGGCCCTTTGAATGTGAACAGCACTCTCGATTTTATATAACTGTACAGCTGGACCGGTGAAATTCCTGAATATAAGGCCTCCATTTCGTTTGAGAAGCCGAAAATAGCGTTTTTCATGCTGTCATAGATTGAGTCCGTCCCTCCCCTGTTCTTGTACTCTTTATAGGCAGCGAACTGGATAAGTCGTGAAAGCGGTATGTCAAGAACGGTAATTTCGCCAAGTGAAAATGAACTTCCAGCGACACGAATGCCTGAGATCCTTGCCGCCTCCAGGATCTGGGAAGGAGCGTTTTCATATATTATGGTCGAGAATTTCTGCTGTAAAGCTAAGTCTCCTAAGTACTTAACAAGGGACAGTGCATGAGAATCATCAATCACATTACCCTCGGAAACTATAAGAGAATCCTCCTTGATCTCAATGTTGAAGGAAGCACACAATTGCCCGCCTTGTAAGAAGTGGTAGTCATACTCGCTGTTCTTCATATCACTACGCATGAAAATGGAAATTGGATCGTTTGAAGATATTATGATCCCATTGCCTGGAGCCTGGGTTGATTTGATCTTTCCGTAAAGAACATCACCGTTCCTGTAATTCCGATCTGCCCGAATTTCCTGCTCCAATCCGGTTGTGTAGAACCAGAATGAATAGGACAGTTCGGTGAGAGATACGGGACCAAGTTTATCCACCAACATGTTAATAGCCTCCTTCTTTTCGATCGGCTCAGCATCCCCCATCATTGGTATTATTTTACCCTGGGCATCCTTACCAACTAGACAGAAGAATTCAGCGTTCTTGAGCATCTGCTTTACAATCGGCCTGTCAATGCCAAGTGATTCTTGTATCATGTCTTCTGTGCTGGAACCATTCCTTACTGCAGCAATGAGTCCCTGCATGTTCTTGTCCGGCTCTTCGTACCTCAGCGAATGAAGGGCTTCAACCATCCATGCAGCTGCATATGTAGGCTTATGCCTTATGATTCTGCCAAAATAGATTGATTTGTCTGAAATTAGTTCGTTCAATCTGTCGGCGGAGTAGGATTCAGTCCTTGTCCTTAGCGACCAGGAATCCAGTGCATATCCGAACTTCTCAAAATATTCATCAACATCACGAGCCGTGCCTTCGAGCCAAAGCAGCCGGGAGGCCTGTATATCACTATCGCCCCCGGCAAGAAGAGCCTGCAAGTCCTGGTGCATGATGTACTGCTTCGAAAATACAGGAGTAACATATTCAAGATCCAGAACTGAACCTTTGACCATTCTGTCCAATACTTCCTGAAGCTTCTCCTGTGAAATTGGCAGCCTCAGCATTATCTCGTCAAGCGTGAGAGGCCCCATTGATCCAAGAAGAATTTCAATAAGCTTCTGGATGCTGCTGTCCAGATTCTCGGTGATTGATACCATATTGTTCCTGATAAAGTAAACCTGGCTGTCCTTCAGCTTTCTTCTAACAATGTAAGCAGACTCCAGTCTGGTCATGGAATTCCTTACCTCATTCTCCTCAAGACTCGACAGTGTCCTGATCTCTTTCATCGTCTTGAAATCGCATGACTGCAGGACTGCCCTGTCGTTATCGTCAAGTGTTATGCTGCTCTCGAAAGCAGTCCTGATAAGGTTATAATACTGCAGACTGGTCCACTGGGTACCACGCATGTACACTGATACGATTGTATCGTTCTGGATAGATTTCTCTATTGCCTGTATTATGTCCAATTTTGTGTACGGAAAAGGCGAATTGAACCTGTTTCTGATCGGATCTACGGTTAGAAAGTGATTGTAGAATGCCGGGAGATCAACATCACTGTTTATCTTTGGTATCTTGTTCAGGAAGTAGTTCTCAACAATGTGGGCATCCCTGAATATGAAGGTGATGTCACCTCCAGAATATATCTTGTCCAGTATCTTTCCCTGAAGCTCCCTGAGCATCTTTGAACGATCCTCCATTAGCACGATGTCTGAGATTCCGGCGAGTATCAGGCCGTAGGAGAAAGGACTGCTCTCGGTGCTGTAGTTAAGGACCTCATACCTGCCTTTCCTTATTACTTCGTCAAGGTACTCCTCAGCATGCGGCACATCCATCATGTCATTCATGATTTCATGGAAAGTCTCCTTAATTACTGGAAAGGACTCCATCGAACCAAGGGTGCGGAGGACTTTGTCGCTTCTCAACTGCTGCCGGACTACAGAGATGTCGTAACCTTTGTACTTCCTGAGAACCATGAGGGATCTGGTTGCACAGTGCCTGAATCTCTGCTTGAATACTTCCGTGTTAACTATCGATCTCCTGACAAGATCCGAAAAGTTGGAATTCTTGATCAGTTTTATCTGATCCTGTAGAGGAATCTTCTGGTTTGTGGTGAGCATGAAGCCATCGTCCGTAACCGTGATCCTGGTGTTCACGGAATAGTTGTTTGAGATTGCCTGCGCAATGCCCCGAGATAGTGCATCATTGACTCTCCTTCCAAGCGGTACATGATAGACGGAGTTGAACAGCTTTGCATTATCTATGTAGCCTTCGACAAGCAGCCGGTTATGCGTGGGGATACCGAAGGCCCCCTGTGACCTGATGTACGAAATAATGCTTCTGGCCCCATGTTCATCAAGGCGGTAGTTTTCCATAAGCCATGTCTCTACATCTTCCTTCTTCTCCAGCTTTTTTGCAACCTCTTCCCTGAATTTGCCTACAAGGACACCCAGATCATAGCTTCGGGGAAGCATCTCTCCGGTCCAGGAAGGCACTGTAGGTCTCATTCCAGAAGCATCCTTTACAATTACCCGGTTCCTTCTCGTACTCAGGTACATGTGAATCTTTGCGCCCAGCACAAACACGTCCCCTGGTTTCAGTCTCTCGACAAACTTGTCACTCAGCTGCCCGAGGTGCTTTCCAGCCTCGTTTATAACCTGGTAATCAGCCTCTTCAGGGATTGTACCGACATTCATGAAGAAGATCATCCTTGAACTTCTCTTCTTCCCAAATTTGCCATCCTGCTCATCAAACCATATCTTTGAATATATGGTCTGATCTTCAACCTGGCCACCAAGGTACCGAAGGGTGTTGATATAATCCTCATGATCAAGGGTGTGATAACTGAAAGATCTCTGCAATACCTGGTATGCTTCCTCTACGTCCCAAGCCTTTTCGAGAGACATTCCAACAATGACCTGCGAAAGGACGTCGAGTGAATTCGTGGGTATCGTAACACGATCTATCTCCTTGTCATAGGCGGCCTTTGTCAGGACTGCGCATTCAACGAGATCATCCAGCTCAAATACCACGAATCGTCCTTTAGACAGGACGTCTAGGCCATGCCCGGACCTGCCTATCCGCTGCAGTCCCTTGGATACCGATTTTGGGCTCCCTATCTGAACCACAAGATCGATGAATCCTATGTCAATACCGAGTTCCAGGGAAGTCGACGTGATGACACACTGTAGCTCCCCGCTTTTCAACCTTGTCTCGACATCGATCCTGGTCTCCTTGCCAAGTGAGGAGTGATGCGCCTCAATACTCTCGATCCCCCTGGCCTTAAGGCGCATTGCAACGTGTTCGGTCCCGCTTCTGGTATTTGTAAAGATTAGGGTGGTACGATGCTGCTTTATGAGGTCTGTGAGAATCGAATACATTCGCTCGTTGGCAACCTCGTAGCTGACCTTGGTGAGATCATCGACTGGAGTCAATACTTTCAGATCCAGTGACTTCTTGGTATCTGCCTCGATTATGGTTACATCGCGTGGTCCTTCTCCGTTGTATCCGCAAAGATAGTTTGCAATAAGTGGGAGCGGTGCCTGGGTCGCAGAAAGTCCAATCCTGACAATATCACCGGTCATGTTCTGTAGCCTCTCCAGATTTGCGGAAAGGAGTGTCCCACGCTTATTAGCAGAAATTTCATGTATCTCGTCGATTATGAGATACTTGATGCTTTTGAGGTGTTCCTTGAATTTCGGCGCCGTAAGTGAAAGAGTGAATGACTCGGGTGTTGTGATCAGTATGTGTGGCGGTTTTCTCAGCATTTTCTGGCGTTCGCTCTGTGAGGTGTCTCCAGACCTGACACCCACTCTTATGCTTGGAAAATCAAGGCCGTGGCTGCGGGCAAGTTCATCTATTTCACGTAAAGGCTCCTTCAGGTTGCGATCTATGTCGTTCGCAAGTGCCTTGAGCGGGCTGATGTATAGGCAGAAAACAGAGTCCCTGATTTCACCGTTCCTGGATTGTATGAAGAGCTCATTAAGAACTGCAAGGAATGCGGAAAGTGTTTTGCCCGTTCCGGTCGGGCTTGAAACCAGCACGTTTTTCCCAGAATGTATCAGCGGGATAGCTTTCCTTTGAGGATCTGACAATCCATTATATTTGTTATTGAACCATTCAGAAATGAGTGGATCAAGGAAAGGTAACTCTTCCTCTACTCTAAAGGCTGATTGTACTGGCTGTTCCATCGGTTTGAATCCTTTTATTAGGTTAAAAGGTTATATAAAGTGTTGCCCGTTAGATGCAATCTTTCGTCCCGTCATTCTACTTACGTGAAAGTAGATGCCAGGGCTAGTGACTGAACGGGGCATATTTTCCCATTGCTCGAGTTTTGGTCTCGACATGTCCTCCTTACGGTGTATTTTTCTTGTATTTTCTCCAGGCTAGCATGCCACCCTTCAGGTGCGATACATCCTGAAATCCTTCTTTTAAGAGAATGGAGGCAGCAGCGCGGCTCCTGTGCCCGGTGGCACATACCAATAGTATCTTGCCGGTCTTGTCCAGTTTTTCTGTTGCACCCGGTAAAGTTCTAAGGGGAAAATGCACAGATGGCTCTATGCGAGATCGGCTATATTCACCATCTGTCCTAACATCAACAACCTTAGAACCTTCCTCATTCATTTTCTGCGAAAATGTCTCAGGATCGTATTCTTTGAGCCCAGGAGGATTGACAAAATAATTCAGGAATGACACTTCCTTTCATTCTAAACTGGGATATATGATTATCCCATACCTTTTATCATTAGCGGAATAAGTTTCATCTGCGCGGGCTCAATTTGCTGAATTCCTTGCTTGAGGAAGAAATCAAGAATCCGGATTTCGCAAGATTTTGAACCATGTATGCAGATTCTTTCCTGCCTGTCTTGAAGTCGGAAAGAACTTCAGTGTAAAAGGCAATGCACTTGTCATAATCGTCGTAATTAACAGGCTTCGGGATACCATCTTTTCCTCCAAGAGCAAACGAGAATTTTAGAGGATCCCTGAAAGATGGCTCGGATCCATATATGATTTCAGCCAGATATGAAATAGCTCTTAATGTAGAGTTGCCCACTCCTGGCATCATGAATAGTTCTTTGAAGTCTGAGGGGGAGTATTCATAGATTTCTCTTAATTTGCGCCAATCAACAGGATGATCGAGATCCAGCAGCTTCTCTCTGTCCGGGAAAAGCGTGGTCTGCCTGTGATCACCAAACTGGTGCCTGTACCTATAAGGATCATCATGCACGATCCCGATCATGTCTTTCCTGTTTGCCTGGCTCAGTCTAGTGGAAAGGTCAAGCACCTGCCTCTCCTGTTTTTGGCTTGAAATGCCGGCACGTCCATCATCCAGCATATTGCCAGCTGACTTGTAAAGCCAGTGATATCTTCTCGC
>DAHXNF010000026.1 GCA_027366585.1 Thermoplasmatales archaeon | reverse complement strand
TACACCAGATGTGGATCACATGAACGAAAAGATGCATTTGAGGCCTATAAGGGAAGTCGCAGCTGACCTAGGGCTGAATGAAGATGATTATGAAACGTATGGTAATTCAATTGCAAAACTATCTCTCTCACTTGCCGGCCGGAAATCAGCCGGTGGGAAACTTATTCTGGTAACGGCAATTAATCCAACACCGGCCGGAGAGGGAAAAACCACGACCACAATCGGGTTGGCCCAGTCGTTCCGCAAGCTGGGAAAGAAGGTAGTTATCGCAATACGTGAACCATCTCTAGGGCCGTGTTTTGGAATAAAGGGAGGCGCAACTGGCGGCGGTATGGCTACGGTAGAGCCCAGCGACAGGATAAACCTGATTTTCACGGGCGATTTTCCTGCAGTCACTGCAGCTCATAACCTTCTTTCCGCCATGATAAATAACCACATCCATCACGGAAACAAACTTGGAATTGACCAGAAGAGGATAGTGTTTCCGCGGACAATAGACATGAATGACAGGTCGCTCCGTAACATAGTTGTCGGCGTAGGGGACAGGGAAACGGGTTCACTGAACATGGATAAATTTGTCATCACCCCGGCATCGGAAATAATGGCCATACTCGGGCTCTCGTCAAGTTATGAGGACCTGAAAGAGAGACTTGGGAAAATAATAGTTGGCTACGATTCACATTACAACCCCGTTTTCTGCAGAGACCTGAAGGCACAGGGTGCTATGGCTTCCCTCCTGGTGGATGCTCTCAAACCTAACCTTGTGCAGACACAGGACGGTACCCCTGCAATGATACACACAGGTCCCTTCGGAAACATTGCCCATGGGACGTCCAGTATACTGGCAGACCGGATAGCTCTTAATCTTTCAGATTACCTTATCACCGAAGCTGGCTTTGGTTCAGAGCTGGGTGCCGAGAAATTCTTTGACCTGGTGTCAAGACAGGCTAATCTTCCCGTAAATGCAGTTGTCCTTGTTGCAACCATAAGGGCGCTCAAACACAACGGTGGAGCTAAGGACCTTGACGCTGAGGATCTGAAGGCACTTGAATCAGGTTTCTCAAACCTTAAGCGCCATATTTCCCTGATAAGATCATTCGGGTTTGACCCGGTCGTAAGCATCAACCGGTTCAAGACAGACACCGATGCTGAAATAGGTATCCTGGAAAAGCTCCTGAAAGGCGAAGGTGCGAGATGGGCACTTTCGGAAGTATACGCCAAGGGGGCAGAGGGTGGTCTTAAATTGGCACAGGCCGTACTGGATGCTCTTGGTAGCTCCAGCGGAAAGGTGAACAGGACATATGAGCTATCTGACCCGGTCAGGGAAAAGATATTGAAAATAGCGAAGAACGTCTATGGTGCCGATGATGTAATATTCTCCAAGGACGCGGTTAGGGATCTGAAGCGTATATCCAAGATGGGGTTTGACAACCTGCCGGTGTGCATGGCAAAAACACAGTATTCCCTGTCCGATGATGCCTCGCTTCTGAACAGTCCAAAGGGATTCAGGGTGCACGTTGAAAGCATTAACATTTCTGCCGGAGCCGGGTTCATAGTCCCTATGCTGGGTGAGATCATGACCATGCCAGGATTGCCAGAGCATCCTGCAGCAGAAAATGTCGATGTTGATGAGGCAGGCAATATAATCGGCCTGTTTTAAACCATTATTTATCCGGCAGTGCATGAAATAACCCTCGTCCCGAAGGATGAGGGCGTTTATGCCTAATTTGTGTAATGAGTTCACCCCAGACAGTCCGGATCATTTCATCCGTCGCGAAATATTTCGCTAACTGATAACTGGCCCAATCTTTATTACTGAATGGTACGATAATGCGCACCGTGCTCATTGAAAATTCTGACAGGATACTGGACAGTCAGTGTGTTATTGAGCTGCGAAATGATGATACGCTTCTCGTGCCCTTCAACTCAATGAGAGTTTCTATACCGGGTATTTCCATCATATCTACGGATACTGTAGAGTTGTTCCTGTTTGTACCGAAGGAGGGGGAAATCTCAAGGGAAATGAGGATATTCCTGCAGCAGTCTAACGCAATCGATTTAGGTGTGACATGGGCAATCAGGGCAAAAAGCACGGAATTTCCACCCGTTGAGAATTTCAGGATCATAACTGGTATCCCATCCGCC
>DAHXNF010000060.1 GCA_027366585.1 Thermoplasmatales archaeon | reverse complement strand
AATAACCAATTTCTCGATGTTGCAATTGCTGGTAATACTGGTCGAGACAATCGCAATGGTTGGTATCGCTATCCTTCTTTATCGCAAGGTAAGAGTCGGAGTAACCTGAGGATATAAGCTTCCCCGGCAGAGGCGGAAGTGATCCTGAAATTATTTTAAATTCTGAGGCGCCTGGCCGAAATCCAGGTATAATGCAGGCTTCACTTTTCCTTGTAGATCATGTACCAGTAGTCATAATTGCTCACTGAGTAGTTGTGGTCTGATGCATGCCTCCTGATGGTTTTCTCCTTTAGTTCGAGATCTTCTGTTGTGTGAGGATTGTGGATTCCAGCTGACTTGGAGTTCCAGTCAGTGATAACAATTCTTCCTTGTGTTGCCTGTTCCATCTTTACGATCCCTTTTACAGGGTCTTTCAGGTGGTGCAGCGAACCAATTGCGATAGCGGTATCAAATATCTCTTCTCCCATATCCAGGTGCTCTATCTTTTTCTTGACCAATTTTAAGCGACCCGTCCTGATCTCCGCGGAATAGGATGTTTTGAGGCGATCAAATGCCCATGCTTCCGGATCGACCGATGTCACCTTTATCATCGGATTACTCAATAGCTTGGTTACAACGGTTCCGAAGCCAGTACCGACATCGAGAATCCTCGTGCCGGTAATCATGGGAAGAGCTTCAGAAAGCATTCCCTCGATTGAATTGTCGTGATTCATCGGGTAACTGATCATTTTCGCTTACATAAACTAGCATGTCGCTTACTGAAAGGATCAGGATATGCATGAAGAACCGTCCGGTCGGAGTGCAATAAATCCCCCAAGATGAAGAACCAGTGCATGCTCCGGTCTCTGGGTTTTAGTATTGTGTTGCGATAACCTTACAATGCAGCTTCTGTTGTTGATAGCCATTTTTGCACTTGCTTTTCTTGTAGGCGTTATAGGCAACATTTCTGGCGTTGGCGGAGGAGTCATGATTGTCCTTCTCCTCGTCTTCGGTTTTTCCTTTGATCCCCTGGATGCAGCCGGGTTGAGCCTGTTAACCCTGGTCTTCAGCACGCTGGTTGGATTCATCCAGGATATCAGAAGAAAACTTGTTGACAAGAGCCTCTTGTATATTATTGCGCCTATTGGAGTGATCACCGCCGTGATTGGGTCGGTAATCACTGATTACGTTTCAGCAAATACCTTCAAGGGAGCCTTCTCGGTGATATTGATAAGCCTGGGACTCTTTTCGGTATATTCATCCAATAAGCAGCGCAGGGAATCCTTGCCAAAAAAAGATGTTCAGTCCGCTGTTAACAGCAGAACAGGCATTGTCTCTTTGCTTGCTGGCACTGTTTCAGGTTTCATAGGCATAGGGATAGGCGGAATGATGGGAACCTATCTCACAGCAATAAAGAGGATCGATGCAAGGACTGCAATTGCAACCGTGATTGCGGCTACACTTCCAATCACAATAGCAGGAGCCGGTTTTCATTTCTACCTGTCAGGCGGAATAAACCTCGAGTTTGCGCCACCATTGGTCTTGGGAGCAGTGCTTGGTGGATTGGTCGGAGCTTCAATAATTGTGAAAGCTCCTCATCTCAGCCTCAGATTCTTGCAAGGTTACCTTGTACTTACATTTGGTTTCCTTTCTGCCCTGCTTTATCTTCTAACTATACACCTGCCATGACTCCTGAAACCATGAATGCGAACAGATGATTTTGCGGAGGACACTGGATGGCTGATCTGGTTAGCAGGGCTCGGGTAATTTCAGGAATCCGCTGCGGCAGCATTGTTTGCTGCCTGTTTGGTGAATGTCAACTTAATGAGGCCTACATCGTCCATCTTATCAAATTTCAGATCCAGCAAGCTGATAGAAAATTTCCCGGAATCCCTGGTTGAGATGGAATGCTTCTTGAGCATTGGCAGTCTTCCTGGACAACTTTCTGAGTCGAGGTCAAATATCAATATTCTCCCTCCCGGCGAAAGGTAATGTGACAGGTATTCAACAGATTCTGCCTGTTTACTCCAGTGATGAAATGAAAAAGTGCTGATTATCAGATCGAATTTTAGATCAAAAGGCACATCGCGGCTGCTACCGTTCCTTACCGTTATCTGCCTGCCGAGATTGTTCTTATTGATTTTGCGCTGTGCGATCCTGACCATGCTCGCAGACGGATCCACTCCGTATAGTAACGTGCTTCGCATCGATTTACCAAGCTTGATTAGGAGATCACCGGGACCGCAGCCTACGTCAAGCACGGAAGCTGGGTTATATTTTCCTATAGATGAGACAATCGCCCTGTAATATTTCCAGTTGGATAGACCGGAGAAAAATGAATAAAACCTGGACGAGAATGCGCCAAATTTCTCCTCCCCGTCCAGGTAGTATGTTCTTTCTTTCATGAAAGTTCAGAGCCTCTTATGTGAGCTTTAAAATGCCCGCACTGCTTCGGTCACCGTGTGATCTGTCGGAGGGTTGACCTTTCCCACCAGATTCTTGAGCGAAACCGCATCCGGTGCTTCCCAGTTGCAGATTGCCTTATTCTGGTCCTTCAGTACAAGGACAGATTTCAGGGTAAATCCTTCTGGCAGGGTTCGGCTTTTCTGCATGCCTATAATATCCCCAACAACTTTCATTACTTTTTCGCTGTTCTCTCTCTTCCACGCATGTTCAACTATCAGTTCTACCATAGTTATCAACTAATGATTCATGTAAAGTAGTTATACTTGCCACCGTTCTAGGACGGTAGTATGGATGAAATAGAGTTGAAATTCAGCAACAGTACGCCATTCTGCGAACTTTCCCGGGAGTTCCCGGATCTGACTGTTTTCAGGTGGTGCAGTTCTGTCATTGATTATGTTGAAATGTATGGAAAGAAGGAAGATATACAGAAAGCGGGCTCAAGACTTAAGGAGGTTACAAAAGCAATCGACAGCAATCTACTTTCCTCTGAACTTGTAGAAAAGCACAGTGAATCTGCAATTTCCTGCAGATGCACCACGTATAACTCAACCATCAGGCTGGCTGAATCCATGAACCTCATGTGGGAAGCACCTGCAGTTTACATGGGAGGCGAGGAAATCCTCCGGCTGGTTTCCTTTTCAGATCAAGACGCAAACAGGTTCTATCTGGCTGCACAAAAAAATGGAACCGTGCAGGTCGTAAAGAAGAAAACACTTCGGCCCGATTCCCTGAGGGAGATATACAGCATTTCCCTCTCGGATATACTGGGGAAATTGTCTCTTATACAGCTCAAGTACCTCAGGGACGCAATAGTGATGGGAATGTTCTCGTCACCAAGAAGGGCCAAGATCGAAGACCTGGCGCGATCTCATGATATTTCAAAGTCTACAATGCAGGAGCACGTTAACAAGGCAAGAAACAAGCTCCTTCAGGCGATGGAGCCCTACATTACGCTTTTCCTGCATTCGCGTCCGGAAGAATAGTGCCCAAGAGATCCGGCGACTGCTTATCTTTATTCGTTGCTGGTAATACTCATTAAAACAGAAGGCGGAATGTATTTGGCTAGTATAATTGATCTTGTTAGAAAATACGACGTTTATCGTATGCAGACACTTAATTTGCAGGCTTCGGAGAACAGGGTTAGCCCGGACGTCAAGGAAGCTCTGTCAAGCGATCTTGCTTCGAGGTATTCCCATGTAATGGAGGATGGAAACAATTCGTACGGAGGAGCATCAATTTTTGAGCAGATCTTCAATGATGCGAAAAAGAACGTCGAGAAACTGTTTCATGTGAAGCATGCAGAGATCCGCCCTATCGGCGGGCACATTGCAGTCATAGCTGCAATCAAATCACTTACAGAAAAAGGTGACACTGTTTATTCAATTGGTCCAGAAGGCGGCGGTTATCCAGGATACCTGGATGCCTATATTCCGGAAATGCTGTCCCTGAGAATGGAAAACATTCCCTTTAAGCCGGATGTGCAGGAAATTGATTATGATGCATTCGCGTCTGCAGCGAAGAGGAGGAGACCAAACCTGATTGTCCTTGGTCAATCCGCGTTCGTAAGGCCATATGACATGGCAAGGATAACAGAAATTGCCGATCCTGCTGGATCCAGGATCCTGTATGACGGTTCGCATGTAATGGGCCTCATCGCCGGCGGGAAATTCCAGCCGGATGCGTCCGTAAAATCAGATGTCCTCGTTGGTTCCACGCATAAATCCTTCTTCGGCCCGCAGGGAGGCCTGATTCTTACAAATGATTCCGATCTGGAAGAAAGCTTTGAGAAGAATCTTACTTGGATGACGATGGATAACATGCATCCGAACAGGGTCGCAGCACTCGGGATAGCGGCAGAAGAAATGCTGAAGCATGGAAAGAGCTATGCTGCCCTAGTTGAGAAGAATTCATTCAGCCTAGGACATGCGCTGAACGAACATGGCATTCCCGTTCGTTTTTCGCCATGGTATTCGAAATCACACCAGGTGCTGTTATCGCCTTCAAAGGATCTGAATTTTATTAAATTCTCGAAGAAGATGGAAGATAATGGCATCATCCTGGATCGTGACGGCAGGGTCGGAACCTCCGAAATATCAAGGATGGGATTCTCAGACATGGATAGTATTGCTACCCTCATCTCAGAGGCGTGGGCAGGTAACAATGTTTTAGAGCGTGTTGCAGATTTAGTATCGCTGCTAAAAATTGAATTCTGGAGGTAGAATATGAAGGCTAATGAAATTATGACCAAGAACGTAATCACCATGGACGAAAACACTGTTATTACCGAAGCAATCGCGAAGATGCGCGATAATACCATCCAAACGATCCCGATCTTAAGGGACGGAAGATACATCGGTGTCCTGACATACAGGGAAATATTAAAGCGGCACAGCATACAGCCAAATGCCAAGGTCGTTCATTTCACGGTTCCTTCCCCCGGTCTCTCAGAGGATGAGAGTGTGGAATCTGTCGCAAAGAGCCTGATTGAAAGCGGTCTTCTTGCGCTTCCGGTCCTGAAGAAGGATAAAATTATAGGTATTGTATCGAGGACGGATATTATAAAACACCTCAATGAGCTTTTCAACATAAGGAATCTTAGCTGCAGTGATCTGATGATTTCTGACCCTGACATGGTTCATGAGAGTGATAGTGTGAACACGGCAATAGAAATGATGCGCACAGCGGACCTGACCGAGATCCCCCTGATTGATGATTCCGGCCGGTACACGGGAATACTGAAGATGGAGGATGCGACAAGAGAAATGGTCGGAAGAAAGAAAGGCATCAAGTTCGGCCAGTTTACCTCAACGAAGGAGCCGGTCAACATAGTCTGCTCTTCCCTCCTGACGGATCTGCAGGCCCTGAAAGAGGATGCGCCATTGGAAAAGTCTGCATCGCTGATGACTGACAGTCATGTTCACATAACCCCCATAGTGGACGATGAAAACAAGCTAACCGGCATCGTGGAAATGAACACGATCATAAACTTTATAGGCGGATCCACCAACAGCGAAGGAATGCTTGTAAATATAAGCGGCCTTGAGCCGGGTGAGGAAGATCTGTATGAAATTACATATTTTCTTGCAGATAAATTCCTTACAAGATATCACAAGCTTACCGGCCACAAGAACGGAACGCTCAACATCAATGTCCAGAAGTACAAAACTGAGGGAAAGACGAAGTATTCGGTCAGGACCAGGCTTCTTTCAGGCAGGATAACCATGTCAATGGACTCCCACAACTGGAATTTTGGCAAATGCGTTTCCGATATTTTTGACGGATACGAGAAGCGGCTTGCCAAGTTGAAGGAGAAAGCATAAATGTCCGGGG